>NZ_JACSQZ010000021.1 GCF_014836325.1 Clostridium gallinarum
CTTTTCTCCTTTGTAAATACTCAATTTATATAAATCTATACTTAATATAATCTCCATATTTTATTATATTTAGCACGTTTTTAACCTATAAATTCAAAAAAATTTATAATTATTTTTAAAGTCTAGTAATAAAGATACTATAAAAAAGAGACTATTGCAAATAGCCTCCTACTTTCCCTTTGGAATTACTATAGTTATAGTTGTTCCACTATTTAATTTACTCTTTATATTAATACCATAATCATTTCCATAAATAAGCTTAATTCTACTATCAACATTATTAATACCTATTCCACTAAAATATCTATTCTTTTCTTCATTGCCTTTCATAATTCTATCTATATTTTCCTCATCTATACCTATACCATTATCAAAAATTTCTATCTTTACCTTATCTTCATCTATTTCCTTTATAAAAATTTGAATTTCACCCTCTTCTTCAGAAGGAAAAGCATGAAAAAATGAGTTTTCTATAAAGGGTTGTAATATTAGTTTTGGTATCAAATATTCATAGCAATCAGGCATAATAAAGTACTCTACCTTTATTCTATCCCCATATCTTATATTGTTAATTAAAACATAGTTTTTTAAATTTTCTATTTCTTCTTCTATAGTTACAAATTCATCTGTTTTACTTATAGTATTTCTTATCATATTAATAAAAGCATCTATAGCACTTATAGATTTTTCCTTACTTCCTTGCCAAATAAGCCACTTAATACTAGATAAAGTATTATATATATAATGAGGATTTATTTGCATTTGCAAAGCATTTATTTCAGCTTTTCTCTTTTCTTTTTGTACCTTCATTAATTCATTAACATATTTATTTATATCCTTTATCATATAATTATAAGTAGATGATAATTCCTTTATTTCTTCTGGACCACTTACTTCTATATATTCATTAAAGTTACCATTCTTCACCTTAGACATTTTTTCTGTTAATAAATAAAGAGGCCTTGTCATTTCTCTTACTATTAAAAATATACCAACTAAAACACCTAAAGTTATTAAAGTGCATATAAATGCTATCCCCTTAACATCATACATTTTTTCTAAAGCCTTATTATTATCAACAGTGCCACAAATAGTTAAATTACAGTAAGGTAGTCTTTGGATAAATATAGTATTTCTATTATTTTCATAACTTTTATTTAACCTTTTATTTTCTATTAGTTCATTAATTGTATCTTTAAAATCTAATTGTACCTGTCCAATATTGCTCTTTTTATTAGACGATATAACTAAATTATTTTCATCTAGTAATACTATATCATTGATTTTAACCGTAAAATAATCATAAAACTTTTGAAAGTTTTTTTCTTTAATTATAAAATTAATAACTCCATAAGGTTTTTCATCTTGTAAGTTTAAAGCCTTTGAAATAACTATTACTGCATCATTCTTACTTGATGATGTTATACCTTTCTCAAGATATTTATATGTTATAGCCTTATTATTTTCAAGAGAACTTTTAATACTATCTAATCCTAAAAGTTCCTCTCCTCCCATTGTTAGTAATTCATCACTATTTAAATATGTTCTACCATTTATTCCAACTATAAGTACACTCATATCGTACTTATTTGAGTTCATTAACTCTTTCATTTGTTTCTTTAGTTCATAAATATCTATAGATAAATCCTTTGCCGATAGATTTTCTTCACTAAAGTAGGATCTAAAGGCCCTATGTGAATTTATTGCATTTATATTTTTTACTATTTCACTATGAAAATCATAAATTTCATCATTTACTTGGTCGAAAATTTTCTTTTGAGACTCCTTATAATTATCAGTAAATATTCTTCTTGACATATTTATTGTAATATATCCTACAGAAATAGAAACGCATATTACTCCTACAACTACTACACATAATATTTTTACAAATAAACTATTTAACTTTAGTTTTCTCTTCATTTACTCTCACTCCCTGAGTACGCATTTTTATTCTGTAGTTACTAGGTGTATATCCTGTTATTTTTTTAAATACTCTACAAAAATAACTATGATCAGAATATCCAATCATTGAACTAATTTCTGAAACATACCTCTTATTTTCTTTTAACAGATCACAAGCTTTTTCTATTCTAATTCTATTTAAATATTCAGAGAAACCTTCTTTGCAATGATTATTAAAATAGTACGATAAATAATAATAATTAAAATTAAAAGCCTTTGCTATATCACTCAATTCTAAAGTCTTATTATAATTTTCATCTATATATTCTAATATTTCATTAATTCTGTCTTCCTCTAAATTTATATTCTTATTAACAAACTCTTTAAGTTCTAACAAAATATTATTAACTTCATAACTAAATTCCTCTATATAAGTCGTTTTATCTATTCTTTTAAAATACCTTTGCCTTAAATTTTCTGCATCTAAATTATAAGATTCTAAGCTTACAATTAAATTGTATAACAAATTTTTAAGTAAATTTTTAATCTTGTATTCATCCATCTTAAATAAAATAGACGTATCTATATAATTTTTTATTAAATTTATTGCAGATATAAAATCCTTCTTTTTTAATAGTAAATCATACTTATTTGAATCAAATTTTTCTATTCCTTCAGTTAAAATGATATCTTCTGTATTTAACAGAAATTTTTCCTTATAATAAAACTTTTGAGATAAATAAGGTAAAAACTTATTATTATATACATCTTTTACATTAGATATATTATTAAATTTAGATGTAATAATATAAAATCTGTTTTCATGAATCATTTTATTTTCTATGTATTTTTCAAACCTTTTAACTAATTCTTTATCATCACTTACCTTATAGTTAATTAAATATAATAAAATTTCTTCATTAATAATAAATCTAATAAATACATAATTGTTATTTATTAAAAATTCCTCTACAAGTCTTCTAGACTCTTTTATAAATTCCCTATTTTTTGTATAACCTTGCTTAATGTTTATTCCTAAAAGCCTAAAACAAGTATTAGGAAAAATATCAAAGAAATTATTACTATCTATATTATCCTCAAAGCCTAAGATGTATTTTTCAATTATACTACTATAGTAAACCTCTTCATCTTTAACTAATTCTAATCCAGGAATTCTATCAACAGCCTTTTTTAAAGTAACTAAAAGTTCATTTGGTGTTAAGGTTGGTTTTAAGATATAATCTACTGCTCCACTTAAAAGTGTATCTTTTACATATTCAAAATTATCATAACTGCTTAATATTATAATTTGTATCTCTGGATACTTTTTTTGAACTATCTTTGAAAAATCCACACCATTTAATATAGGCATAACTATATCGGATATTACTATATTAGGCTTTAAATCCTCTATTAACTTTAGTGCTTCTTCTCCATTAGTAGCTTCTCCAACTATTGTAAATCCTTCTTTTTCCCATTCAATCATATGTTTCATACCCTGTCTCATTATAAACTCATCCTCAACAATTAAAACCCTACAATAATTCTTTTCCATATAAACCCCCGTTTGGTAATTGATAATGCATAATGCACAATGGATAATTTCGGTTGTGATTTGTTCCAAATCACTTTAATTTATAGCTAATAATTAGTAATTATGATTATTGTTTAATCAAAATCACTTTAATTTTCAAGTTCCTTATAAATGGGTTTAGTGTGAAAGCTTCTTTTTTAACGAAACCTTCACACTATATATTAATTTCTATTTATATTCTTGAAATTGTAAAACTTAGATCTATATCTTTATTAGATGGTATTTTAAATTCTTCGTGAACTGGTGCTCCCCAGCTATCGTCTCCACCTACACCCATTTGTTTTGCTATTATTCTAACCCAAGTGTAATTAACAGGTGGAAGTTCGTACATATGCATAGCATTTTCTAGTTCATATGCACTATATGGTAATACACTCATTTCAAAAGGAGTATCTACATAGCTAAATTTTAATCCTTCATTATTCTTATCCACTATCTTTACCCATCTAACATTTGTTCTATTTCCACACTCTTGAGGAATTAGATATCTTGACATATTACTTTCTGCAGTATTTTCATATATACCTAATTTTGCTCCATTATTTCTATCAATATAATTTTCTTCTGGACCATAACCATAATATTCAAAAGCACTTAATTCTTTCTTAAGCTTAAAGTCAATTGAATATAACGGAAGTTCAGGCAATCCTTCTACTCCAGCATAATGTATATTAACTTTTATGTTTCCATCTGGAGTTACTGTATATGTTACTGTATTAGTAGTTTTAATACTTGTTGGCATTTCAAATTTATATACTAAAGTAATTTCTTCTTTGCTTTCTGTGTAATTAAAATCTACTAATCTTTGATGTAATCCTGCTATTTGCCAAGTTGAAGTTCTAAAATTATGTCCATTACCTCTATCATTGTCAGTTGTAGCCCTAAAGAAAGAGGTTTTTGGTGCTCTTGTAATATATTCTTTATCATCATAACAAAGAGAAATTAATCCACCTTCTTGAATTGAAAACATCATTTTAAAGTCTTCACCCATAACCCCTATATTTACATCGCCATGGATAATTTTAAACTCTCTATTTTCTAATACTTCATTATAACCTTTACAATCATTTATATTATAGATAGCTTGACCAAAATTCACTTCATATCCCTTATTTGCCCAAAGTGTATCTTTATTTAATATCATAGATATATTATAACTGTATTCACCATTATTTTCAATTAGTGGATATTCTATTTCTATATACTCTCTTTCACCTGGTTTAACATCTGCATTTATTCTTGTTTCAAATATTTTTCTACCTTCTTTTTCAATATAAGCTATAAAATCATAATCACTTGTTCCAACAAATAAATTATTATTTTCAATAGTTACTCCTTTTTTATCTGGAATAATTTTTATATTAGAATAAAGTTTTTTAACTTCTTGTGCTTTTGGAGATATTGTTCTATCTGCATAAATTATTCCATCAGTGCAGAAACAATAATCTGTTGCTCTATCATCAAAATCTCCACCATATGCTAAGGTATTTACTCCTTCTCTCTCTATTTCTATAGCTTGGTCTATATAATCCCAAATAAATCCCCCTTGATACATATCATACTTATCTTCAAGATCTGTATAAAGCTTCATTCCTCCACAAGAATTTCCCATAGCATGCATGTACTCGCAGCTTATATAAGGTTTCTCAGGATTATTATTTAAGTATTCCTCTATTTCCTTAGGCTTTGCATACATTCTACTTTCCATATCACTAGCATCATTAAAATCTCTATTCCAAAATACTCCTTCATAATGAACCAATCTAGTATCATCCTTAGAATGGAAGTATCTTGTCATCTCTAAAATATTTTCTCCTGCATAAGATTCATTACCACAAGACCAAATTAATATAGATGGATGATTCTTATCTCTTTCAAGCATAGATTCTGCTCTATCTACTACTACATCTCTCCACTCAGGAAGTGAACCTGGTATATTCCATTCTGGAGAACATTTGCCCATCTTTTGCCATGAACCATGACTTTCTAAGTTAGCTTCATCTATTAAATAAATTCCATATTCATCACAAAGGTCGTACCACATACTTTGGTTAGGATAATGTGAAGTTCTTACTGCATTGATATTGTGCTTTTTCATGAATTTTATATCCCAAAGCATTTCCTCTTCAGTTATTGCTCTACCCTTTGTATGACTAAATTCATGTCTATTTACACCTTTAAATACAATTCGTTTGCCGTTTATATGCATAATATTATTCTTCATTTCAAAAGTTCTAAACCCTATCTTTTGTGGAACTACTTCTATTAAATTTCCTTCTTTATCTAATACCTCAATATATAAAGTATATAAATATGGACTTTCAGTACTCCAAGGCTCTACATTATTTACTGTAGCTTTTAGGGTATCTATTTTTTTATCTTTAGATACTAATTCTCCAAAGTCATAAACTGTATTTCCTTCTTTATCATTAAGATAAGATTTTAATTTAAATTCTTCTTCATTACCTAAAATAAAATCTAAGTCAATTTTCAACTTTCCATTTTTATAATTTTCATCTAAAGTTGATTTTACAAATAAATCTCTTATATGAACCTTTGGTACTCCATATAAATACACATCTCTAAATATTCCTGAAAATCTCCAAAAATCTTGATCTTCTATCCAACTTGCACTACTTCTTTTATAAACTTCAACAGCTAATTTATTTTCTTCATTTTCCTTAACATACTCAGTTATATCAAATTCTGATGGAGTGAAGGTATCCTCACTATACCCAACAAACTCTCCATTTACCCATAGATAAAAAGCAGTTTCAACTCCTTGGAAGGATATAAATATTTTCTTATTTTTTAATTCATCCTTTACATTAAAGTACTTTACATAACTTCCAACAGGGTTATTTTCCTTTGATATATATGGAGGTCTAAGTTCATCTACTCCATCCCAAGGATACATTGTATTAATATATTGGCATTTATCATAGCCTTGCATTTGAATATGTCCTGGTACATTTATATAATCAAAGGTACTACAATCATAATCTACCTTATAAAAATCTTTCTCTCTTCTATATGGATTTTTTGCATAAGAAAATCTCCACTTTCCATTTAAGCTTTGCCTTAATGGCATATTATATCCTAAATTTATCTCTTCTATACTTTCATAAAACAAATGATCTGAATGCGCATCTAACCTACTCACTCTAAATATTTCTGGATTTTCAAGCCAATCTAAGCTTGGATTAATTTTATCTTTCTTCATTTAAAGTCCTCCTCATAATAATTTTCTCTATTAAAGTTCAACAAAATTTTCTAACCCTTAACAGACCCAGTCATACCTGCAACAAAGTGTTTTTGCATTAAGAAGAATATTAAAGCCGTTGGCAGTGTTGCAATAACAACAGCAGTCATTATCATTCCATAATCAGGAGTATAAGATGAGCCTAATGCTGAAATTACTAAAGGAAGAGTTCTTTTCTCTGGTGATTGAAGTGCAATAAGTGGCCATAAATAACTATTCCAGCTTGCCATAAATGTAACTATTGTTGCTGCTGCATAAGTTGATTTCATGGTTGGCATATATATTCTAAAGAAAATTCCTATTTCACTAAGACCATCTATTCTAGCAGCTTCTATTAAATCTTTAGGAAAACTTTTTGTGTTTTGTCTAAAGAAAAATATTAAAAATGCTGTAGCAACAGATATTATTATAACTGCACCACTAGTATTTATTGCTATTGCCTTTAATGGCCCCATACTATTAAACTTACTAAACAATCTAAATAAAGGAACTATTAAAGCGGCAAAAGGAACCATCATTGAAAGTAATATGAAATTAAATATTCTTTCTCTACTCTTGCTTTTATAAACCTCAAAAGCATATCCTGCAAGAGATGAGACTATCATAGCTAAAACCGTTGTAATAATTGAAATTACTAAAGAATTTTTGAAAGCTGTAGTATACTTTAAATCTGAAGCTAATAAATTCTTTAAATTTTCTATAAAATATCCTCCTGGAATTAAAGTTCCATTTGTAACATCTACAGATTTATTAGTAGTTGCAATTATCATCCAAATGAATGGAAATATTGAAATAAACGATAGTACACTTAAAAAAATATACTTAAAAATATTTATTATATTAAATTTCTTATTCATTCTTATCACCTCCAGCTTTTAATTGAATAAAGGATAATACTACTATAATTAATACTATTACATAAGATATTGCTGCTGCATAACCAAAGTTTGGTGAATATTTAAATAATAGATTATAAATATATTGAGAAATAGTTATAGTTGCATTGGCAGGTCCACCATTAGTTATATTTACTGTTTCATCAAACAATTGTAATGTTCCTATAGTTGAATTTATTGTTGTAAATAAAATAATTGGCTTTAATAATGGAAGTGTTATGCTCTTAAATTTAACAAAGGCATTTGCTCCATCAATTTCTGCTGCTTCATAGATTGAATCATCAATAGATTGCATTCCTGCTAAATAAAATACCATATTATAACCTGTCCATCTCCATGTTATAGCAACAATTATAAGAATCTTTGCCCAAATAGGATGAGTTATCCATGCTATTGGTTCTGCAATAAGGTTAATCTTCATTAAAAATACATTTATAAATCCATCTGTTGCAAATAAACTTTTAAATATTATTGAATATGCTACTAAAGATGTAACACAAGGTAAAAATATAGCTGTTCTAAAAAATCCCCTTGCCTTTAATTTCTTATCATTTAATAAAACTGAAATACCAAGAGCTAAGATTATCATAATCGGAACTTGAACTATTAAATATAATATTGTATTAAATAATGCCTTTTTAAAAGTTGAATCTGTAAGTAATCTCTTATAATTATCTATCCCTACAAAACTTAAGTTATTACCCATTCCACTTTTTAGAGAAATAATAAAAGCTTGTACCATAGGATAAAACACAAGAACTGTTACTAAAATTATGCTTGGTAATACAAATAACCATGCTTTTCTATCTAATTTATTTTGTAATTTATTACTTTTAACTTTACTACCTTTATTTTTCATCTTACTCACCCCTTATACAAGAAATAGCCATTTACTAATTTCTCTTTTTAATAAATGGCTATTTATAAACTTATAAAAAAAATTATCTGTTATCATCTTTAGTTAAGAAGCCTTACTATTAATTTTATGATCACTTATACCCTATTCGACAGAATAATCAAAATTACACCGATACACTCTTTTTCATAATTCCGAGTGAAACCAGGAATTATTTTCTCCCATTTCTAGATTCACTATCTAATAAATGAGATAAATATTATACGAGGTTGACTTCGAGCGCATGCAACAAAGTAACCCAATCTACATAATCATACTTCTCTTTTCATAATTCCGAGTACAACGAGGAATTATTTCCTTTAGCTCGGAAACGTCATATCTAAGGAATGAGATAAATATTGTGTGACGGCGACTTGGAGCGCATGCGACGGAGCAAGGAACATAATATTTATCTCATTCTCTTACTGCGCAACTGCTGATTCTATTTGACTTTGGAATGTTTTTAATGTTGAATCAATATCTGCCCCACCTAATACAGCTTGAACAGCTTCAGTCATTATATCTTCTATTGCATAAGTGTGTAAGCCATAATTTACTGAAGGTACTTCACCTGTCCATTTAGCAAGATCTGCAAAAACTTCTTGTCCACCAAAGAATTCATTTTCTTTTGAATAATTTGGCGCTTCAGATGCTTTATTTAAAGTACTAACTAAAGTTATTGACTCTGCTAAATCATTCATTAAATCTACGTTTGATGCAAAAGTTTTTCCTAAGAAATCTACTGCTATATCAGTATTTCCGACATTCTTAAGTACATACCATCCTGCTCCACCTATAGAAGATGCATTAACTGATTTGCTATTAGAACTCATTTTAGGAAATGCGGCAACTGCCCATTTTCCGCTTTGATCTTCTGCTTTTTTAATTGAAGGAGCAATCCAACAACCAGTAACTACTGATGCAACTTCGCCTTTATTAAATGCACCAACAAATTGATCCCAATCTGCAACTTGCTTTATAGCTCCTGATTCGGTTAAATCTTTATATATCTTAATAGCATCTTTTAATGCCTGATTGTCAGATATAGAAACTTTTCCATCTGCATCGGTATACCATGCCCCTGCACTTTGTAACATCATTCTAATTTGTCCTAAATCACTTGGATCTAATGTACACATAGCTACACCAGTTTTTTCTTTAACTGCCTTACCTATTTCAATATATTTTTCCCAAGTTAAGTTTTCCATATCAGCCTTAGTATAACCAGCTTGCTCTATTAAATCTGTTCTATAGAATGTTGCTGCAACTCCACTATCAAAAGGAACGCCATATAACTTTCCATCTACGTAGTTAACTCCTGTTTTATAGCTTGCAAAATCACTTTGTTTAGCTACTGAAGATAAATCCTCAAATTCATCTTGATATGCTGTTAAATATCCTTGAATTTTATAATCTTCTATTAATACTATATTTGGAAGCCCTTCATAAGAACCTGATGATAAACTTGTATTTAACTTTGCAACTATATCATCTTGAGCCATAGTTACAACCTCAACTTCTGCATCTGGATTATCCTTTAAATATACTTCCTTAGCTTTATTTGCTGCTACTATATTGAAAGATTCATCCCAAGCCCAAATAGTAATTTTTTTACTTTCAGTCGTAGTATTATTTGCATTCCCACCACTTTCTGATGAATTGCTGTTTCCACATGCTACTAATCCAAATGTCATTGCTGTTGCCATAATAATTGATGTTAGTTTTTTTAATTTCATTTATACCCCTCCATAAAATAAATTTCTTTCATAAACCTCTTTGTAATGCTTTACAATTTATAAATTTATAATATCATACCTTCTGAATTTTAATTTAGAAAATAGTTTATTAAAATTTTTAAATTTTTTAGATTTTATTTTTTTATCTACATAATCTTTGGATTATTTTAAGATGATTGTACTATTTTTATAATTACATAATACTTGGAATATTTTTAGATTACAAAAAAGTGTATCTATCTACTTTTTCATTCAGTCTATTTTACAAAAGACTATAAAAAAGTTAATAGATACACTTCAAATATAAAATTTATTTTAGCTAATCTTTTTTTTATTTATTAATAAATATGAAACTCCTGAAATTACTAATAATAATCCTATTATAATTATTTGATTATTAGATATTACAGAGCCAGTCGAAGGTAAATCACTATTACCTTTTCCATTACTATCGTTTGAATTAGTACTTTCATTATTAGATGAAGTATCTTCTTCATTATTGCTTGTATCATTATTAATATTTCCATTATTGTCATTATTAGTACTATTATCATCATTACCTTCAGTAGCTCCATTATTAGAATCAGTATTTCCATCGTTATTACCTTGTGCTAATTCTAACCCTCCTAAAGCTAATTCTAACTCATCTGCAGCACTGTCTATTTCATCTTGTGTTGCTTCTTCATAATCTAAAACCAACTTAACTTTAGATAATTTATCCTTTAATTCACTAACACTTTCCTTCGTATATTTAGATAAATCCATAGATTCAACTTTATTTACTAACTCTTCAAGTCTAGATTTATCTGGTATCAATCTTAAATCTAAATAAGCTTTAATTAATTTATTATATACTTCTTTAACTTCCTCTTCCATTGCATTTTCATTAGCTATTACTTTATTAGCATTGTTAAGTTCTGCCTCAAAAATAGTCCAAGTTGATTCTTTATATTTACTACCATCTAAACTTCCTATTATTCCAACTACTTTTTTTAGCTCATCCTTATCACCTTTTTTGAAATCTAACATATGGATAACTTTTATTAATCTATCAGTAGCTAAATTAACTTCAGTTTCTGTAGCACTTTCATTTAATAGAACATTCTTAGCATTCTTTAATGCTGCTTCAAATTCCTGAACTACAGCTGGAACAACATTATCAAGACCACCTTGTAACTTTATATCTTCAGCATAATCTACTGTATATTGTAATATTGTCTTATCAGTAGCTACAGGTATCTTATCTTGCTCTTTAAATTTCGCATTTAATACCAAATCAGATTTAACTATAAATCTATAAGTGTATTCTCTGCTAATTTCATTACCATTTTCATCAAACCATCCAATAAATTCAAAACCATTATTGGCTGTTGCTATTAATGTAACTTCTTTTCCATCTAAATATTTTCCTTCTCCAGCAACTGAACCACCATCTGTTTTATTAACTGTAACTGTGTATTCCTTTGGCGCTGGTAACTCATAGTTTATAGTATAAATATTTTTAGTTCCATCCTCTGCACGAACAATTATTATTGATTTATTATTGTAAATTGGTAGCATAGTTACTGATGCATTATCTTCTGCTGATGCTTCAACTAATTCAGGTAATTTTTCTAAATTAACTGTGTATTCATTTATAGATGAATCTAGGTTTTCTAAAGCTATACCATCTATTTTTATTTCATTTAAGATGCTTGTTGTATTAGCATTTTCTTGTGGAACATATTCATATACATTAACTTCTGTTAATCCAATACAGCTTCCAACTTGTGGTTGTTGCATATAAATTCTAATACTATCTGTATTTATAACATTATCTAAGAAATAAGTTGTTTCACCAGATGTATATGATACTTCTGTTGTATTAGTATGTGTAGCTACTATATAATTTCCTTCCTCATCTTTATAGCTAATTTCAACCTTTTTAGGAATTCTTCCACTTGAGTTATCTGTAAATAACCATAAATCTAAACGATCAATATCATATTTATTTTTCCAATCAAATTGAACGTATGCACCTTTAGGCTCTCCATTTTCATTAACTAAACTACGTTCATTCCAGTTTGTCCAACGTTCATTAGTACTTACTGTATCTACTTTTACTCCATTATTAATTGAATTTAAATTATCTGAAATTTTTGTAGGACTTTGTGATAATATTGGAATATCATCATTATCACTTAATTTATTTATAGCAAGATTTCTAGCTGCTTTTAAAGATGGTACTACACGTATACTTGCTGTAACATTATAAGTTTTGCCTAATAAATTTATAGTTCCTGGAACTAATACATTGGTATTTTCATTAGAGAAATCTAACTCATCCAAATTCCAATCAACTACAAAATCTTCTGATTCATTTCCATTTTCTAAATACCCTTTTAATGTATTTGGCAAACTTGGTATTGTTCCTGCATAAGTAAATGCAGAATAATTTTCAATTGCTACTATATTTCCTATTACATGTATATTTACAACAACTGTAATGTTATTATTTTCCAATTTGCCTGTGATCTTAAATATTTGTGGAGTTTTTAATTCTTCTTTATTGTACTCATTCCAATTAATTTTTAAAGTATCAGTTGTACCATCACTATATCTAGCATTAACTGATTCCGGCAATAAAGGCTCTTCTTCTAATGAAACATAATAATCTTTAACTATATCATATGATTGTATATACTTATTATCTTCTTCATTATTTACAGTATTTATAGTTATAGTTTTAGATTCTAATCCTTCTCCTGAAACAGTTAATGTCATTTCTCCTGCATCTTTAGTTGATTGAACAATCACTAAAGCTTTACCATTAAATGCACTTCTACTTCCTGATTTATCTGTTTCTGGTTTATAACTATCAGTATCAGCTGCATTTCCATTATCTAACCCAACTATTTTACCATTGCCTTCAAGAGTATAAGTTAATTCATTATTAGCTCCTGAAGTGATATTACCATCTTTATCAACTAAATCTACAGTTATATAAGATAAATCATATCCATCTGCATCTATTGTAGTATTATCTGCACTTAAATCTACAGTTGTTACTTTTCCATAAGTATTTATTGAAGATCTACCTTCTGTATTAGTTAATAAATTACCATCCTTATCATATCCTTTTGCTTCGATTGTTCCTTTTTCATATTTAACACTAAAACTTGGATATAATGAATCATTGTCAAAAGTATAATATTTATATCCCACACCTGTTGTATGCTCTGTTGCTGTTTTAGTTCCAACAAGGTTATTATTTACGTATAATTCTACTTTATAAGCATCGGTAAACACATCAACTTGTACATTTCCATTTGAAACTGGAATATCTTCCTCATTCCATGTAGGTAATATGTGTAATGTATTTACATCATCATTCCATTGACTTTGGTATAAATAATAAACATCTTTTTCAAATCCAGCAGTATCAACTATACCAAAATAACTTGATTTTGGTGCTGCTCCCACTCCTGAAACACTACCAGTTCCAATTCCATTCCAAGGTGTAGGTTCTCCAATATAATCAAATCCTGTCCAAACGAATTCTCCAGCATTATAATCATATTTTATTGTGTATTTCCATGCATCGCTAGCTGAGTGACCCCAGCCAACTTTATTTGAATTGTTATCAAACTCAGGTATTTGTAAATCTGAATTACTTTGAGGAGTTCTATTGATTGATTTATAATACCCTCTACTATGAACTGCACTACTTGTTTCAGCTCCATAAAGTATCCAATTAGTTTTACTATTTCTTAAACTATTAAATTGGCTTTCATTAGCATAGTTAAATCCAACTATTCCGCCATTATTAGCTACAACATCTGAAATAGCTACAGCATTTGTATTACCAAGTCCCCCCTTACTTCTATTATCTCCTATAGTAACAGGTCTAGTAGTATCTTCTTCTTGAATCCAATTTATAATATTTTGTGCAATTTGAGGATAATTAGATGAGTTTCCACCTATTCCTTCTAAAACTTCATTTCCTATTGACCACATAATTACTGATGGATTATTCTTTGAAGTCTTAACCATTGTTCTAGTTTCAAATTCTCCCCATGACATTCCTGTCTCACCATTAATTATCTCATTATCATCTTCAATTGTAACATTAAAGAATTTAGAAAAATCATTTACATTTCCATTTTTAGAATTTGTCCATGTATCGAAAGCTTCATTTATTACTAAAAGACCTAATCTATCACAAATTTCTAATAATGTTTCACTTGCTGGATTATGAGTAACACGAATTGCATTTACTCCCATCTCCTTCATTATTTCCATTTGACGTTCTACAGCTCTATAATAAGAGGCTGCTCCTAAAGATCCTTGGTCATGATGCATACTAACACCTTTAAGCTTCATATTTTCTCCATTTAATGAGAAACCTGTATCTCTGTCAAAATTAAAATATCTAAATCCAAAGTCTGTATAATAAGTATCAACTACATTATCATTTACTATAACTTCATTTTTTACCTTATACATATTTGGACTTTCTACTGACCATAAAGCAGTATTATTTACCACTATAGTTTGTCCAAAATTAAAACTTTCATTTGCAGCTATATTTTCAATTGATTCTACTGGTGTACTAACTTCTTCTCCATTAGAATTTACAACAGTAGTTTTAAGCTTAATATCAGTAGCATTATCTGATTCATTTTCTACAGATGTTTCAACTATTACATCAACATTTCCACCTCTTTGAGTTTCAATTTCTGGTGTAGTAACAGTTGTTCCTAAATGCGAAACATGGATGGAATCTGTAACTGTTAATGTAACATCTCTATATATTCCACTTCCAGAATACCATCTGCTTGATGGAATTGGATTTTTCACCTTTACAGCTATTATATTTTCAGTTTGTCCATCACATATTAACTCATCGGTAATATCAAAAGCAAATGCAGTGTATCCATAATTATGCTCACCAAGTAATTTACCATTTACATAAACCTCAGCATTCATGTATACTCCATCAAAATTTATAGTAAATTCCTTTCCTTCATATTTTTCTGGAATAACAAAATGCTTACGATACCATCCAGTACCCCCAAGTAAAAATCCACTTTCTGCCTCACCTTGAACTGTGAAATCTTCTTCAATACTCCAATCATGTGGTAAACTTAAAGAACGCCAAGATGAATCATTAAAAGCAACAGCTTCTAAACCAGGTTGATCACCTTTATAAAAGCGCCAATCTTGATTAAATACTGTAGATCTTTCTCCATCCTTAATAACCCCTACATAAACCGTTTCTGCAGCTTGTATTTGCTTTGTATCAGCTTTAACACTTATAGGCATAGTACTTGTCATTACTGATATACCAACTAATAAAGCACAACATTTTTTATGAAATCTTCTCATAAAATATCCTCCTTCAAATATGAATTATAAATACCCTTTTAAAACAAACTCTATTTGCATAATAACTATAGCAATATTAATAATCATTTTATAATTATTCAACAAATAATTTGCTTAATAACTTTGATATCTTTTTTTATATTAACTAACGTTCTCTATTTTTTCTTCTTAAAATTGCTCCTAAACTAGTTAATGATATTGATATGCCTAATAATGAACCCATTGAACTCCCACCTGTTTTAGGTAATTCTTCGTTCTTTTCTTCGTTCTTTTCTTCATTACTGCTAATAATATCATCATTAGATGAATTACTTTCTTCATTCTTCTCTTCATCTTTACTAATATTAGTATCATCATTGTTAGTCTCATCATTATTCACTTCATCTGTGCTAGTATTATCCTTCTTTTCTTCTAATCCTGCTAAAGCTATTTCAAGTTCATCTACTGCATTATTAACTTCTTCTTGAGTTGCTTCTTTATTATCTAAAACAGATTTAACTTCAGATAATTTTTCATTAAGCTTATTAATACTTTCCTCTGTATATTTATATATATCTATTGCTTCAGATTTATTTATCAATTCTTCAAGCTTAGATTTATCAGGTATTAATCTTAACTCTAAGTAAGCTCTAATTAACTTGTTATAAGCTTCATCTACTTGCTCTTGTGTAGCTTCATTACTACTTAATATAACTTTAGTACTCTTTAATTCTTCATTAAACTTATTAACGCTTCCTATTGTATACTTTGATAAATCCTTAGATTCTAACTCTACAACTAACTTTTCAAGTTTAGATTTATCTGCTGTTAATTCTAATTTAGTAAAAGCTGAATTTAAGCTTTCGAAACTTTTATAAACTTCTTCTTTCATTGCATTCTCATCTATAATTACTTTATTTGCATTTTCAAGTTCAGCTTGAAGTACAGCCCAAGTTGATTTTGTATATTTGCTTTCATCTAAAGCATTCATTACTTCAACTAGTTTCTTAAGATCTTTCTTATCACCTTTCTTGAACTCTAACATATGAATTACTTTAATTAATCTATCAGAAACAACATCTACTTGCTCTTGTGTAGCATCTTCATCTACTAAAACGATTTTAGCTTCTTTTAATGCTTCTTCAAATTCTTTAACTACTAATGGAACAACATCTTCAAGAGCCCCTTTTTCTTTTACATCTTCTGCATATTCTATAACAATTGTTAATAATTTTTTATTAGCCTCCGAAGTTACTACTTCTTCCTTAACTAAAGAATCTATTGCAATTCTTAAGCTTGATACAGCATCATTTATCATTTCCTTCGTTGCATCTTCATTCGCTAGCACTTCATTTGCCTTTTCTAATGCTGAATTAAGAATATTTAATGATACTTCTGTGTACTTTTCACCATTATTCTTAATTTCATTAGCTTCTCCTATAACTGTATTTAATTCTGATTTATCAATTAATAACTTGAAAATAACATTTATAGTCATATCCTTTTTTATATTTTCAATAGTATAACTATCCTTAACCCCTACAGAAGATCCATCTACTATAACATCACCAACCTCATAACCTTCGTTAGGTATAAAAGTAAATATCTTTGATTGACCATCTTCTAAAGTAACTTCTCCAGCTGGACTAATACTACCATTTTCTCCTGCAGTCGCTGTAATAGTATGTGTAACCTCTTTTAACTCTTTAGCTGACACTTCAAAAACATCAATATTAGGCGAAGATTGTGAGTCAGCTGTGAATATTAATTCTCCTGCGCCTGCTTTTGTTACTACAACTTCAAAGCTTGTTTTAATTATTGGAACTGGATTTTGATTGCCTGTACCTGGAACCGATTTGCTATTCGATTCAATATTTGTTCCACTCCAATTAATCTTATTTAAATTACCTTCACTTCTTCCTGATTGATATGACATATTAAAAATATATGTCCCTGCCTTTTCAGCATAAAAAGGAACTCTTATTTTATTCCCTGATTCAAACCATGTAACCATCTTTCCATTACTTGCTTGAGAGTTTTCACTTATCCTTACATACTTATTACCTGATATAGGATTAAGAGTAAATAATTCTGCCTCTAATATCCTTTTATCTTCTAATGTATTAGGTAACATAAAAGGATCTGCTTCAGTATAAGGTTTATTAACATCATTATCTATAATAGTTATTTCAGATTTCTTATTAAATCCTACAATTGATCCATTAGTTGGAGTATCTATATTACAATAGAATTTTACATCCCCTGCCTTCTCATTATTATCTATAGTTCCAACAGATACCTTAGCTGTTGTTTGTCCATCAGCGAATTCTATAGTTTCGTTTATATCATTGTAATGTCTACCATGAACTGCACTATCTGGTGATGTTGAAAAATGTACTGTGGCAACCCCATTACTTCCTCCAACTCTTTTTATAGTTATTTCTTTTTCCTCACCTTCATCAACTGTATAATTAGTGTTTTCTATTTCAAACATTCCTGCTCCATTATTATTTAAATAATATGCACAATCTAATCCTATAGCAGTTCCTTTAGCCGAAGAATTTTTTTCTCCTTTAACAACTACTTTTACTGTATGCTCTCCATACTTTAAATCTTCAGTTTCATATAAGATTTGAGAAATTGATCTTTTTGAATTATAAGTATCTACATCGGTAACCTTTTCATCATCAACCCAAACTTCCATAATACCATGATTAGGATCGAAAGTACCGACAACCCATGCTTTAGTTCCTGTAAAAGTAAAGCTTGCATTAGTTCCTTTTGTACTTGAATACATTCCAGTATTCCCTATACCTATATTTTCTTGATTCCAGCTATTCTTATTTTCAAAATTTATATTATCTATAAAATCTGTACCAGACGGTACTAATGATTTAATTTCAAAAGCTTCATCAGCCTTATAAACTTCAATATTTTCAATCAATGGAACAGCTAATGAACTTTTAATATTTATTTTAATTTTAGATGCCTTTACTGGTATGCCTCTTACTAATCTTTTTGCACCTATGGTATATCCACTACTGAATTCTTTCCAAACTCCATTAGAATATACTTCTACAGAAAATTCTGATATTCTTTGTCCTAGCTTTATATATTCTTCAATTGATACAATGTCAAAAGTCTTTTCTTCACCTAAATCTATTGTTATATTTCCAGTGGTTTGTCCATCATCCATTGACCAATAAGTATCATCATTATCATCTAATACATTATTTGCACTATAATCATTACTATTTCCTCTAACTGCTGAAGCCACAGCACTAGTTGTTGTTTCATCTACTAAATTTTCATCAAATGATTTATTAATGGCACTTGAAAATTCCTTTATTCTAGCAATATCCGCAGATGTAAAATGACCTGTTCTATCTGGTGCTACATTAAGTAATAATGGCTGACCTCTTCCTACTGAATTAAAGTATATTTCTGTTAATTGTTCCATGGTCTTAGGTCCATTTCCTGCATGCCAGAACCATCCACTTGTTAATGATACATCACATTCTCCTACGCTCCATATATCACCATTAGGATCTCCATTATTAAGATATTTGTTCTCCTCACCTAGCCCTGCATTATATCTATCTCTTATACGCTTTTTATTAATTTTGGACCAAACAGGATCTCCAGCTTTTCCCGATTCATTTCCTATCCATCTTACATCTGTCGCATAAGGACTAAATACTACAGCCCCTGGCTCTAACTCTTCTATTAAATCAAACCACTCCTCAAATTTATAATTTTGAGCTGCTGCTCCACTTCCCTTAGCACCATCCATCCAAACTTCAACGAATTTCCCATTATTCCCATACTTATCATTTCCTAATATTTCTCTTAATTGCTCCATATAAAACTCATTATAATCGCCATTACTATCAGTTTCTTCATTAGTTCCTGTTCCATACCCATAAGAAGAAGCATTAGCATCCCATGGTGATAAATAAATTCCCATATCCATATCATATTTAGTACATGATTTAGAAAGTTCTTCTAACACATCTCCTTCTCCATCTCTAGTAGCTTGCCAATCTTTGCTATTCTCTATATCATGCTCAGTAACTGAACTCTTCCACAATGCAAAACCATCATGATGTTTTCCTACTATAATAACACGTTTAAATCCTGCATCTTTTAAAGTTTTTACCCATTCATCTGTATCTAAATCTGTCGGATTGAAACTATTAGGATTCTCTTTTCCACTTCCCCATTCGCTATTTGTAAATGTATTCATTCCAAAGTGAATAAAAGCTGCTAATTCTTCCTCGTGGTACCGTAATTGTGACTTATTAGGTGTTGCACCATATGCTTCTGGTACTCTTATAGTATTAACCTCAGCCGCAATTATGTTTATAGGCATAATTTGACACGCCATACCTGCAATAATAATAGTAGCTACTAACTTTTTTACCCTTTTCATATAATTCTCCTCCATAAATTCTTTATAAAAATATTAATTATTTTTACCCATTTAATATTTTAACTTTTCATTTCTATATATTATTCTTCAGCTTTTATCCAATTTATTCCTTGATATTATATCATTAATAATTCTTAATTTATTACTATTTCCTAAACCCATTAGAAATTTATAGATTTACTTAATAATTTTTATATATTTAATTTATAATATATAGTTCCTAGGATACATTACCCTAGGAACTATTAAAATTAAATTCTTCTTCTTAAAATTGAGCCAGCACCAATAAATAATGATGCAATTCCTATTAATACAAATGCTGAAGTTCCACCTGTTATAGGTAAGTTTTTATTATCATTTACATTATTATCATAGTTGTTTTCATTATTACTTAAATTATCGTCAACATTATTATTGTCACTTTCAGCATTATCAGCATTATTATTATCTTCAGTAACTCCATTATTAGAATCATCACTTCCAGTATTATCATTTTTACTTTCAGAATTATCATTATTGCTTTCAGAATTATCAGAGTTATTATTGTCCTTCTTTTCTTCTAATCCAGATAAAGCTATTTCTAATTCTTCTGATGCCTTTTTAACTTCATCTTGAGTAGCCTCTTCATTGCCTAAAAGCTCTTTAACTTCTTTTAATTTTATATTAAGTATACTTACACTTTCCTCTGTATACTTAGATACATCTATTGCTTCAGCTTTATTTATTAATTCTTCAAGTTT
This sequence comes from Clostridium gallinarum, assembly GCF_014836325.1. Taxonomy (GTDB): domain Bacteria; phylum Bacillota; class Clostridia; order Clostridiales; family Clostridiaceae; genus Clostridium; species Clostridium gallinarum. Next base: position 20,807 of record NZ_JACSQZ010000021.1, read on the forward strand.
AGATTTATCAGGTATTAACCTTAAATCTAAATAAGCTCTAATTAATTTATTATAAGCGTCATCTATTTGCTCCTGTGTAGCTTCATTGTCACTTAATATAACTTTACTATTATCTAGTTCTGAATTAAACTTATTAGCACTTCCTACTGTGTACTTAGATAAATCCTTAGCTTCTAACTCAGTAACTAACTTTTCAAGTTTAGATTTATCTGCTGCTAATTCTAACTCAGCAAAAGCTTTATTTAAGCTTTCATAAGTCTCAGCTACTTCTTTTTCCATTGCATTTTCATCTGCTATTACTTTATTAGCTTTTTCAAGTTCAGCTTGAAGTACAGCCCAAGTTGATGTTGTATATTTACTTTCATCTAAAGCATTTATTACTTCAACTAGTTTATTAAGTTCTGTCTTATCGCCTTTCTTGAATTCTAACATCTGAATTACAGCAATTAATCTATCTGAAGCAACATTTACTTGTTCTTGTGTAACATTTTCATCTGTAAGAATAGCTTTAGCCTCTTCTAATGCTTCTTCAAATTCCTTAATTACTGCTGGAACAACATCTTCAAGAGCTCCTTTTTCTTTTACAGCTTCAGCATATTCTACAACAATTGTTAATAATGTCTTATCAGCCTCTGGAGTTGCTATTTCATCCTTAACTAAAGAATCTATCGCAATTCTTAAACTTGATACAGAAGCACTTACCATTTCCTTTGTTGCTTCTTCATTTTTTATTACCTCATTTGCATTTTCTAATGCTGTATTAAGAATATTTAAAGATACTTCTGTATACTTTTCACCATTATTATTAATATCATTAGCTTCATTAATAATATTTGATAATTCTTCTATACTTACTAATTCTGTAATTGCATTTGATAGATTATCTTTTGCACTATTTATTTTTTCTTGATTTGCATTTCCTAAATCATTTAATATAGCTCTTGCTTTTTCTAAAGCTTCTGTAAATTTAGAAAAGCTTCCAACTGTATAGATTTCTTCTAGATAATTATTAGAATATTCTACTAATGATTCTAAATCAGTTATATTTGGAACATTATAATCTGTAATTGTAACTAATTCATAAATAGTAGGAGCTATTCCTTCCCACTCAATTCTTATTTCATAAATATTATCATACTTAGCATTTATAAATTCATTTAAACTCCTATTCAATATTCCAACTTCATTCCAAACTTCTTCTCCTGCTTCATTATATCCTGTTCTAACCATTACCTTAGCATTTGAAATATCATTAGCACTTTGAATAATATTAATCTTCTTAACATCTGTATTTTCTGATAATCTGTATGTTAAGCTTCCTGATTTTATTTCTCCATTATTAGTATTTGGTTTATATGCTGTAGTTAAATTTCCATCATTAATTTTTTCTGGTCCAAAACCTTCTACTTCTATTGGATCAGATACATATGTTGGATTATTAGCAGTCGGAACATATTCTCCATCATTTATTAGTATTTCACTTATCCTAACCCATCTATAGTCATAATCAGCAGTAAATAAAACCCTTAAATATCTAGATTCCTTAACAGTATCTAATTCTCCCTTTATAAATGCATGAGATATTGGTACTATAGTTGTACTATCTCCATGATCATATCCTGCATCAACTGGTTTAGAATTCATATCACTATTATTATTTTTAACTCCATCTCCAATAGTTATTACATCTGTCCATTCTTGGCCATCTGATGATATTTGGAATTTAGCATCCCTTAAATAGTTAATTTCTGTATCTAATACAGAATAAGTGATATTACTTACATTAATACTTTGCCCTAAATCAAATACTATACTTTTATCTTTTCTAGGATAAGAGTCAAATGATGCTGATGTATTAAAGTTTTTATCAAATATTGATGTTACATTACCATTAATATCAACAAATGATGATTCTAACGATATTGGATAAATCTCATTTGATTTAACTTCAAACTTATTTAAATTGAAAGTAACATCTTTACTAGCTATTAATCTAATATATCTTGCATTTTTCAAACTACTTGTCTCATCTAAATTAACATCAAACCATTCCTTTTCATTCATAGATGCTTGTAATGCTAATCCATCCATACTTGATACTTCTAAGGCAATTTTACTTAAATCCTTAATTCTATCTAACTTAACTCCAACATACTCGTTTTCATGTAAAGTTATATTTTCTTGTGGTACTAACTTAGTTAATTCTTCACTTTCAAATATTGATTTAATCTCTAAATCAGTGTTTGTATAAACATTCTTTGTTGATTCTAATGAAGTATATTTTTCTACTTTTAATTCTGAAAAAATAACCCACTTATTTAACGCCTTCGTATTAACTAACCTTACATATCTAGCTTCTATTCCATTTAAATTTTCTTCTATAACATCTTGTCCTGATGCCTTACCTATATATTCTTTATAAGTAGTCCAATTTATATTATCTTTTGAGTATTCCATTTTATAATTGGTCCATTTATCTGCTGACCCATTTCTTCCTAAAACAAACCTAACCTTCCCTACTGGAACTATAGACCCTAAATCTAATCCCATATAATCTCCTACTAGAGTTAAATCCCCAGTATTAGTCTGATACCAAACATCAGTACTATCATTTCCATCAAATAAATTAGATTGGCTTCCAGAATAAATTTTCCAAGCAGATGTTCTTATAACTGAAGGCGTAATTGTTGTTTCATTCTTTGGTAAGTCATTCTTATTCACAACAATATCCTTAATTCCAAGCCAAGTACTTAATCTAGCTTTAGTTGCAATAACACGAATTCCCGTTGCATCTAAATCTAAGTCTTCTACTGTAATTTTATTTGGCATAGAATAAGTCTTGCCTTCTTCTAAATCTACCCAAGTTTTCCCATCAACTGTATATTGAACCTTAGCCTCTTGCATTGTATCATTTGAATTTGAAATTGCTCCCATTAAGAACTCTACATCTTTAATATTAATTACTCTATTGTACTTAACACCAACATAAGTTCCTTCTGATATACTATTTGGATTCTTATAAACAACTTCTGTTGAAGAGTTATTATCTAGTATATTTGATAAACTTCCTGTTGGAACATCAGATCTATTTGTTATAACCGCTGCTATTACCTTAGATGGATCTACTATTCCAGTAACTATTGCTGCTAGTTCACTTTCTAAAGTTTTTATAAATGGTACAATATGTTGAACACCTACTTCTGAGTATTCAAGGTGATCTACATAATTAAATCCATATGTCTTTGATTTTTCAAAAGCTGATTGTGCAGATGAATAGTTAGACCATAATTCACTATTATTACCTTCTTCATTTGCTATAATAGCCTTTAAATATTCAATTGCTGCTTTTGTTGTATCCTCCCAACAATTTAACCAATAAATTATTTGATCTCTTGTCTTTTCATTTCCAGGATTATTTTTATAATAATTAGCTGCTTCTTTAAGCTTTGTAAATTCTTCAATTAATTCTAATGCATCTTCTTTTACACTAGCTCCAGAAGCATATTTTTCTTTAAATGCTGTAAGCTTTGGTGCTAATTCAACAGACTCTTGTAATGTAGTAACACGAGTATCCATAGCTTGATTAATCATGTGCTTACTTATTTCTCTTAATGCACTTGAAGCTTCAGTTTCTATAGCTGAATTATGATCCATATACTTAAATGAATCATACCAATTTTGGTCTGCTTGATCCTTTGTATCCCAAATATTCCATGAGTAATCTGCTACTGCAAATAAAGCTGATTTATTCGCCTCTGATTGTTGCATTGGGTTTAACATTATACCTTCAATAAGTGTTGGATCTACCCCTGGATGTAGGAATGTATCATTACCACCCATTATTAAATGTTTCTTAGAATTATCTGAACATGGCCAGTTAATCCAATAATAAGGTGCTCTACCTGTATTATTTTTAAATGTTTGTGAAAAATTTTGAGTTACCTCTCCCCATATTCTTCCACCAGTAATAACTAATTGAACATTTTCTGGTGATTGCTTTAAATATGTGAATTCATTGCTTGAACCATTTCCCATATAATCAAAAGGAATATATGGTAGTGTGGTTTTCATATCTGGATATTGAAGCTTTACTTCATTTTCTAACCAAGTAGTTATATCATTAACTAATCTAAGACCAAGTTGTCCGCCTGGATTGGCAAAGTCATCTGCAAGTATAGCTACTTGCCTAACACCTTGATCTATAACTTGCTTAAGTTTAGCTTTTAAATCAGATAAATCCTTTTGGTATCCAGCTTCACCTTTACCAATTCCAAAAGCATCATTTCCTGGAAATGGGTGAATTCCATAAACAAACCTAGTTTTAGAAGCATTGCCTGCATCTGCTAATTGTTTAATCCATGTTAATTCATCCTCAGTGTAAAGTGTACGCCATTGAGTTCTATGCTTAGGATCATCCTTTGGAGCATAGAAATAAGCATTTAACTTATAGTATCCACCATAAGTCATAAGATCTACTCTATCTTGAACTGACCATGGATTTCCATAATATCCTTCTATAAATCCACGAGTTACAACATTTGAGTAATCCTCTATTTTAAAATTTCTAATTTCATTATTATCTATTTGGTTTACTACATGATAAAAAGTAGTTAATCCATAAAATGCTGAATCTGTATCTTTTCCAATAACAGTTATCGTATTATTATCTACTGCTAAAAAATAAGCATCTGTTTTACTAAAAAGACTTTCTGTTAATATACTATACTTATTAGCATAAGTATCAACAGATTGTCCAGAACCTTCAATGCCAACTAAAATATTAATCTTACTTTCAACAATTTCATTTGAATTTGAAACTTCATAAGTAATATTATTAGATTTTAAAATCTCATCTTCCAGTCTAGCTTTAGTATAGTCATCTATACCAGTTTCGTATACAATGTTTACTCCATTATTAAAATTAGTAATACCCTCTTGATATTCTATCCTTTGTGGAGCAGGGTAAATTTCGTATTCATTACTATTATTAGTAGTAACTTCTGCTGTATATACTTCATTAGTTGTAGTATCTGCTGATACTGTAATAGTACCTAACATATTAGATAATACCATAGCACCTGTTAGCATTGCTGATAAATATCTTTTCGATCTCTTTATCATAATTTATCCTCCTTAATATTATTACTATAATTTATATAAATATTTAGCATCGTAAATTATTAAACTAAAAAATACTATGCTTATAAAAGCTACATATAATACTAGCAACATGTAATAAAAGGAGTTTAAATATTTCTCAATACCTCTTAAAATACCCTTCCATTCCATATAAATAGAAAAGCTGAAAAGGCATAAAAATACATCTTCAGCTAATGCTCAAATTTAATTGATTACACGCCCACTTCCATTTTTTTATATATTTTATAGTTTTTCACATTTATTATAGTATAGAAAGTAAATCTTTTCAATAAACTAATTATCTTTTCATACAATATCTATTAATGTTCTATATATTTATTTTATACTCTATATTTTAATAGAGCTGTCTTACAACAGCTCTATTAAAATATATTACTTATCTAAAATTATCTTAGTGACAAAATTGATTTCGTAATCTTCTATAACTCCATCTTTATTTAAGTCAAGATGCTCTATATTACTCCAATTACTATCAGAATTTTTCTTTCCGTAATTCTTAGAAATTATAGCTAAATCAGCAATATTAATTTTTCCATTGTTATTTATATCACCTGTAGTTTCAGTAATTACTAAGCTATTAAATCTTTCTATAGCTAAATTTAACTGATCTTTAATAGCTTGAACTTCTTCATTTGTCGCATTCTCACTATCATTTATAGCTTTTTCTATTGCCAAATTTAAACTAGATTTAGCTCCTAAATGATATTCTCCAATCTTTGTACCTTCTACAGCATTATCATAAATTTCTTGTGCTGAGCTGATTAATTCATTTAAACTATTATCTAATTGTTCTTCTGCCGCTTTAACAAATAATGCTTCCGCCCAATCAGCATGGTCACTACCATTATTACCAACCTTGTCAGCTACTAATTTGACTTCCTTTATCCCTTCTATATCTAAATTAATAAATTTAGCAGGATCATTTGCTTTCATAACACCACTATCAAAGGCTAAATTATTATCAACATAAACTTTAAATTGAATACCATCACTATTACTTCCAGACATTTCTTGATCATTTCCAACATAGCTTTGGAAATACTTATAGTCTTTTCCTGATACATCATAAATTATTGTGGAGTCAGTATGTGTTCCTATACCTTTACTAAAGGTTGTAACCTTATCGCCAACTATTAATCTTAATGGATTTGAATCTACAGATAGATCCTTTTTAATTGTTCCCCATCCAATTGTTGCACTTTTCCATGCAATATCACTAGCATAGTAACCTTCAGCAACATTTACCTTTGTTGATATTTCTACATTATTTCCAGAAATATTAGCAGCTCCTTTTATAGTGTAGACTCCTTCTTTTTCAAATATCATATGATCAAGAGGCTCCCAAATTACATTTGCGTAAGATTTTGATTCATCTGTATAATTTATAAGAATTTCTGATGGTAAAGTAACTAAATTTCCCAATTTAGCACTTATTGTGCCTGTACTAGCAATTTCTTTTATTGTTATTGTAGCTATAACTTTATTTGTAGTTCTTTCTATTGTTCCTTCAACAGTAAATTCTCCTACTTTATTATAGCTTTCTTCACTAATTTCATTCCAAGTAACGCTAACTTCCTTGCTAATTCCATCAACCGTGTCAACTGTTATTTTATTTGGAAGCTCTGGCTTAATCCCCTTTATTCCAGATATTGATATATTTTGATTTTCAGCTAATTCATATGATAATGCTTTCTTATTAACTTCCATTGGATCTTCATCATTTAAATTAATTGCTTTAAGTCTCATTCTATAAGTGTAATTTTTATTTGATTTCAATTGGAAGTCTTCATGAGGCCTAGCTCCCCAAGCATCATCTCCTCCAACCCCCATTTGCTTGTAGTTAAGATTAACTTCAATATCACCCTTAACCAACTTATATGGATGACTCTTTGAAGATAACTCTTCTTCACTATAATGAAGGGCTGAGAATTCAATTAAATTATCTCCTGATGCCATTAATCCAACTCCATCTTCATTAGTTAAAGTCATCCACCTTACATCAGTCTTATTACCAGTTTGTTGTGGCTCTAAATAAGGAAAGAATTGATCATCTACATTACTAGTATATAACCCAACATCAGTGCTCATATTTCTATCCCAGTAGTTTTCATCTGGTCCTCTTCCAAACCATTGTAAGTTTTCAAATCCATTTGACATTTTAAGTTCCATACCTATAGCAGGTATTTCAGGAAGTGATGATGAACCCGGCTCTAAGTTTGATGTAATAACAACATCTCCATTACCATAAATTTTTATAATATTACTATATTTTGACGCAGTAGTTGTTGGAAGAGTTGAATCAACTGCAATTGTTACAACTTTCTCATTAGAGATAACATCAATATTTTCTATAGTTCTATTTTCACCAGCATTTTTCCAAGTTGCTGTTCTATTTGGCATTCCATTTTCTCTATCATTATCATTTGGAGCCCTCCAAAAATCTGGTATTATTGGTGAGCTTAGTAACTCTACTCCATTATTCTTAAAAGAATCAATATTTCCAGTTGATTTATCAAAATTAACTTCAAAACCTTTTCCTGAAACTTTTATATCACTATCAGATTCTTCTAAAGATACATTTTCCATAGATGACACATCAACCAAATCTTTACCTTCATCTGCAAAGTTAACAATAAATTGTTGTTTTGCAACTTCGTATCCAACATCTGCCCATTTTGTAGCTTCTTTTTGCTTAAATCTTACGGTTACAAAATATTCAGATCCATTATCTATATTTTCAGGAGCATTAAATGGAATCACTACCTCTTTAGTTGTTAATGGTTCAATATCTAAGCCATCTAATTTTCCTTCGCTAATTATTGCTCCATCTTGATAAAGCTCCCATACAGCATCATACTTATTTATATTAGTAAATAGACTTTCATTTTCTATAGAAATTATTCCATTATTAATATCAACCTCTTTCATCTCTATATCTTGATAGTGATACTTAACATCTAAAAGCTGTGCCTTTGGAGTTCTATCTGCATTTAGTAACCCATTGCCAGAGAAGTTTCCATCATTAGGACTATCTCCCCAATCACCACCATATGCAAAATATTTATCATCTCCACTTGGATTATTAGTTACTTGGTTATCAAAATCAACCCAAAGTAATGAATCTGATGCATCTCTTGTTTTATCATTTAATTCTTCAAGTGATAATGCTCTATTATAAAGTCTAACATTATCTATTGTTGCATTACTTCTTCTATTTTCCTGAGCATCTCCTCCTATAGTTAATGGATAATTAGACGACGTAATTACTCCACTATATTTAGTTTCTGATACTTGCTTTCCATCTATAAATAATTTAATAGTTTCACCATCATAAGTTCCAGCTATATCATGCCAATTACCAACCCAGTTTTCCGGTAATTCTGTTACCATAGCAGATACCCATTGTGTATATGAACCTGGTTTATTAGCATCATAAATAAAGAATTCTAAAGCTCTCTTCCCTGTATGCTGAAAATCAACAGTTTCCTTTATTGCGAATTGAGTATCTCCCTTTGCAACGAATGTGCTATCTGTTGTAGATTCTTCAGGCTTTACAGAAACTTCAACAGTTAAACCCTTGCCAGTTACATTTAACTTTGAATCATTTGGTAAAGTGGCATATCCCTTGATACCTTCTCCTTCTTTACCTTCTTCTAATCCTCCACTTTGAATATCAACTGTAAATCCATTACTACTTGAATCTTTTATAGAAACCTCTTCTTCAATATCCTTATATAAAGCTTGATCTACAAAATCCCATATAAAACCACCTTGAAGATTATCATACTTTTCAAATATCTCCATATATTTATTTAAATCGCCGCCACTATTGCCCATTGAATGAAGATATTCACAAATAATTACTGGTTTATTCTTACTTGCAAAAGATTCTAATGTGCTTGGATATGGATACATCCAACTAAATACATCTGATGCTGTTGTATTATTGCTATAATCTCCTTCATAATGAATAGGTCTAGTTGGTTCATTTTCTCTTATCCAATCTGCTGCCTCTTTAAATATTTCTCCACCACCAGCTTCATTACCTAAAGACCACATTACAATTGATGCAACATTTTTGTCTCTTTCTACCATACTTTCTATCCTATCCATAACTGGCGCTTTCCACACTGGTACACTTTGTGGAATTTTATCTCTAACTCCATGAGTCTCAACATTTGCTTCATCAACAACATACAATCCATATTCATCACATAATTCTAAAAATGCAGGATTATTTGGATAATGTGATGTTCTAACTGCATTTATATTATTAGCCTTCATTATTTTTATATCTTCAATCATACTTTCAACCGAAACTGCTCTGCCATCAGTTGGATCTGTTTCATGTCTGTTTACCCCTTTAAAATAAATAGGTTTTCCATTTATTAAAATTTGTTTATCTTTAATTTCTACCTTCTTAAATCCTATTTTTGTACTTACAGCCTCTTTTTCTACTCCATTTTTATCTTTTAAAGCAATGACTACTGTATAAAGATTTGGATCTTCAGCAGACCACTTTTTAGGACTAGTAACTTCTCCACTTATATTTACAATCTTACGAGTAGCATTTTCATTTAAATCAGTTTCCCCATCAAAATTAGTTGTAGTTTTAAGAGGAGAATCAAAAACTTCATTATAATCAGCATCATAAAGTTTTGCTTCAATAGTATATTCATCATTATTTTTTAAGTAATTCGATAAATCAACTTCAATATCTAATGTAGCATCTTCATAATTTTCATCTAAATTTCCCACTGCTTCAAAGTCTCTTATGCGAACTTCAGGAGTTGAGTATATGGATACATCTCTAAATATACCACTTAATCTTATAAAATCTTGATCTTCAAGCCAGCTTGCATCTGACCATCTAAATACTTGTACAGAAATAATATTTTCTCCTTCTCTTAAATAATCAGTTATATCAAAATCCTTTGCAGTATAACTATCCTCTGAATAACCAACTTCTTCACCATTTATCCATAAATAAAATGCTGACTCTACACCTTGAAATGATACATAAACTCTTCTATCTGTACTCCATCCTTCTGGTAACTCAAAACTTCTTTGATATGTTCCAACAGGATTATACTTAGTTGGCGCAACTCCTATATCTGGATTTTCAGTACTTGTCCAAGGATATTTAATATTTGTGTAAATTGGATAATCATACCCCTGAGTCTGCCAGTTACTAGGAACCTTTATTGTATCCCAGCCATCAGTGTCAAAACCATTTTCATCAGATACATCAGGCCTTAAAGATGGCTTATCAACTATATTAAAGTCCCATTCACCATTTAGTAACATATTATAATCAGAATTTACCCTTATTCCTCTTTCTGCTACTGGTTTCTTTTCATATTCTAGAGCTGTCTCGCTATTCTTATAAGATACAAAAGTTGAATGTGCCTCTTCTCTATTTACTTCATATACATTAGGTTGATTCTTCCATTGTTCTTTAGTTTCGAATAACTTACTAAAAAAGTTAGTACCTGCAGATACTACATTTTCACTTAATGTAGTTGTTAATACTACAGCTACTATTAGTGCAAATAATTTCTTATTGCGCTTTATCATAAAATCTCTCCTCTCACCAATTATACTTTTACCCTCTTTCCTACCACAATTTAAAATGCTTTTATTTCTATATTTTACATTTAATGTAAACAACATATAGTTAATTATATCTATAAAATAAATTTTTGTCTATACATCACTGTTATGTTCGCAAGATTGTTTAATATTAGATAATTATTAGTTACTAAATCTAATTTTGTAAAATTAAAAAGAGTAAATAAATTATATATAAATTTATCTACTCTTACTATTGTTATAAATTATCTTTTCTTTTTGGATAGTATAGCACCTAATAAAATTGAAATAATTGAAACGGTTGAAAAGTAAATGGTATCTATTCCTCCGGTAGTAGGTAACTTATTATTTTCTTTATTTCCATTATTTTTTGTGCCACCATTGTTTACATCATTTTTATCATTATTTCCATTATCACCATTATTATTTTCCTCTTTATTAGATTCTTCAGTATTTTTATCATTTTTACTACTATCATCACTCTTAGCTACTAAATTATCAATTGATTTTACCAAATTATTTGTAGCTATTTCTACATCGACTTCATTTATTTCATTATTATTTAAAACTTCTGTCGCTCTTGATAAAGCTATTTTAAAAATTTCAACTGAATCTTCTGTATATTTAGTCAAATCTAATACTTTAGCTTTATTTATTAACTCTTCTAACTTTTCTTTATTAGGTATTAATCTCAAATCAAGATAAGCTTTTACTAATTTTTTATAAGTTTTCGCTACTTCTTCTTCCATTGCATTCTCATCTTCTATTACCATATTAGCTTCACTAAGTTGAAGTTCTAATGTAGACCAAGTAGAAGGCTTATACTTATCTTTCTCTAATGCATTTATAATTTTAACTAGCTTTATTAGTTGAGTTTTATCCCCCTGCTTGAAATCTAACATATGAATTGCTTCAACTAATCTCTTTATAACTGTATCAACTTCTTCTTGACTTACATATTCCTTATCAAAAATTATCTTAGCTTCTTCTAATGCAGATTCAAACTCATTAAATACAGCGGGAACAACATTTTCAAGTCCACCATTTATCTTTACTTCTTCTGCATAATCTATAACTATTTCTAAAGCTTCCTTATCAATTAATACAATATTATCTTCCTTCTCAATAAGATTATCAATTGCTTCTAGAATATCTATTTTTAATTTATCTATATCTTCTTGTAATGCACTTTCATCATTTAATAATATTTTAGCATTTTCAATTAAATCAATTAATGCTGCTGTACTTTCATCTGTATAATTATCTAAATTAATAGCTTCTGCTTGCTCTAATGTTTTTATTAATTCATCTTTATTAACCTCTATACCTTCCATCTTCTCTTCAACAACAAAATAATCTATTATCATATTATATGATCCATTTGCACTAGGATTTTGAGTTCTTGTATTTAATACTTTAATCTTATACGAATTATTTAAATCAAATTCCTTTTCATAAATTAATGCTTGATCTTCCATAATGTCTCTATAACAATCAACTTCTTTAGTTTCTATAAGGGTTTCTTCTCCATCTTCTAATAAATATACTTCTACTCTTAAAATTGCTGTCCCTACAGCTTTTCTGCCATAAACAGAAATCTTATTTCCATAAAAAGATAATCCTATACTGTCATCTTTTTTATCAGTTTTTAATTGTGTACCTTTAGAAGCAGTACTTGATTCTATAGTAACAAATGTTCCACTCTTATTGACCAATTTATCTTCAGCTTCATAAGTTCCAGCTTTGGGTATTGTTGAATCAACAGGTTTTTCATTAACTTGTGGCTTCTTAGCTTTAGTTACTACATATTGAGCTTGTTTTTTAACTATTTGCTCTTTATACTCTACAGTTACTTCAACTTCTATTATTCCTGGATTATTAGCTATTAAAGTATTCCCTGTAATAATTCCTTCTCCACTAATTACTTTATAAGTTGTTACTACTTCACTATTAATTTCTTTACAAGAATCAATAGCATATGATGATGTTAAAGGAATACTTATACTATCATCATAATATGAAATAACATACTTTCCACTATTCATAAATACGTTTTCTAATGTATTAACTTCACACTCACTACTTAGACTTTCATTTACATCTACATTAAATTTAACTACATTTAATGCCTTTTGGCTTGTACTACTATTTTTTACTATAATTATGCAGTCAGTATCTTTTTCAAACATATTTTCAAAATCTTTTACTTTTATTAAATTAGGATTCTCACTATAAGTATTAATATTAATAACCTTAAATGGTGTACTCATATTATCCTTTGTATATACTTCTATCACGCCTTCACCAGCACCTGCACCTGATTTTAATATTGGTGTAATTCCAGTTCCACTCCATTCAAACTTAACATAAGCACCATTTGACTTTGTATAAACTAATGGCTCTTGATTAAATGTGGTATTAACCCATTTACTATTAGCTTCTATAGGAGTTTCATTAATAACATCTGTTTGTAGATCCCCACTACTTAAATATTTCTTTACTTCATCACTTGTTGAATTCACACTATAAGGAACCTTTACCGTTTCATGTCCTAAACCATTATAAGCGCCAATATTTATATTTCCTTTAATTATACTATATCCATAGAAATCTAATCCCCCATTATCTTCTAAAGATACACCTGATCCAATTAATGGAGATATACTTTTTAATTTAACAGCTTGAAATACTTCATCTTTAGAATTGCTAAATATATTTTCATTCATAAATTGAGGATTAATAACTTTAGCATTAGAATCCACTGAAATGCCATTTTTATTAGGTTGATTAATTCCATAATATACATTATTGTTAAATGTTGAATTTTCACCAAAATCAAAAGGTGAAGTTCTACTTGCTAAATTTGAATTTGTAAAATACCAAATGTTATTAGTATAAGTCACCTCATTTCCTTTATATACTGGATGAGCATCTTTATTAGAAATAAATGTATTGTTATAAACTTTAGCATTTTCAATTTGAGTTTCAGGATCTTTATCTTCTCCCACAGCTACTATTTGAGCTACATGTGGAGCAAATGTTCCAGAATCATTAATGCTTATATTATATCGAATTGTATGGTTACGATTGTATGATTTAGGCCTGACATGAGTCTAATAAAATTTAGAATCCTAGAACATATAAAATGAACTTTCCTTATAGTATTATGTTTTTAAATGAAAAAGAGGCTGTCTAAGACAACCCCTTTTTTTCAATCTATTTAAGTTCAGGCCAGAACTCTTTATTTGCTTCTATCATATCATCTAATATATCTTTAGCAATTAATGCTGATGGAACTGTTTTATTCATAGCGAATGATTGAAGTACCTTAGCATATGAACCTTCAATTGCTCCTTCAACTAATAATTTTTCTGAAGCTACTTGTTGTTCCATTAATCCTTTATGGAAAGTTGGAATTGCATCAATCTTAATAACTTCCGCTCCATTTTTACCCATTAGTGCTGGTAATTCTACCATAACATCATCATCTATATTAGGAATATTTCCGTTATTAGGTTCAATAACTATAAACTTTTGTTTTAAGTCATTTTTAATAGATACAGCTAAATCTGCAATAAAGTTTCCATGTGCTCCATGATAGAATGCATCCTTTGTTATTTCTCCTGTCTTTAGGTAATGATCTACCCCTTCAAATAAATTCTTTTCACGGCTCATCATAACTTCATTTGCTCTAGTCCATTCTGCATCTGAATGTTCTACTACATCTTTAGATAATAAGTAATATTGTAAATAAGTGTTTGGTAAATAATCTGGGAATAAATCCATCATAGTCTTCATATTGTTCCAAACCTTAATCCATGATTGAGAAGCATGTCTTTCTCCTTCTTTAAATGGATTTTTCTTCATAGCTTCTACATATTGTCTTGGCATTAAAGTTCCAACTTCATTTAAGTATTCACGAACTTCCTTAATTATATCTCTTCCTTCATAAGTAATTTCAGTAAACCATCCAAAGTGATTTAATCCAAAGTATTTATAATCCATCTTTAAGTAATCTACATCACCTAAACATTTACCAATCATTTCTAAGATAGCTATTGGCATATCACAAATATTTATTATTCTTGCATTAGGTCTTAAAACTCTACAAGCTTCAGAAACTACTGCTGCTGGGTTTGAGTAATTTAATATCCAGTGGTCTTTAGCTGCATATTTTTCAACATCATCTATAACTTCCATCATTGGGAATATAGTTCTAAGTCCATAAGCTAATCCACCACAACCACAAGTTTCTTGTCCAACACATCCATGCTTTAGTGGAATCTTTTCATCCATTTCACGCATAGCATACTTACCAACTCTCATTTGAGCAAATATAAAGCTTGCATCTTTATAAGCAGTTTCTTTATCAGTAGTTACAGTTAATTTAATATTTGAATTTAATTCTTTTAAAATATAATCTACTACAACAGCGACCTTATTTTGTCTTTCTTCATCTATGTCAAATAATCTTACTTCTGTTGCTTCTAAGTCCTTTTCTCTTAATGCTATTGATTTTACTATTCCTGGAGTGAAAGTACTTCCTCCACCTACTATTGTTATTATCATATCTACACATCTCCTTCTTTTGCTATAATTAATCTATAAAATTTGAACATATATAAGCTTTTAATTTTTCTTATATCAAGCTAACTAAAACTTAAATATATTCACTTGATAACTAAATTTTTAAGTTAAAGAGTTGCTAATACATCTTCAACTTCCTTACGTACATCAGGTACTTCAATTCCAAATATAATTTGAACATTATTTCCCCTCTTAACTATTCCACTATTTTTACATTTTTTTATTTCTTCTTCATTTAATAAAGAAAGATCTTTAACATCTACTCTTAATCTAGTGAAACAATTAGTTACATTTACTATATTTTCTTTTCCACCTAAACCATTTATTATTGCTAAGGCTTCTCTAGCTCCAACTTTATTTCCTATTTTATTAACTTTAGCATCTTCGCTACTAACTTCTTCTCTTCCTGGAGTTTTAAGATTAAACTTTTTAATTATGAATGAGAATAATACGAAGTAAACAGCTATTTGAACTAAACCTAAAACAAACATTATTGGCCAATTTGTCTTTTGAACTCCTGCTATAAGGTTATTTAGAGTTATTGTTATTATTCCTCCACCTAGCATTGAAGTTACATTAAATACTTTTAATAATACTATGAATAAACCAGCTATTGCTGAGTGAATTACATATAATACTGGTGCTGCAAATATAAATAAGAAATCAAATGGCTCTGTTACACCAGAAAGGCAAGCTGTAATTGCTAAAGGCATTAATAGCGCCTTAACACTTTGCTTATTTTCTTTAAATGCAGTTTTATAGAATGCTAATGCTATACCTATATAACCAAAAGTTTTAGTAAAACCAGTTGCCATATAATAAATTGTATCTGAGAACTTTGTTACTGATGGATTACCAAACTCAGCAATTGTTATAGCATAAGCACCAGCTACAGTTTGCTCTCCAACTTGCATTACTCCACCAATATCTGTGAATTGGAATGGAACATAAACTAAGTGATGTAAACCTGTTGGTATAAGTAATCTTTCTAAGAAACCATATATAAATAATCCAAAGCTTCCACTATTTTTAATTAGTACTGTTAAAGCTTGTATTCCTTGAGCGACTACTGGCCATACAAATGTAACCATAACTCCTAGAGCTAAACTTACTAAAATCATTAATATAAATGAGAATCTAGTTCCTGAATACATTGCCCAGTAACCTTTAAACTTAGAATCGCAAGATTTATTAAATATATATCCTACTAAGCAACCAATAATTATTCCACTAAATACACCCATGTCAGATACTTGAATTCCTAAAACTGAAGCTTGTCCAGTACCTATTAAACCTAACATTTCATTTGGAGTTTTTAACATCTCAAAAGTTTTTAAAGTAATATTATTTGCTTTTAAAAACATTAAGTAAGACATAAAGGATATAATCGATGCTTGATGCTTCTCCTTTTTAGCTAAAGCTGCTGCAATTCCTATACAAAAAATTATTCCTAAATTATTAACTAAAATCATTATGCATTCATAAATCAGCTTTCCTACTAATTGGATTGGTGTCCATTTTAAAAATGGTAAAAATTGATTAACTGTTGTGTTAGTTAAAAGAACACCTAAAATTAAAATCATACCTGCCACTGAAAGATACATAAGGGGTTGAACCATAGCCTTTGCAAATTTCTCTGCCGATGCTAAAAATTTTTCTTTCATACTTTCTCTTCCTTTCGAAATAAAATTATATTTTAAATTTGAAAACGTTTTAATAAGGATAAAAAATATAGACCTAAATTATACTTAAGAAAATTTTTCTAAATATAATCTAGGTCTAGCCTGCTTTACCAGTAACAATCCTAATCTCTTATAACTTTTAATAAATGTACCATTAAATAAACTTTTTCTTGTTTTAAAATTTCATAATTAAAAGTAGTTTTTATATACTCTTCTACCTTTTCAACACAAAGCTCTAACTTTGACTCTTTTCTTTTAAGTAAATCATATAAATCATCTACTTCGTCTATTGTTTTTGTAGAATCAGTTATTATTCTTTGTGCTAAGAATTTTAAATGAGTAGTTAATCTTGAATAATCTAATCTATTTTCTGTTAAATCTATATTATAAATTTCTTTTAATATTTTTGAAACTCCAGAACATAAGACTAAAATCTTTCTCGTATTATTAGTTCCAATATCTAAACATGCATTTACAATATGTATTGCTATATAACTTGCTTCATCAACAGGTAATTTTTCTCCTGTATATTTCTCTACTATATCTAATGCTCTTAAACCAATTTTATACTCTTCAGAATATAAGGATTTAATTTCGTTACTCATAAGGTTAGGTAGAATTAATCCTTCTTTAAGTCTTTCCACTGCACAGAAAATATGATCAGTTAAAGATATAATAATTTGACTACTAAGTTTTATATCTAATTCTTTACTTGCAATTCCAATTATTTCTTCAACAGCTTGAAAATATTCAATTGGAGTATTTTCAAAAATCTCATTAAACTTGCTTTTACTTTCATCTTCTATAAAATATCTTTTTTCTATCTTATCTTCCTCTATCAAATCGCCAACCTTTTTCTTAAATCCAATACCTGAACCTTGTACTATCACTTCTTTATTATCATCAGTAATAGTAGCTACTATATTGTTATTAAACAACCTGATAATTTTCATTAGTATAATCTCCCAACCCTAAAATTTGTACAAAAAAGACCTAAATTAAACTAGAAATATAAATCAGTTTAATGTTAGGTCTTGCCTGCGCTATCAGTAACAATCCATATGTTATGGTTTTATTATACAAGCCTTATTTCACTTTGTCAATGTTTACATGAAATTTTTATTTATATTGATAAATTCAATGAATAATATTATTTCCTTTATAAATTTTTTAATTTAATACAGCACATACTATAGTTCTAGCATTTTCAAACTCATAGCTACAGGTATAAAGGGTAATTATATTAGAAAAATCACTATCAATATTATTTTTATAATACGATTTTTTCTTAAGCTCATTAATGTATTTAATATAATCTTCTTCACTAATAAAATTACTTTTTAAATTAATGTCGTTTGCCGCTTCTACAAATACAGAAAAAACTTCATAGCTTCTCTCTTCATTTTCTGTAACTATTTTTATTTTTCCACTATCAAAGAAGTCCTTTTCCTTAAACTTATTTATAGCTGCAAACATACTTCCATCTCTCATATTATGACCATATAAAATTAAATTTTTATCTTCTAAAGTATTTTTATAATCTAAAAATATTGCTCCTGAAATACTATTTTCCTTATAAAAATCATTGCTTAAGTAAAAATCATTATCCTCTCCTTTAACTACAGGATAATCTATTACAGTCTCTTCTACAGTAATCCAAAATTTATAATCAGGATTTATACTTTTAAGTTCTTCATACATATGATTAAGCTTATTATTTTCCTCAGTACTTACAACATTATTATTTTTTATTTCTCTAATGCTATCATAGGTCTTATCAGATTTATAATAATTATACTTTTTAATTCCTATAATTATTAAACAAACTATTATAATAAAATATAAAATTATTTTTACTATATTTATAAACTTCTTATTTATTGCTAACACCTCTTTTAATATTAGTTGTTAGTAGCCAAGATGAAATAAATGAAACTAATGGAACTGCTAAAATAACTGCTAAGCTTCCTGAAATTCCTTGCATTATCTCAATTCCAATATCGTACATATTAATTAATTGATTATATTTTAAATTATACGCATAATTTAAAATAAGAGTATTTATTGATCCACCTGTAAACGCTAATATTAGAGTATTAGACATAGTTCCCATCATATCTTTTCCAACATTTATTCCAGATTTAAAAAGCTCACCCTTTGATATCTCTGGATTATGAATTTGTATTTCATTAATTGTAGATGCTATAGACATACTAACATCCATAACAGCTCCTAATGAAGCAATTAATATTCCTGCAAATAAAATCCCACCAACTCGTAACTTTGTATTATTAGCTAGAAATACTAGCTCCTCTATTTCCGAAACGTTATATCCTGATATTTTAGCAAAATATCCAAAGCCTGCTGCAAATACTCCTGCTATAATTACTCCAAGTATTGTACCAATCATTGCTGAAATTGATTTTTTACTTATTCCATCTATTAAATATAAACAAACAATAGATACTAATATTATTACAACTACTGCCGATAAAAATGGGGAATAACCATTGTATAACATCGGTAAAAATAAATATATTATACATATGAACGTGAATATTAACCCAATTGCTGATTTAAAACCTTTTTTACCACCAATTAACCAAAGCATCATTAAAAAGAATCCTACAAATATATAAATAATATTTGATCTATAAAAACTATATACAGATAAAGTTACATCACTATCGTACTCACTTACTCCTACTATTACCTTCATTCCTACTGTACAATCTGCACCATAAAGATTTCCAGCAAAACTAGTAGAATCATATATGTCCCCTTTTAAATCTCCACTTAATAATTTAACCCTTATCTTTTGATATCCAATTCTAGAACCATCCTCTTGAATATTATCTTCTAGTATTTCTACAACTACAGCCTTTTCATAACTCGTCCCTAAACGATTAATTAATTCTACCTTATCTATTTTATTGAAAAAGTATAAAAATATAAAAAATAATAAAATAATGACTCCAAATAATATATTCCTCTTAATATTTTTACTGCTTAATAAGCTACCTAACATAATACCCCCTAGTATAATGAAAAATTTAAAATTAATAATGAAGAATTAAGGAAAAAATCCTTCGGATTTTTATAAGGAGCTGACTTAGCCAACTCCTTTTTAATTTCTTTTAATTAAGCTTCTTTTTTTATTTTTATTTTCTTAAACTTTAATATAGTTAAACCTAGTATTGATAATGCTAAAACTCCATATACATATATATTATATGAATCTCCTGTATTTACAGTTGCATTTCCTTTATTAGAATTATTGTTACTATTTGAATTGTTGTTTTCATTTTTATCTGAATTAGTATTTTCGTTATTTTCTACTGAAGTGTTCTCTTTTACTATTACTTTTGATTTAAAAGTTTTAATTGCTTCTTCTAATTTAGTAACCGCTTCATCTACAACTGTTTGACTAGCTTCATTTGAAGATGCTACACTTTTAGCTTCTTCTATCGCTAATACTAAAATTTCTTTATCTTCTAATTTATAATTACCTTCTTCACTTCCTATAACAGCTCCTTCAAGTAGCTTTGTAGCTTCTTCTATTACTGAATTTAATTTTTCTTTATTTCCTTGTAATACAAGAGAATTCATAGTTGTATTTAAATCTGTATAGGCTTTAGTTATTATATCAGAAGTAGCATCTGATTGAGCTGATACAGCCTTTGCATTAGCAAGAGCTCCTTCAAATAAAATCCAAGATGATGATGTATAATCAGTTTTAATTTTTTCTTCTGCAATCTTTATTAAATCAAGTAAGTTTGTCTTATCAAGTGATTTTACTATAGTATAAGTTTCATCTATTTTTTCCATAGTATCTGTTCTATAAGTGCTTATAGATAAGCTTACTTCATTAACATTTATACTTGAGAAAGTTGGAACATCTTCTTGCCATCTATTTGCTATATAAGCTTGTTGTCTTGGAACATTGTCATAATATTTACTACCTGATGCTGAGTTTGCAGTTATATAAAGTATTCCATCAGGATTAACTACTTTACCAGCTTCAATATTAAGATTGGTTACTACAGCATTTTTATCTTCAATACTTGCTAGATAATCTAAATAAGCTTTATCAGTTACTAAATTTTCATATCCACTTTCAAATTCTTCATCAAAGAAATCTTCATATTCTTCTTCACTTATAAATGTTTGTTCATCTATTACTCCACCCTTTAAGATTTTTGATCTTGCATAAGTGTGATCATGTCCTGTTAAAACAAGATCTATATTATTTTCTTCAAATATAGGAACTAAAGAATATCTAAGTTCTACAATTTCTGGTTCATTTGAATGTTCTCCTGAACCATAAATATCTTGATGAAGTGTAATAACTCTCCACGTTGAGTCTTTAGCACTATTTACAGCCTCTTCTATAAACTTTTTATGCTCTGCTATATTTCTATTATTTGTATTTAAATTAATAAATAATGTATTTCCATATGTGTAATAGTAATTTCCACCACCTATAGTTGAGCCTAGTTCACTTGCATTAGGATTATTAAAATGATATGAATAATTTCCACTAACAGCATCATGATTTCCAAGAGTTGTAGCTGTAGGTAAAGATTTTAATGCATCTGGGCTTAAATATCCTGCATATTCAATTTCATTTTCTGTATAAACTAAAGCTTCTTCTGTAGTAGCTTTTTTATTTCTTATAGAAATTTGATCCCCTGCTGAAATCATAAAACTTGTATTTGGAAATAATGATAAAGCCTTACTTAAAGTATTGTTCCAGTTAAAAGTATCATTTCTTACAGACTTATCTTGACCTATAGCTTCACTTTCACCAGTAGCTGTATTTTTTAATGATGATCCAATTTGAGGATCTCCTACTAAAATAAAACTAAACTTTTCAGTATTTTGAGTATTAATTTCTATAGCTTCACTCCAATTTCCATTTGTGCCATAGCTATAAAAATACTTAGTATTATTTTCAAGTCCTATTACAGTAACCTTATTTGATAAATATCCAGGAACTGCACTACTTTGAGCCCCATCAAATTCAACAGCATCACTCATCTCCTTATTCTTACTTATCTTTACCTTAGGTGATGATTCATCTGTTTTGGAGTACCAAGCAAAATTTAATTCGCTTTCATTTTTTCCTGGTGCTATAGATAATTGAGTCCAATCATTTTTTATAGTTTCCCATTTTTCACACCATTCTTCCCAAGCTCCATTTTTTGCAGCTTCTGTTTGAGATGCTTCAGTCCAACCATCATTTACAGCTGCAAATACAGTATTACTTGTAGATGAAATCATAACACCTAACATTATTGCAGCAATTACCCTTTTAGTTCTTTTTATCATTTACAAATCCCCCTTGCAATGTATTTACAAAAGGATTATATAACAATAATTTTACATTCTTGAATTTTTTAACATTTTTTAACTTAAGTTTTACTCTTATATAAGTTACCACTAAATCCTTAACATAAATTTTACTAAAAAGTGAACCTACACCTATATAATTTTGCTTATCTCATCACATTTGCTCCAAGTCATCACAAAATTAAAGAATCACTTCAAAGCTAAAAGAAAGAAATTAAAAAATTAAATAAGCAAAAGAGATATTACACTCAGATATTTAAAGTTTATAACTTCAAAAATATATTGATTATATTCTTAACTGTAGCTTGGTTTGTAAATAATATAAAAAATATATAATAAAGCCACTCATAAACTGAGTGGCTTTATTATATATTTTTTAATTATACTATCTCTTTATATAATTCGATTAAATAAAAATTTAATTAAAAAATTACTTTTTCACTTTTGCTATAACTTCACTACAATATTCTTTTACACCAGAAGCTCCCATAGCTTTATAAACTTTATTTAAATCACTACCAATTCCACTACAATCCGCTCCAATTTCTATCCATTCAGTGATATTATCCTTATTTACTCCACCAGTTGGCATTATATTAATATCTTCAAATATTGATTTAACTGCACCTATAAAGCCCTTTCCAACAACATTTCCTGGGAATATTTTTATAAATCTTATCCCTAATTTATATACTTTATTTACTTCTGACATTGTCATTAATCCTGGAATTATTAATATTTTTCTTTCTTTTGAATAATTTATTATTTCTTCATCAACACAAGGAGAAACAATAAAATCTGCATTATTTTCAATACATTCATCTACAGCATCTTTACTTAAAACTGTTCCTGCACCAACGCATATATCCTTGTAATTATCTTTTAATTCTTTTATTAATTTAGGTCCGTTTGGTACACTCATAGTTATTTCTATGATTTTCATACCACCTTCAATTGCTGCTATACTAATTTCTTTAGCCTCTTCATATGTCTTAGTTCTAATAACAGCTACAGCTTTTTCTTCTTTAAATATATTATATATTTTTTCAAACATCTTTTATACCTCATCTTTTATATTCATTTTTACTTCTCTTATTAAATTGCTTTTAACTCATAAAAAAATGTTAAAGTATCATATCTAGGTTCCGTCGCATGCGCTCCAAGTCACCTTGCTATGATATTTTAACACTTACAAACTAAAGGATGGAAATTATAAAACTGTTATTAACAGGGTAACATCTTTATAATTTCCTAAAGAATAAAAAAAGTCTAACGCTCTATTTTCTTTACTTGTCCTAAATGTACTAAAACATCATCATAATAAGGTAACCCCTCATTATCACCTTCGACCCCTACTACTAGAGAGCCAACTGCATTTCCAAATTCAACACATTCTTTAAAAGTTTTCTCTTTACATAAGGCTGTCAAAAATCCTGCTGCAAATCCATCTCCTGCCCCTACAGTATCTATTAAAGCTTTAGGTTTAATAGCATCCACTTCATAAATACTATTTCCATCTGATCCAACAACTCCTTTAGCACCTTTTTTAATCACAACTTTTCCTATTCCATAGTCATGGAAAGTTTTTATTGCATTTTCAATAGTTGTATCACCTAATAATATTTCTATTTCTTCATCACCAACTAGAATGATATCTACATAAGGTAATACTTTCTCTATATAAGACCTTGCTTCTTCCTTTGTCCACATTTTTAATCTTATATTAGGATCAAAAGAGATAATTAAGTTGTTTTTCTTTGCTAATTTTATTGCTTCTAATATAATTTCTTGATTATTTTTAGTTATTGAAGGAAATACTCCTGTGATATGAAGTATTTTTGCCGATCTAAGATATTCTTCATTTAATTCTTCACATTTCATTGTACTTGTTGGTGAGTTTTCTCTATAATAAAATGATCTACTAGATCCATCTGATAAAACTTCTCTAAAATATACTGAAGTTTGATATCCCTCTACAAGCTTAACTTCTGAAATATCAATAGCTTCTCCTCTAATAGTTTTTAATATATATTTTCCAAAATCATCATTACCAAGTCTACTTATAAAACCTGCTTTTAATCCTAATCTTGCACATCCTATTGCAACATTTAGCTCTGCCCCACCTACTTTTCTTTTAAAAGTATCTGAAAATATTATTGGTCCCTTTTCCCTAGGACACATTGCAATCATAGCATCTCCTATAGTAATTACATCCATTAATCCTACACCTCTTTCATTGGCTTATATGTTTTTTAGACTTATACTTTTATTTAATACCGAAATATTCATTAGCATTGTTATAACATATACCTTCTACAATTTTCTTAAGTAATTTTTGATTGTCTGGTACTTCCCCATTTTCAACCCATTCTCCAATTAAATTACATAATATTCTTCTAAAATATTCATGTCTTGTGTATGATAAAAAACTTCTAGAATCAGTTAACATTCCAACGAAGCGACCTAATAATCCAAGGTTAGCTAATGCCTTCATTTGTTCAATCATTCCATCTTTATTATCATTAAACCACCAAGCAGATCCAAATTGTATTTTCCCTGGAATTCCATCACCTTGGAAGTTTCCTAGCATAGTTCCTAAAACATAGTTATCCTTTGGATTTAAAGTATATAAAATAGTTTTAGGAAGAGAATTTTCTCTATCTAATGAATCTAAAAGTCTAGAAAGAGGATAAGCTATACTTTCATCATTTATAGAATCAAATCCAGTATCTGCTCCTAGTTCTTCCTTCATTCTTGTATTATTATTTCTAAGTGCTGCAATATGAAGTTGCATTGTCCATCCAAGTCTGTAATAATGTTTAGCTAAAAATCTAAATGTGTAAGTCTTATATTTCTTTTCTTCTTCTAAGCTTACTCCATCACCTTCTAAACCCTTTTCAAATATTGCTTCTGCTTCTTCCTTTGAAACCTCTGAATACAATACTGTATTATTCATACCGTGATCTGATATTCTACATCCAACTGAATGGAAATATTCTATTCTTGATTCAAATGCCTTTAAAAATTCATCGTAACTGTTAATTTTAACTTTAGATACTTTTTCTAAATTTTTTACCCATGAAGCAAAGCCTTCTGCATTTATTTCCATACCTTTATCAGGTCTAAATGTTGGTAAAACTTTTACATCAAAGCTTTTATCTTCTTTAAGCTTTAAATGATATTCTAATGTATCAGTTGGATCATCTGTTGTGCAGATCACTTTAACATTTGATTTTTTAATTAAATCTCTTACATTAAAACCTTCTCCATTAAGTAATTTATTTGCCTTTTCCCAAATTAATGGAGCTGTATCTTCATCTATAACATCATATATTCCAAAAAATCTTTGAAGTTCTAAATGTGCCCAGTGATAAAGTGGATTTCCTATAGCCATTGGTAATGTTTTTGACCAATCTACAAATTTATCATAATCACTTCCATCTCCAGTAATATACTTTTCATCTATTCCATTACTTCTCATTGCTCTCCATTTATAATGATCCCCATATAACCAAGCCTCAGTAATATTTTTAAATTTTTTATTTTCATATATCTCCTTTGGATCTATATGACAGTGATAGTCTATTATAGGCATATCCTTAGCGTATTTATGATATAAATCTATAGCTGTTTGATTAGATAATAAAAAGTTCTCATCCATAAATTTTTTCAATTTAATCACCCTTATTTCATTATTATTTTCTTCAAATAAATCATATTAGATTATTTTCTTTCCATAATTTAATTATATATAATAATTTGTAATTTTTATTATTTTTTTCCTAAAAATTCTCTACATAAGGATACAAAAAAAGTGCCTACTAATTAGACACTTTTTCATATTATTTATTTAATTATTTCATCATATAAGTTACCTTGTACACATAACTTATCATTATCTATTTCTTTAATCTTTTTCTCTTGTTCTATTTTATCAATACCTTCTAGAACAATAAATTTATCCTCTGCTTTTGCTATTCTTGAAATAAAAATTATTATTTCACTTCTTATTATACTCTTGTCCATATTTTCAGTAAAAATTTTATCTATTTTTATTATATCTATATCTAAGTCTTGTATAATATTTAAATTTGAATATTCTATTCCAAAATCATCTATTGCTATTAAAAATCCTGCTTCTTTTAAGATTTTTATATTTCCACTTATAATTTCAATATCTCTAACATTTATATTTCCAATGACTTCAATACAAATG
>NZ_JACSQZ010000022.1 GCF_014836325.1 Clostridium gallinarum
GCACGAGTAGTGCCGCCAGTATCATGCCCTTATAGGGCTTAATCAAGCCACCAGCTAAGCTGGTGGTACATGACTTAAGTTAAGGATAAGCTACTAATTTACATAATGATTTAATATTTGTTATAATTAAATAATAAAACATATGAAAATATAATAATAACCTTGGGGGTTTAGGATGGAAAGAAGAGTTAGGAATGCTAAGGTAAAAGGAAGAAGTAGTAATAAGAGTAATTCAAAGGAGAGAGCTTTATATGTAACTATTTTTATTTGTACTATTTTATTATTACTAATAGGTAGATTAACATATATTATGATTTATAAAAGTAAAGAGTACAAACATATGGCACAGGGACAATGGAATTCTCAAGTTACAGTTGAAGCAGATAGAGGAGATATAACAGATAGAAATGGAGCAATTCTTGCTACATCTATTGATGTTTATAGAGTAGATTTAGATTTAGAAGCTATAGAAATACATATGGAGGATGAGGGAGTAACAAAAGATGAAATAGCTGAGCAGTTATCAGAAGCTTCTGGAGTACCTTTAAATGAAGTTAAACAAAAATTAAATACTACAAGTGAAGATGGAACTAAAATAACAACAAGTACTCTTATTAAAGGGATAGATAAGGAATTAGCAGATAAAATTAAAGCCTTAAATATATATGGAGTTGTTACATCAATTAGTCCTAAAAGATATTATCCAAATGACAACTTTTTATCTCATGTATTAGGAAGTGTAAATTCAGACAATACAGGATTAAATGGAATTGAGTTACAATATGATTATGAACTTAAGGGTATAGCAGGATATAAAATTGCAGAAGTAGATGGAAGTCTAGATGAATTACCTTTTCAAACAGTAAAATACACTAGTCCAGTTGATGGAAAAACAGTTGCACTTACTATAGATGAAAATATACAGCTAATTGCTGAAAAAGCAGCAGAAAAAGGTTATGAAGATAATAAGGCTAAAGAAGTAAGTATTGTTGTAATGAATCCTAATAATGGAGAAATACTTGCTATGGTTAATAAACCTGATTTTAATCCAAATACTCCTTATGAAGATTATGAAAGCTTTGATGGAGATAATGATTTTGATAAACTTCAAAATATGTTTAGAAATGGAGCTATAAGTGATTCTTTTGAGCCAGGATCAACTTTTAAAAACTTTACTTTAGCAGCAGCTTTAGAAGAAGGAGTTGTAAGTGAAAGTGATACTTTTTATTGTGATGGTGGAGTGAAATTTGGTTCTATAACAATAAAATGTTGGAATACATCTGGACATGGGACTCAAACTCTTGCACAGATTTTACAAAATTCATGTAATGTAGGATTTATGGAGGTTGGAGCAAGACTTGGAAATGTAAGCTTAAAAAATTATATAGATAAGTTAGGATTTGGACAAGTAACAGGTGTTGATTTACCAGGAGAGTCTGAAGGAATAGTTAAATCAGTTAGTGATATGAGTGAGATGGATTTAGCAACTATAGCATTTGGTCAAACTAATACAGTTAATAGTCTTCAATTATTACAAGCATTCAATGCTATAGCTAATGGTGGAGATTTAATTCAACCTCATATTATGAAAGAAATTAGTTATAAATCAAGTAACGGTACAAAAGTTATTGATGATGTTTTTACACCAATTGTCAAAGAATCTGTTATATCAGAAGGAACAACAGCAATTATAAGAGATTATTTAGAAAGAACAATAAATGCTGGTGGAGAAATTGGAACCTTTATGGGGGATAAGAATAGAAGAGTTGGTGGAAAAACTGGAACAGCTCAAACAGTAGATACTGTAAATGGAGGATATTCATCAGATAAATATATAGCTTCAGTTTTATCTTTATATCCAGTTGATGACCCGCAAGTTACAATATATATTAAAGTAGTTGAACCAAGTGCAGGTCAATATTATGGAGGACCAGTTACTACTCCAATATTAAAGTCATTATATACAGAGTTATTTACTTATATGGATTCCCAAGTATATAAGGAAAAATATACAGAAAAAGTAAAGGTGGTAGTTCCTGAGTTAAGAGGTAAAAGTATAGATGAAGCAAAGAAGATTTTAGAAGAACTTAATTTAAATATTATAATTGATAGTACAGGATCTAAGGTTACTAATATGGAGCCATATCCTGGAGCGTTAGTAGAAGAAGGATCAAATATTAGTGTTAATATAGTAGATGATAAAATAGATTCTAATAAGATTATTATGCCAAACTTAAAAGGTAAAACTTTAGAAGAAGCTACGAACATATTAAATAGTCTAAATATAAGTTTTAGAAGTAATGGTGTAGGTATAGTAGATGGACAAGATGTTGTAGCTGGAAAGCTTATAGAAAAAGGAACAAAAGTAACATTAAGTTTGAAAGAATAGGATGATTGGAGATAAAATGAATAAAGTTAAAAGAACTAATATAAAAAAGGAGAGAAATTTAAAAAGAAGGAAAAAGAAGTATAGTATGAAGAGCATAGATTATGGACTATTATGTGGTATATTTCTATTGCTTTTTATAGGAATAGTTATGGTATATTCTTCAAGTTCATATTATGCTTTATATCAAAAGGATGTATATAATTCTGATTTTTATTTTATTAAAGAAATAACATGGGCTATAGTAGGAATAATAGGTATGTTTATTACTATGTCTTTAGATTATCATATATATAAGAAATGGACTCCGTGGTTAGTATTAATTACATTAGGTTTCTTAGTAATAGTATTATTTATAGGGGCAAATATAAATGGTGCAAGTAGGTGGATAAGATTTGGTCCTTTATCTTTCCAACCTTCTGAACTAGCTAAGTATGTAGTTGTATTATATTTAGCATTACTTATAGATAGAAGAAAAGGTAAGATAAGAAAATTTAAAGAAGGAACTCTTTTCTATTTATGTGTAGCAGGGGTTTTTGCAGGATTAATATTACTTCAAAAAAACCTAAGTATAACAGCAATAGTTATGATGGTAGCTTGTGTAATGATATTAGTTGGAGGAGCTAAGCTTAGTCATTTATTTTCATTAGTACCAATAGGTATAGCAGCAGGTATTGGACTTATATTTACACAAAGCTATAGAGTAAAAAGATTAACTAGTTTTTTAAACCCTTGGGCAGATACATCACAAGATAGTTATCAGTTAATACAATCTTTTTATGCATTAGGTTCAGGGGGGATTTTTGGAGTTGGGCTTGGCAATTCAAGACAAAAAGCTTTATTTATGCCAGAACCTCATAATGATTTTATTTTTGCTATAATAGGTGAAGAACTTGGGTTAATTGGCTGTATTGCTATAATATGTATTTTTATTTTTATAATAACAAAAGGTGTAAGTATAGCAATTCAAGCTAGAGATAATTATGGATTATTATTAGGCATAGGAATAATTTCTGTTATAGCTATTCAGGCCATAATCAATATTGCAGTAGTAACTGGTTCTATGCCAGTAACTGGAGTTCCAATGCCTTTTATTAGTTATGGAGGAACTTCTCTCGTATTTAACTTAGGAGCCGTTGGAATACTGCTCAATATATCTAGACAGAGTAAGGAAGAAGAATTTTAAAGGCTGCTTAAGCAGCCTTATTTTTTTGCCTTGAATTATTTTAGCTATAATGATAAAGTATAGTGTAGATTAAAATGGTTAATAAGCATGAAGGAGGGGTAGTTGTATGTATGAATACATTGTAGGAAAATATAAAGGAATAAATAAGGATTATATAATTGTTGAGAATAATGGAATTGGATATAAAATTTTTACTTCAGGAGCAACTATGGCATCTATGCCTAAAATTGATGAAGAAGTTAAAGTTTTTCTTGAGCAAATAGTTAGAGAAGATTTCTTAGGATTATATGGCTTTGATACTAAAGAAGAACTTGAGATGTTTAAGCTTCTGATATCTATAAATGGAGTAGGTTCAAAGGCAGCGCTATCTCTACTTTCTATTAGTAGAATAAATAATTTAAGATATGCAATTATGATGGGAGACGAAAAACATTTATGTAAGGCTCCTGGAATAGGAAAGAAAACAGCAGGAAGAATTATTTTAGAACTTAAAGATAAGATTAAGAAAGAAGATTTAGCAGAAGGAATTGAAAATTCAGGTGAATTTGAAGATATAATCCCACAAAATGCAAGTAATATAGCAGAAGCCTTAGGAGCTTTATTAGCACTTGGATATTCTGAAAAAGAAGCTGAAATTGCACTTAAAAAAGTTGATAAAACTGATACTTTGGAGAATATAATAAAGAATTGCTTAAAAGTTCTTATGGGATAGGGGTGATTTTATGGAAAGAATAATAACACCACAAGAAATTTTTGAGGATGGAAGTACTTTAAGTTTAAGACCACAAAGTTTAGAGGAATATATAGGTCAAGATAAAGTAAAAGAAAGACTAAATATATTTATTAAGGCAGCACAAAATAGAAATGAAGCTTTAGACCATGTTCTTTTATATGGGCCTCCTGGTCTTGGAAAAACAACTTTAGCTAATATAATAGCAAAGGAAATGAATGGTGAACTTAAGATAACATCAGGACCTGCTATAGAAAGAGCAGGAGACTTAGCTGCTATTTTAACAACTTTAAAAGATAATGATGTTTTGTTTATAGATGAAATTCATAGATTAAATAGAAATGTTGAAGAAATATTATATCCTGCTATGGAAGATTATGTTCTTGATATAGTAATAGGAAAAGGAGCGGCCGCAAAATCAATTAGATTGGACTTACCTAAGTTTACTCTAATAGGTGCTACAACTAGAATAGGAATGCTTACATCTCCTCTTAGAGATAGATTTGGTGTTCTTTGTGATATGCAATATTATACAGAAGAGCAATTAAAGGAAATTATTATAAGATCAGCTTTTGTTCTTAATTGTGATATAACAGAAGAAGGAGCCTATGAATTAGCAAGACGTTCAAGAGGAACACCTAGAATAGCAAATAGATTATTAAAGAGAGTTAGAGATTATGCAGAAGTATATTCTAATTCATTAATAAGTTATAAAGAAGCAAAAGCAGCTTTAGAATTGTTAGAAGTTGATAATAAAGGCTTTGATAGAGTTGATAATAAAATTTTAGAAGCTATAATTGATAATTTTAATGGTGGTCCTGTAGGAATAGAAACTTTATCTTATTTTATTGGTGAAGAACTTGGTACTATAGAGGATGTATATGAACCTTATTTATTACAAACAGGTTTTATTGTAAGGACTTCTAGAGGAAGAATAGCAACTGATAAGGCTTATGAACATTTAGGGAGAAGTAAAAACAAAAGAAAAATTGCAGGAGAACAACAAAAATTATTTTGATAAATATACTATAAAAAACAAGGAGATAATAAAATGAAGGTTAGTGATTTTGATTTTTATCTACCAGAAGAATTAATAGCACAACATCCCTTAGAAAAAAGAGATGCTTCAAAATTAATGGTTTTAGATAAAATGACGGGAAGTATAGAACATAAATCTTTCCATGATGTAATAGAATATTTAAATGAAGGAGATACATTAGTTTTAAATAACACTAGGGTAATGCCTGCAAGATTAATTGGAGAAAAAGAAGAAACTGGTGGGAAAATTGAATTCTTACTTTTAAAGAGAGTAGAAGGAGATAAGTGGGAATGTCTTGCAAAGCCAGGAAAGAAAGCTAAAATTGGGCAAAGTTTTACCTTTGGTGAAGGAAAATTAAAATGCAAGGTAGTAGATATAGTTGAAGAAGGAAATAGAATAATAGAGTTTTCTTATGACGGTATATTTGAACAAGTTTTAGATGAATTAGGAGAAATGCCTCTACCACCATATATTACTGAAAAACTAGATGATAAAGAAAGATATCAAACAGTATATTCAAAGGAAAAGGGCTCAGCAGCAGCACCTACAGCAGGACTTCATTTTACTGAAGAATTATTAAATGAAATCAAGAAAAAAGGAGTTAATATAGCTTATTTAACTCTTCATGTAGGCCTTGGTACCTTTAGACCTGTTAAGGTTGATGACATTAATGAACATATTATGCACTCTGAGTATTATCATTTAGATAAAGAAAATGCTGATTTAATAAATGAAACTAAAAAAAGAGGAAATAAAATAATAGCAGTTGGAACAACATCTACTAGAACTTTAGAAACTATAGGAGATGAAAATGGCTTTGTTAGAGAACAAAGTGGGTGGACTGATATATTTATTTATCCAGGATATAAATATAAGGTTATAGATGAATTAATTACAAATTTCCACTTGCCGGAATCTACACTAATTATGTTAGTTTCTGCATTAGCAGGTAAGGAAAATGTAATGAATGCTTATAATACAGCTGTAAAAGAAGAATATAGATTTTTCTCCTTTGGAGATTCTATGATCATTAAAGAGTAACAAGAAGAGGAAGTGAAAATTTGAGTAAAAAAAGATATACTTTATTAAAAAAAGATGGAAGAGCTAGAAGAGGAAGATTTGAAACTCCTCATGGAACTATAGAAACACCTGTATTTATGAATGTTGGGACTTTAGCAGTTATTAAAGGTGCTGTATCAACTATGGACTTAAAAGAAATAGGATGTCAAGTAGAACTATCTAATACTTATCATCTTCACTTAAGACCATCTGATAAGGTTGTAGCAAAACTTGGTGGATTACATAAGTTTATGAATTGGGATAGACCTATATTAACAGATTCAGGTGGATTCCAAGTATTTTCTTTATCAGGCATGAGAAAGATAAAGGAAGAAGGAGTATATTTTTCTTCTCATATAGATGGTAAAAAGATTTTTATGGGGCCAGAGGAATCAATGCAAATACAAAGCAATCTTGCATCAACAATTGCAATGGCTTTTGATGAGTGTATCCCTAATCCTTCTACAAGAGAATATGTTGAAAAATCAGTAGCAAGAACAACTAGATGGCTTGAAAGATGTAAAGTAGAAATGGATAGATTAAATTCTCTACCTGAAACTATAAATAAAGAACAAATGCTTTTTGGTATTAATCAAGGTGGATGCTATGAAGATATAAGAATAGAACATGCTAAGACAATTACTAAAATGGACTTAGATGGATATGCTATAGGTGGATTAGCAGTAGGTGAAACTCATGAAGAAATGTATAGAATAATAGATGCAGTAGTACCTCACTTACCAGAAGATAAGCCTATTTATTTAATGGGTGTAGGAACTCCTACTAATATTTTAGAGGCTGTAGATAGAGGTGTTGATTTCTTCGATTGTGTTCTTCCAGCTAGAAATGGAAGACATGGGCATGTATTTACTAAAGAAGGTAAAATAAATTTAATGAATGCTAAATTTGAATTAGATACAAGACCTATAGATGAAGGATGTCAGTGTCCGGCATGTAAAAGCTACACTAGAGCTTATATCAGACATCTATTTAAAGCTAAAGAAATGCTTGCTATGAGACTTTGTGTTCTGCATAATCTTTATTTCTATAATAAGCTTATGGAAGATATAAGAGCAGCTATAGATGGTGGATATTTTAAAGAATTTAAAGAACAAAAATTAAAAGAATGGAATGGAAAAGCTTAAAGTATTAAACCTTTGTTAACATAATTGACAGTGCTTGTTAAATATTATATTATTGAGTTATTAAAAAATGAAGGGAATGAAATAAATGCAAGCTATATTATCACTAGTATTACCTTTTGCTTTAATGTTTGCTCTTATGTATTTTTTATTAATACTACCAGAAAAGAAAAGAACAAAGAAGTATAATGAAATGTTAACTGCTTTAGCAAAAAATGATGAGATAGTTACAAGAGGCGGAATAATGGGTAAGATTATAATAGTTGAAGATGATTATGTTATAATTGAAACTAGCGCTGAAAGAACTAAAATAAAAATTGCTAAGAATGGAATAGCAACAAAAGTAAATAAAGTAGAACAATAAGAATAATGCCCCCTAGTTAATCATAAAATTGATACTAGGGGGTGATTTTTATGGAATGGATAAGTTATTTTAAAAGTGTATTAAAAGGATTAGTATGGGCACTTGTAATTACTATAGTAGCAACGATTATTTTTTCTTTTGTAATGAATAAATTCCCAATTGGAGAAAAAATATTTAATATAATATATGTAGTAATTTCGTGTTTAGCATTAGTCTTAGGTTCTGTAGTAGCAGTAAAATCATATGGTAGTAAAGGGTGGATTGTAGGACTAGCTGTAGGATGTATTTTTTACATAGTCTTATATTTTATAGGTATAATATTTGGAGCAGAAGCTACATTAACTATTTATGATTTTATAAAATTTACATTATGTATATTTATAGGACTTTTATCAGGGATGCTTGGAATAAACCTTTAAAAAATTAAAAATGAATAATTAAGAATGAAGAATTAATGAAAAAACTCCTATAGGAGTTTTGAAATTAGTTATCTAATATAATTTATTCTAAATTATATTAGATAACTTAGGCCAATTCTTCATTTTTATTTTGCAAAAATTAAAATAAAAATTAAATATTTATATTAATTGATAAATTTTAGTATAATACATGGTAATAAAATACAAAGAATATAAAAAGTTGTTGATATTACTTAACATAAGTAATATAATTTAAATGAAAATGTACCAGAGGGGGAAGAACATGAAAGGGAGAAGTAAAAGCAAAAGCTTAACATTATTTGTACTTTGTATAATTGCTATTATCTCACTAGCATTTGCTGGCTTTAAAGGATTTGTTGTAGCAGGATGGGAATTTAAGTCTTTTGATAAAGCAATAACAAAGGGCCTTGATCTTCAGGGCGGGGTTTCAGTTTTGATGGAAATACAAGAAGATGATGTTTCGTATGATGTACGTCAAAGAACAAAACAATTATTAGAACTTAGAGTTAATAAAATTGGAGTAGCAGAAACTGTAGTTACTGAAGAAGGAGATAAAAGAATAAGAATTGATATACCAGGGGCTTATGATTCAAATGAAATAGTTGAAAGTTTAAGTAAAACTGGAAACTTAGAATTTAAAGATGCTGATGGTAATGTTGTTTTAACAGGAAAAGATATTGAAAAGGCAACATCAATTTTAGATGATACTTCAAGTCCGGTAGTATCATTAGAGTTAAATGATGAAGGGCAAAGTAAATTTGCTGAAGTAACAGCAAATAATATCGGAAAAACTATTAGTATTTATATGGATGATGAATTAGTTTCATCGCCAGTAGTTCAAAGTACAATTACTAATGGTAAAGCTGTAATTAATGGAATGTCGTCAATGGATGAAGCAACAAAGTTAGCTGGAATAATAAGTTCAGGTGCATTACCAGTTACAATTAAAGCTGTTTCTACTGAAAGTGTAGGAGCACAATTAGGTTCAGAGGCTCTTCCTAATGCTTTAAAGGCTGGAGCAATTGGAGTAGGCTTAATATTCTTATTTATGATAGTTTATTATAGATTACCAGGGATTTTTGCAAGCATAGCATTAACTTTATATATAACTTTACTTCTTATAGTATTTGCAGAAATGAGGGTAGCTTTAACTTTACCTGGAATTGCAGCTTTCTTATTAACAATTGGAATGGCTGTTGATGCGAATATACTAATATTTGAAAGAATTAGAGAAGAACTAACAAAAGGAATATCAATTAAAAGTGCTGTTAAAGCAGGATTTGAAAATGCTATGTCATCAATAGTTGATTCAAATTCAACAACTTTTATAGCAGCTTTAATACTATATTTTATAGGTTCAGGATCAGTTAAAGGATTTGCAGTTACACTGATGATAGGAATTATTTTAAGTTTATTTACAGCTTTAATAGTAACAAAGGTACTAATTAATTTAGCCGTAGATATAGGACTTTTAAAAAATCTTGGACAATTCAGAGTAAAAAGGGGGGCTAAGAATGCTTAAAATAATAGAAAAAACTAAGCTTTGGTTTAGCCTTTCATTCATAATTATAATAATAGGATTAGGATTTACCTTTACTAAAGGTTTAAATTTCGGGATAGATTTTAAAGGCGGAACTAAAATGGTTGTAGAGTTAGGCGCTGGATTTAATAAGCCAGAAGCCGATGAAATTGTAAAAGCATTAGTACCTGATGCAGTAACAAATGAAGCAAATGAGGTACAGTATGAAATAAAGTCTAAGGACTTGGATAGTGCTAAAGTAGCAGAAGTGTTCAAAGCATTACAAGATAAATATGATTTAGAAGATAATAAATTATTATCTCAAGTAGAAATAGGAGCATCAGTAGGTAAGGATCTTACAAGAAACTCTATTGTGGCATTATTTGTAGCATGCGCTGCAATGCTTGTATATATAGCAATTAGATTTAAGATGGATTATGGTTTAGCTGCAATTATAGCACTTGTGCATGATTTATTAATAACAATAAGTGTTTATGCTATATTTAACATACCAGTTAACACACCATTTATTGCAGCAATATTAACAATAGTAGGTTACTCTATAAATGATACAATTGTTATTTTTGATAGAATGAGAGAAAATTCTAAGAATATGAGAAGAGCATCAGATACTGAAATAGCTAATAAGAGTTTAACTCAAACTATGTCAAGATCTATAAATACTACACTAACAACATTAATTACAATTATTGCTGTAAACATATTTGTGCCAACAGTTAGAGAGTTCTCATTCCCTCTAATTATAGGTATAGCAGCAGGTGCATACTCTTCTATATTTATAGCTGCACCAACATGGGTTATTTTAAGAAAAAAACAATCTAAAAAATCTAATACTAATGTGGCTTAATAGTTAAAAATATAAAAAAAATATAAACCTCCTTAATAATTTGGAGGTTTATTGTTTTTTTATAAGAAAACATTTGTAATATTTAAGTTTTTACATTATAATATATGTGTTTTCTTAAGTTTTATGGAGGAGTTTATAATGCGTAAGTTTTGGGAGAGTATTTATAGTCCAAATTATATTAGTGGATATAATCCCTTTATACTTAAAAATATGAACAAAGCTATTGAACATATGGTAGAAGCTATAAATAATAGAAAAAAGATAGTTCTTTATGGTGTGCCAAATGTTGATGGACTATGTGCTATATCATCTTTAAACTTAGTATTAAAGTATTTAAATGCTGATACAGAGTATATAATCCATGATGAAGATTCTAATTCTAAAATAACTTCTGAAAGTATAAAAAATGAAGTTAGCTTCTTAGGGGGGCAAGTTTTAATAACTTTAGGATTAGATTTGAAATCAGAAGAAGAAGAAAAGCTTTGTAGGGATCTTGGGATAGATTTGATAGTTTTGGAAAATAAAGAAGATAATGAAGAAAGAAATTATATATACATAAATCCTAGTCAAAAAGGATGTCAATATAGATATAAGAATTTATCTATTAGTGGATTAACTTTTAAATTAATGCAAGCTATTGCAATTTATTATAATATTAAAAGTATTAATAAATATTTAGATTTAATTCTTATAGGAGAACAGTGGGCTGAAGTTCCACTAAAAGGTGAAAATGGTGTTATATTAAAGGAAGGAAGAAAATTTTTAATTAACACAAATAATTATGGATTAAGAGCTATAATGAATTATTATAATATGGAACAAATGGATAATGAGTGCATATTAAAAATTATAGATGTAATCACTCCAACTATAAATGCAGTTAGAATGATGGATAATGCACGGATTATTATAGAATTATTAACTACCAATAAAAAGGATAGAGCAGAGCAAATAACTAAATATTTAAATAAATCTAAGATAACTATATAATTATTTTAATTATTGTTAAATAATCATATTATTTTCATATGAAAATAGTTATAATAATTATATAGTTTATAATTTTTAGTAATGGAGGAGTTATCATGGATCTAAAGGAAAAAATAAGAGTAATTGAAAATTTCCCAAAGGAAGGAATTAGCTTTAAGGATATTACAACTGTTATAGGTGATGGTGAAGCATTAAAATATTCTATAGATAAAATTGTAGAACATTTAAAGGATAAGAATATAGATGTAATAGTTGGACCAGAAGCAAGAGGGTTTATATATGGAGTACCAGTAGCTTATGCTATGGGAATTGGTTTTGTTCCTGTAAGAAAACCAGGTAAGTTACCAGGTGAGACTGTTTCAGTAACTTATGATTTAGAATATGGTAGCGATACATTACAAATACACAAAGATGCTATAAAAAAGGGTCAAAGAGTAGCTATAGTAGATGATTTATTAGCAACTGGTGGAACTATTGAAGCAGTTGCAAAACTTGTTGAGTTAGCAGGAGGAGAAGTTGTTGCTTTAGATTTTGCAATTGAACTTACTGGACTTAATGGAAGAAATAAACTTGCCAAATATGAAGTTATGTCATTAGTTGATTATGAGTTTTAATATTGTTGAAATATCCTGTCGAATATTATATAATATAAGAAAAATGGCTGGTTGTTAAAACCAGCCAATTATTTTAGACTAAATCAAAGGAGATAACCCATATGTATGAAAGTCTATTACAAAAAATAAAAGAAAATTGTAATAATATTGATATAAATATAGTTAAAAAAGCATATGATTTAGCTTGTGATGCTCATAAAGAGCAAAAAAGAGAATCAGGAGAGCCTTATATAACTCATCCAATAGATGTAGCTAAGATACTTGCAGAGATGGGGATGGATACTAGCACTATAGTTGCTGGTCTTCTACATGATGTAATAGAAGATACAGACTATACTTATGAAGATATAAAAAGTATGTTTAATGAAGAAATTGCGAATTTGGTTCAAGGAGTTACTAAGCTTGGAAAAATAGAATATAAGACTAAAGAAGAGCAACAAGCAGATAACGTAAGAAAAATGCTTTTAGCTATGGCTAAAGATATAAGAGTTATTATAATAAAACTTGCAGATAGGCTTCATAATTTAAGAACTTTAAAATTTATGCCAAAAGCAAAACAAAAGCAAAAGGCAAAAGAAACTTTAGATATATATGCTCCTTTAGCTCATAGGCTTGGTATTTCTAAGATAAAGTGGGAACTTGAAGATTTATCATTTAGGTATTTACATGAGGAAGAATATTACGATTTAGTTAAAGAGATTGCGGAAAAAAGAGTTGAGAGAGAAACTTATATATCAGAGATTAAAGAAGATTTATATAATAAACTTGAGGAATCGGAAATAGATTGTGATATAGATGGTAGACCTAAACATTTTTATAGTATATATAAAAAGATGGTAAATAAAAACAAAAGTATTGAACAAATATTTGATTTAACAGCTATAAGAATTTTAGTTAATACAGTTAAAGATTGTTATGGTGTTTTAGGAATAGTACATACGATATATAAACCAATACCGGGGAGATTTAAGGATTATATAGCTATGCCTAAGCCTAATATGTATCAATCTCTTCATACAACAGTTATTGGACCTCAAGGAAAGACTTTTGAAATTCAAATTAGAACTTTTGAAATGCATAAAACTGCAGAATACGGTATAGCAGCCCATTGGAAGTATAAAGAAGGAGATACACAAGAAGATAAGGAAACTTCTTTTGAAAATAAACTAGCTTGGCTTAGAGATATGCTTGAATGGCAAAAAGAGACATCAGATGCAGAAGAATTTATAGAAGGCTTTAAAATAGATTTATTTACTGATGAAATTTTTGTATTTACTCCTAAGGGGGTAGTAATTAATTTGCCAAGTAGTGCTACACCTATTGACTTTGCTTATAGAATACATACTGATGTTGGCAATAGATGTGTAGGTGCAAAGGTTAATGGGAAAATAGTACCTCTTGATTATAAATTAAAAACAGGTGAAATAGTTGAAGTTTTAACTTCAAAAAATGCAAAGGGACCTAATATTGATTGGCTTAATATGGCTAAGAGTAATCAAGCTAAAAGTAAAATAAGACAATGGTTTAAGAAAATTAAAAAAGAAGAGAATATAGATAAGGGTAAGGAAATATTTGAAAAGGAACTTAAAAAGCAAGGAGTTATATATTCAGAAATTGCTAAAGGTGATGGATATGAAAAATCTATAAAAAGATACAATATCCACAATATGGATGATTTATATGCTGCTATAGGAATAGGGCAAATATCGGCATCATCATACATAGCTAAATTAAAAGAAGACAATATTTTAGAAAAGCAAACACCTGAAGTTTTAAATAGAAGTATAGATGAACATATATCTAAGTCTGACAAAAACAATAACAATAAATCTGTATCTTCAAATTCTTATGGAATAACAGTAAAGGGTGTTAATAATATAATGATTAGGTTTGCAAGATGCTGTAATCCAGTTCCAGGAGATGGAATACAAGGGTATATTACTAAAGGTAGAGGGGTATCAGTTCATAGAAGTGATTGTAGCAACTTAAAGGCATTAATTAATTATGATAGTAGTAAAGTTGTTGAAGTTTCTTGGGGAACAGCAAAGGGAGCTGCATATGTTGCAGAAATTCAAGTTAGAGCAGAGGATAGGATTGGAATATTATCTGATATTATGATAATAATTACAGAGGCAAAACTACCTTTAAATGCTTTAAATGCTAAGTCTTCTAAGGGAAATGTGGCTATGATAAATATAAAAGTAAAAATTGACTCTGTAGAACAACTAAAGGAATTTATGAGAAAGATAAGAAGACTAAAGGGTGTTATGGATGTTTATAGAATGAATAACTAGTGAGGTATATTATGAGAGTTGTAGTACAAAGAGTAACATCTTCTAGAGTTATAGTAGAAGATAAAATAGTTGGATCTATTAATAAAGGGCTTAATTTGTTAATTGGAATTTCAAAAGAAGATAGTGAAGAAGATTTAATATATTTAAGAGATAAAATAGTAAATTTAAGAATTTTTGAAGATGAAAATGATAAAATGAATTTATCTCTTTTAGATGTAAAGGGAGATATTTTAGCTATATCACAATTTACACTATATGGAGATTGTAGAAAGGGAAGAAGACCTAACTTCATGGAAGCAGAAGGTGGAGAAAGGGCTAATTCTTTATATAATAAATTTGTAGAATTACTTAGAGAAACTAATTTAAAGGTTGAGACAGGTAAATTTGGAGCTCATATGATGGTTGATATTCAAAATGATGGTCCTGTTACCTTAATATTAGATAGTAAAAAGAATTTTTAGATAGGAGGGAGTATTATGATAATAAAAACATATCCACTTGGATCTTTACAAACTAACTGTTATTTAGCTATTGATGATACTACAAATAAAGCAGCAATAATTGATCCAGGGGCAAATGCTCAGTATTTAATTAAAGAAATAGATTCATTAGGGATAGAAATAGATAAAATACTTTTAACGCATTGTCATTTTGATCATAATGGTGCTGTTGTAGAACTTAAGGATAAATATAGTGTTGATGTATATTTAAATAAGGCAGAAGAAGAATATATGGAAATAGATTCTTCTGGAATTTTTGGTAAGCTACCTAAGTTTTATAAATATATAAATGAAGATGAAGAAATCAAGGTTGGAAATTTAGTATTTAAAACTATATTTACTCCTGGACATACAAAAGGTGGAACCTGCTATTTAGTTGAAGATAATGTATTTACAGGTGATACCTTATTTAATGGTTCTATTGGAAGAACTGATTTCTTAGGTGGAAGCTATAATGAAATTATTGATAGTATAGAAAATAAACTTATGGTATTAGATAATAATGTTAATGTTTATCCTGGTCATGGACCAAAATCTACTATTATTTACGAAAGAATGAAAAATCCATTCCTAGTGTAAAAGGAGAATAAATGGAAGTAATAATTAAATTAAATAATTTAAAATATAGATATGATGTATATCAAATGTTTAATATATATTATCCATTAGAAGAAATTAAGTTTGAAGATAATGGAGAATATATTGTAAGTATAGATGAAAAAAAAGTAACTTTTTTATATAAAGATTTTTACAAAGAATCTATTATAGGAGATAATATTAAAGAAGATATTAAAAAGTTAATATTTTCTTCTCTTAAGGAATTAACTGGTGATTATTATCCATGGGGAATTTTAGTTGGAATAAGACCTTCTAAAATAGCTTTAAAATATCTAGAAGAAGGAAAAAGTGATGAAGAAATAATTGAATTATTTAAAGTTAAGCACTTAGCTTCAGAGGATAAGGCAAAGCTTTGTATTGAAGTTGCA
Source organism: Clostridium gallinarum (assembly GCF_014836325.1). Taxonomy (GTDB): domain Bacteria; phylum Bacillota; class Clostridia; order Clostridiales; family Clostridiaceae; genus Clostridium; species Clostridium gallinarum. The sequence continues at coordinate 16,118 of NZ_JACSQZ010000022.1, forward strand.
AGAAAAGAAAAAGAACTTGTAAATAAAGATGAGAAGAATATTGCTATATATATTGGTATGGCTTTTTGCCCAACTAGATGTTTTTATTGTTCATTTACAGCAAATCCAATTGGTGGTAATAAAAAGCTAGTAAATCCTTATTTAGATGCATTAACATATGAAATTAGAGAAATAAAAAAATATGTTGATGAAAGAAAATTAAATATAGAAAGTGTTTATTTTGGAGGGGGAACTCCAACTTCGGTAAGTAATGAAGAATTCGAAGCTATTATGAAGGAAATATATATAGCCTTTGTTAAAGATAAAAATTTAAAAGAATTTACTGTGGAATGTGGAAGACCTGATAGTATAACTTTAGAAAAACTAGAAAGTATGAAAAGATATAATACTACTAGAATAAGTATTAATCCTCAAACTATGAACGATAACACTTTAAAGATGATAGGAAGAGGTCATACATCTAAAGATGTTATAGATAAATTTAACTTAGCAAGAAGCTTAGGTTTTAATGATATTAATATGGATATGATTATAGGACTTCCAGGTGAAGGTATAAAGGAAGTAGATTATACCGCAAATGAAATATTAAAATTAAAACCTGATAGTTTAACAGTTCATGGACTATCATTAAAAAGAGCTTCTATTCTTTATGAGAATTTTATTTTAAAAAAAGGAATACAAATTAAGAAGCAAGATGAGCTATCTTCAATGTATGAAATAAGTAGAGAGTTAGCTAAATCTTTAAATATTAAACCATATTATATGTATAGACAAAAAAATATGGTTGGAAATATGGAGAATTTGGGATATTCTAAAGAAGGCAAGGAATGTTTATATAATATTCAAATGATAGAGGATAAACAAACTATAATAGCATTAGGTGCTGATGCAGTATCTAAGGTTGTCTTCTTAGAAGAGGATAGAATTGAGAGATTTGGAAATGTTAAAGACATTAGAGAGTACACTAGTAGAATTAAGGAAATGGTAGAGGGAAAGATAAAACTTTTAGACACACTTTACCTTAAATAGGAGGCGATATTATGGAAATCCAAGCACCTAAGGGTACGAAGGATATGTTACCTCAAGATGCTTATAAATGGCATTATGTTGAGGGAATTTTAAGAGAAGTTTCTAAGGCTTTTGGAGTAAGGGAAATTAGAACACCTATTTTTGAACATACTGAATTATTTTTAAGAGGTGTAGGTGAAACAACTGATATTGTGCAAAAAGAAATGTATACTTTTAATGATAAAGGTGATAGAAGTATAACTTTAAAGCCAGAAGGTACAGCACCAACAGTTAGAGCATTTATTGAAAATAGGCTTTTTAATGAAGCACAACCTACAAAATTATATTATATGATACCATGTTTTAGATATGAAAATGTTCAAAAAGGTAGACTTAGACAATTCCATCAATATGGTGTAGAAGTTTTTGGATCTAAAGAACCTTCTATGGATGCAGAAGTAATTTCTTTAGCGATGGAAGCTTTAAAGAGATTAGGTTTAAAAAGCTTAAGCTTAAATATAAATAATTTAGGTTGTCCGAAATGTAGACCTAAATATAATGAAGCTTTAAAAAAATATTTAGAAGAAAATTATAACAATCTTTGCGGTGTATGCAAAACTAGATTTGAAAAAAATCCAATGAGAATCCTTGATTGTAAGGAAAGAACTTGTAAGGAAATAACTAAGAATGCTCCTATAATATTAGATTATGTATGTGAAGAATGTGATTCACACTTTACAGAAGTTAAAAAATATTTAGATGCATTAAACATAGAATATAAAATAGATCCAGGTATAGTAAGAGGATTAGATTATTATACTAAGACTATTTTTGAAATATTAAATGATGATTTCACTGTTTGTGGTGGTGGTAGATATGATAAACTTATTGAAGAAATAGGTGGACCAGAAATGCCAGCTGTAGGATTTGGCTTAGGCCTTGAAAGACTTATTATGACATTAGAGTCGGAAGGAATAGAAGTTCCAAAAGAAGATGTTATAGAACTTTATATAGGAGCTAGAGGCGAAGAAGCAAAGACACAGGCTTTTGTTTTAGCAAATAAGCTAAGAACAAATAATGTGAAAACAGAAGTAAATCATATGGGTAGAAGCATAAAGGCAGAAATGAAATATGCAAATAAAATAGGAGCAGCCTTTACTACAATTTTAGGTGATGACGAACTTCAAAATAAAGTTTTAAAGCTTAAAAGAATGAGCGATGGTGAACAGTTTGAAGTTAGTTTAGATAATATACATGAAATAACAAAGGTTATAAAATAGTTAGGAGGAATAATAATGGGTGAAGCTTTAGCTGGATTAAAGAGAACCCTAATGTGTGGAGAAGTTAGAGAAAGTAATGTTTCTCAAAAAATCACATTAATGGGATGGGTGCAAAGAAACAGAAAATTAGGAGGTCTTCAATTTATAGACCTAAGAGACAGAACAGGAATTATGCAAATAGTTTTTGGAGAAGAAATAAATGCAGAGGCTTTTGAAAAAGCAAAAGATGTAAGACCAGAGTACTGTATAGCTGTAACTGGAGAAGTAGTTTTAAGAGAAGCTCCAAATCATAATATGCCAACAGGTTTAGTAGAACTTAAATGTGAAAGTTTAAAGGTTCTTTCAGAATCAGATACTCCTCCTATATATATAAAAGAGGGATTAGATGCTGCTGAGAATATAAGATTAAAATATAGATATTTAGATCTTAGAAGACCTGATATGCAAAGAATATTTATGATTAGAAGTAAGGTTTCTAAATCAGTTCGTGATTATTTAGATAAAAATAATTTCTTAGAAGTAGAAACACCAATATTAAATAAAAGTACTCCAGAAGGTGCAAGAGACTATTTAGTTCCTTCAAGAAATTATCCTGGAATGTTTTATGCACTACCACAATCACCTCAAATATTTAAACAACTATTAATGGTTTCTGGATTTGATAGATATTATCAAATTGCTAAATGTTTTAGAGATGAAGATTTAAGAGCAAATAGACAACCGGAATTTACTCAAATAGACTTAGAAATGAGCTTTGTTGAGGCTGATGATGTTATGGCAATGAATGAAGGGTTAATTGCTCATGTATTTAAAGAAGTAGCAGGAGTAGATGTTAAGCTTCCAATTAAGAGAATGACATTTAAAGATGCTATGGAAAAATACGGTTCAGATAAACCAGATTTAAGATTTGGAATGGAAATAACTAATATTACAGAAGACGTAAAGGATATGGATTTTGTAGTATTTAAATCAGCTATAGAAAATGGTGGTTCTGTAAGAGCTCTTTGCTTAAAGGGTGGAGCAGATCTTGGAAGAAAGCCAATTGATAAATTAGGTGAATTTGTTAAAACATATAAGGCAAAAGGTCTTGCATGGATTCAAATTAAAGAAGATGGTATTAAATCTTCAATAGCAAAATTCTTAACTGATGATGTAACTAATGCAATTATGAAAACTATGAATGCTGAAGTTGGTGATGCTATATTTATAGTAGCAGATAAGAATTCAGTAGTATTCCAAAGCTTAGGAGCATTAAGATTAGAACTTGCAAAACAATTTGATTTAATAAAAGATAAAAATGAATTCAACTTTACTTGGATAACTGAATTCCCTCTTTTTGAATACTCAGAAGAAGATGGAAGATACTATGCAGCTCACCATCCATTTACATCGCCTATGGATGAAGATATAGATATGCTTGAAAGCAATCCAGGAGAAGTAAGAGCAAAAGCATATGACTTAGTTTTAAATGGTGAAGAATTAGGTGGAGGATCTATAAGAATCCACGACTCTAAGCTTCAAGAAAAAATGTTTAAAGTTTTAGGCTTTACTGAAGAGTCAGCTAAGGAAAGATTTGGATTCTTAATAGATGCATTTAAATTTGGTCCACCACCACATGGCGGATTAGCATTTGGTCTTGATAGAATGATAATGTTCTTAGCTGGAACAGAGAATATTAAGGATGTTATAGCATTCCCTAAGAATCAAAATGCTTATTGTTATTTAAGTGAAGCACCAAATATAGTAGATGAAAATCAATTAGAAGACTTAGGTATTTCTATTGTAAAAAAAGAAGACTAGATAGTTAATAATTGAAAATATAATTTATTTATAAAGAGATAGTTTTATTTAAACTATCTCTTTTAATATATTTTAATTTAAATGAGATATAATTAAAATATATATTTATCAAGTAATTGATATTAGATGTAAATTAAAAAAGTTATAAGAAATATCATCAATATTATGTAATTTATGGTAAAATATAAATGTATTTTATATTAAAGGGGATGTAAATATGGTCATATTAATTTTGATAACACTATTGTTAATAACAATAGTATTAATATATGATAACTTCAAAAGAAACAAGGATATGTTAAATAGAATAAATAATGAGTTTGGAGAAAAGCCTAAAAATTTTCAAGAGGATTTCGATATGAGTTTTGTTAAGAAATATTATGAAGTTCGTAAAGAAAATGAGGGAATAAATGAAGAAATTGATGAGTTAACTTGGAATGACCTTGATATGAATAGTGTTTTTAAAAGAACTAATTATACTAGTACAACATTAGGTGAAACATATTTATATTATAAATATAGAGCAGTTAATTATAATAGTAAGGAATGGAAATTTACAGAAGAATTAATTAATAGTTTTATGAAAAATAAATCTTTAAGGAGTAGTGTTAAGCTAAATCTTTTAATATTAGGAAAAATAAATGATGAGAGGTTTATTAATTTTATTTATAATCCGGCCTTTAGCAAAATAACAGGTTATTATAAATATCCTTTATTATTAATTGGTCTTTTTTTATCTATTTTACTAATATTTTTTGCTAAGAATTTAGGGATAATGTTAACCTTAGTTTTTATATGTATTAATATTCTTTTTCATCAAAGTGCCAAAACTTATTTAGAAGATAATTTTAATATAATGGTTTACTTGTTAAATAATATTAAGTTATGTGATAAATTATCAAAAATAAAAGATAAGGATTTTGAAAAGGTTAGTTTAGAATTAAAAAAAGTATTGAAAAAATTTACAAGTTTTAAAAAAATAAAAAAATATAGTTTTCTTTTAGGAAAACGTGATAATTCAATGTTTTCTGACTTAGACTTTGTTGTTGAATATATAAAGATGTTTTTTATGGTTGATATTATTGTATATCAAAATATGGCTAAAATATTAGATGAAAATAAAAAGTATCTTCATTTAATATATAATTTATTAGCTCAAGTAGATTTTGCATTAAGTCTTTCTTATTATAGACAAAGTTTAGATGAATATGTAAGTCCAGAATTTATAGAAGAAAATGTTATAGATATTAAAAATATTTATCATCCTCTTATAGATAATCCAGTAAAAAATTCTATATTTATAGATAAAAATATTATTTTTACTGGATCAAATGCTTCTGGTAAATCTACATTTATTAAAGCTATTGCTTTAAATTGTATAATGGCACAAAGCTTAAATACAGCATTATGTTCTAAGTACAAATGTAGATTTTATAAGGTTGTAACTTCAATGGCAATAAAGGATGATATTCTTGAAGGAGATAGTTATTTTATATCAGAAGTAAAAAGTTTAAAAAGATTGATAGATTCATTAAATAGTAATATTCCTGTTTTAGCAGTGATAGATGAAATACTAAAAGGAACAAATACAGTTGAAAGGATATCAGCTTCAGCATCAATACTAAGCTATGCTAAAACAACTAATTCACGTATTTTAGTTGCAACACATGATATTGAACTGACTAAAATGATTCAAATTGGATATGAAAATTATCATTTTAGAGAAAAAGTTACTGAGGATAGTGTAGAGTTTGATTATAAGCTTAAATCAGGACCATCTACAACTAGAAATGCAATTAAATTATTAAAAGTAATGAAATTTAAAGATAATATAATTAATGATGCAAATTTTATTTATGATGAATTTATAAAAAAAGAAAAGTGGTTAAAATTATAGATAAAATAAAGAAGATTGATATTTTGTATTAATCTTCTTTATTTTTGTAGTAAAAATTAAATTAGTTACTTTAGAATAAAACTAGTATCTTTTAAAAATAGAAAAATTAAAATTTGTATTAATATAATTAATGGAATTCCTAAGGTGAATTTTAAATGTTTAGTTTTATGTCTAAAGTTATACATACCTAAAATGGTACCAAGGCTTCCTCCTATAATCGATAATAAAAATAAAGTTGCTTCTTTAACTCTCCACTTATGATTAATTGCTTTTTGCTTATCTATATACATAGTTATAAAAGCAATAATATTAATTAAAATTAAATAATAAATAAAAATATTTTTCATAATACCTCCTGAAAATAAGATGTTTTATAAAGTAATTATATAATGGAAAAAATATATAATAAATATCTATATAAAATAATAATTATATATTTTTTAAAATTGATATACTTAATTTACAATATAATTAATAAGAATCTTTAGTTAGAAAAAAATGATAAAATTTAATGATTTTTTATTCTTATTTTTTTATTTATATGGTAAGATTGAACATATAAATTTGGAATAATATAAATTTTTACGTTAAGATGAGGTGGAATATGAAGAAAAATGAATATGGTTTATTTACAGCTATAGGAATGATTGTAGGAATTGTAATAGGATCAGGAATATTTTTTAAAAGTGATAATATACTTGTAGCCACAAACGGAAGTATTTCATTAGGGGTTCTTGTTTTCTGTATAGCTGCTTTAGGTATTATTTTTGGAAGTTTAACTATTTCAGAATTAGCATCTAGAGAGTCTAAAGCAGGAGGGATAATTACATATGCTGAATATTCATATAATGAATCGGTAGCATGTGCATTTGGATGGTTTCATACATTCTTATATTATCCAACATTAATTGCAGTGGTTTCTTGGGTATCTGGTATTTATATATGTATGTTATTTGGAATAGATGCTGGACTAGCGACACATATAATTATTGGATTTGTAATAATGATAATTCTTTATGTTTTAAATGTTTTATCTGGTAAGTTAGGTGGATATTTTCAAAATGCGTCAACAGTAATTAAGGTTATTCCATTAATTTTAATTGCTATAGCTGGAGTGTTTTTTGGAAATCCAAGCACAATAAAAATTAATGATGTAATTCATATGAAATCAACATCATGGATAGCTGCAATAGCTCCAATTGCCTTTTCCTTTGATGGATGGATAATTACCACATCTATAGGACATGAAATTAAAGATTCTAAGAAAAACTTACCTAAGGCATTAGTTATAGCTCCATTATTTATTTTAATAATTTATGTTTTATATTTTGTTGGTATAAGCATATATGTTGGACCAGAAAAAATAATGGCTTTAGGAGATGCTCACGTTGATTTAGCAGCTAGTATGTTATTTGGTTCATGGGGAGCAAAAATAATTTTAACCTTTGTAGTTATATCTATAATAGGTACTGTTAATGGTTTAATTATGGGACATGTTAGAATGCCGTATTCATTAGCTATTAGGGGAATGTTTCCAAATTCTAAAAAAATTAAACTAGTAAATGATAAATTGGGAATGCCATTATATTCTTCAATAGTTGCTTTCATTATTTCTTTAATTTGTTTAGTAGTTCATTACATAACTCAAAAATATAACTATTTACCAAATAGTGATGTTTCTGAAATATCAATAACAGTTAATTATATGTTATATGTCTTATTGTACATTAAGGTTTTAAGAATGGGATTAGAAGGAGAAGTGAAAGGAATCTTTAAGGGAAAAATAAACCCTATATTAGCGACTATAGGTTCAATAATAATTTTATCTGGAAGTTTATCTAATCCATTATTTATCCAATATTTAATTATATGTGGAGTAATATTATTAATAGCAGTATTATTTTGGAAGTTTAAGAGTAAAGAGGTTTAAATAAAATTATTATATAAAAATGTTGAAGAAAAGTACTTATAGTCAAAAAAAAGTATACGAAAAATATTTCCATATTATACCACTTGGTTTATAATGTTATTTAAAGTAGGTTATATACTTTAGATAATTTACAGGAGGAGTTTTAATTGAAAGGAATAATTTTATATTTTAGTGGTACTGGAAATACAAAATTTGTTGTTAATAAAATTGTAGAAGAATTTATTAAAGGTGGATGTGAAATAGAAACGCATTCAATTGAAGAAAAAATAAGTTTACAGAATTTAACTTATGATTTCTTAGTTCTAGGATTTCCTAAATATTTTGAATATATTCCTAATAATTTTATTGAATATTTAAATGAGAATTTATATTATTCATCTAAAGAAATAAAAACTATGATATTTTCAACTGGTAGAGATAAAATGAAAATTTATTTTCATGATTTAGAAAAAATATTGCTAGATAAGAATTATAAAGTAATTATAACTAAGAACTTTCAAATGCCTGATAGCTTTACTTTAAATAAGAATTATAAAAAAAATACTAGAAAAGATATTAGAGATACCTTTGAAAATACGATATCAGAAATTAAAGATATAGTAGTAAATTTTTTAATAGATAATATCATAAAGGAAGAGGTAAGTGATTTAAAAGGATCTATTTATAAAACAATATATAAAATAAAAACTAGAGATTTATATAAAAATTCAATAAATTTTTCGGTAAATTCAAATTGTGATAAATGCAATTTATGTGTAAATATTTGTCCAACTAGAAATATAGAAAAAATAGGAGAAGTTATTAAGTTTAGAGATAACTGTATAATGTGTTGTAGATGTGTAAATGCTTGTCCTAAAAATGCTATATTATATAAGGATAGAGAACATTCACAGTATAAAGAAAATATAGATTTAGTTGTTAACTAAAATTTAAAAAGGTGTTATCTTAATGGTAGCACCTTCTATTTAAGCATGATTTGTATGGTTTATAAAAGTAGAATATTTATATGAAAAATAAATAATAAAATAAATAATGAATATTATGGAGTAGGAAATGAAGAATTTATTAATAATGTTAAAGAGGATTTTATATGGAATATTAATTGCAGTATTTACCATAGGAGTTTCAACAATAATAACTTTGAACTTTAAATTTATATATAGTTATTCAATAGATAAATATAATTTAGTTGAAGTAGGAAAAATATCAAAGGAGATGCTTATAAAAGATTTTAATACATTGATTAATTATTTGCAGAATCCTTTTATAAAAAAGCTTCAATTTATTAATTTTCCTATGAGCTTAAATGGAGAATTTCATTTTTATGAAGTAAAAAAGATATTTTTATATATTTATGCAATAACAATAATTATTACTTTATTTTTTTTAACAGTATTTCTTTATAATAAAATAAGTGGTAAAAGTTGTACTATTTATAAAGTATTAAATTATGGAGCTAATTCTTTAATATGTATAATAGTAGGGATAGTGGGTATTATTTCTATTAATTTTTCTAAGGCTTTTATAATATTTCACAAAATATTTTTTAATAATGATTATTGGATTTTTGATGAAAGAACGGATCCTATTATAAATGTTTTACCAGAGGATGTATTTAAATTATATGCTTTAGCAATTATTACTTTAATATCATTATTTATAATAGGGTATAAAATTTATTTTTATAAAAAAAGTTTTAAGAAAGTAAAGGACTATAATAAAAATTTAAAACTATAAATAAATAAATAAATAAATAAATAAATAAATAAAGACTTCCGATATTTTTATCAGAAGTCTTTAATTTTGACAATTAAGAAACAGAATATTTTATAATGCTAATTTAAAAATTTCTAATGCTTCCTTTTGTCTTATCTCAATAAAGTTACCAACATGGTCACAGTGAGCAACAAGCTTTAATGACATTTCTTCAATTCGATCATCGCCTATATTTACATGACTAAGTCTAGTTGGTAAATTAATATTAGTAAAGAAATTTTCTAGAGATTCAATACCTTTTAGAGCTGTTTCTTCAAGATTGTTTAAATTAATATCTATATTGAAAACTCTATTTGCAAATTGAGCAAATCTATTTAAATCATGTTTATAAACATACTTCATCCATGCAGGGAATATAATTGAAAGTCCTGCCCCGTGTGCTATATCATAAATTCCGCTTAATTCATGTTCGATATCATGACTAGCCCAATCTCCAATTCTACCCATATTTAAAGAGTCATTGTGTGCAACCATTCCTGACAGCATGATTTCAGCTCTAGCGTTATAATCATTAGAATCTAAATTTAATCTTAAAGCATTTTCCATAATAGCTTTTAATGTAGCTTCACATAGTCTATCAGTTAAATCAACATTTTTTTCGTTAGTAAAATATCTTTCTAGAATATGAGCTATCATATCAGCTATACCACAAGAAGTTTGATATTTTGGTAAAGTAAAAGTAAGCTCTGGATTTAAAATAGAAAATATAGGTCTTAAATCTGGATGGCCAGCGCTTCTTTTATAGTAGCCATCTTCATTAGTTATAACACAACTAGAGCTGGTTTCACTACCTGCAGCAGGGATAGTTAATATAGTTGCAATTTTTAAGCAAGGATGGTTAATTGGTTTATCTATAAATAAATCCCAAACATCACCTTTATAATTAACTCCTGCAGCAATAGCTTTAGAAGAATCAATTACGCTACCACCGCCTACAGCAAGTATAAAGTCTATATTATTTCTTCTGCAAATATCTATGCCTTCTCTAACTAAAGATACTCTAGGGTTTGGTTTTACACCTGAAAGTTCAAAAACTTCTATGTTTTCATTTTCTAATGAAGTTATAACTCTTTCATATAGTCCATTAGATTTTATACTTCCACCACCATAATGAAGTAAAATTTTATTTGTATACTTTTTAATTTCACGTCCTACTAAGACTTCTGTATTTTTACCAAAAATAATTTCTGTTCCATTTTTATAATTAAAATTTCTCATAAATCCTCCTTAAATATATCTATACATAATTATATATTATAGTATATTTCTAATATTTTCAAATTAATATAAATATTTAAAAATAAACATATTACTTCATAAACCTTTTAAGTAAATGGATTCTATCATTATAAGGAGCAAATCTAAAGGGGAATTCAAGTAAAGTACCTCTTTTTACTATTGACTTACTATGTGAAAAAGTATCAAAGCTAGCTTTTCCATGATAATTACCTATACCACTTAAACCAACCCCTCCAAAGGGAAGTTTAGAAGAAGCTACATGAATTATAGTATCATTAATAGTAGCACCTCCAGATGAAACTTTTGAAAGAACTTTTTCTATTAATTTCTTATCTTCAGAAAAATAATATAAAGCTAAAGGTTTCTCTTTTTCTCTTATGAATTTAATAGCATCATTTAAATTACAAAATTCTATAATAGGTAATATAGGACCAAAGATTTCATCTTTCATAACAGATGAGTTATCCTTAATATTTATAAGTAGGGTAGGCTCAATATATAAATCTTTATCACATACATCCCCACCAAAGAATACATCACCATCATTTAAATAACCTTTAAGCCTATTAATAGCATCTAAATTAACTAATCTTGGAAAATCAGGACTATCTTTTATATTAGAACCAAATTGTTTTATTATTTCTTCTTTTAAAGCTATTAATAGTTTTTCTTTTACTGTACTTTCTACTAAAATATAATCAGGAGCAACACAGGTTTGCCCAGCATTTATGAATTTTCCCCAAACTATTCTTTTTGCAGCTAAAGCTATGTTAGCAGTATTATCTACTATACAAGGACTTTTCCCACCTAACTCAAGGGTAACTGGAATTAAATTTTTTGAAGCCTTTTCCATAATAATTTTTCCAACTTTAATACTACCAGTAAAGAATATGTAGTCAAATTTTAAATCTAATAAATATGAAATAGTTTCTTTACCACCTAAAGGATTAATAACTGTAATGTAGCTTTTATCAAAGTTAGAATTTATTAATTTTTCTAAAAGTAATGCTGTATTTGGACTATTTTCAGATGGTTTAATTATTGAACAATTTCCTGCAGATATAGCACCAATTAAAGGAGAAATAATCAATTGAAATGGATAATTAAAAGGGCCAATTATCAAAACTACACCGTAAGGTTCTTTGTATATATAACCTTTAGATGGAAAATATACTAATGATGTTTTTATTTTTTCTTTTTTAGCCCAAGTTTTTAAATTCTTTAAATGAAGATTTATTTCATCGTAAACCATACCTATTTCAGTAGCAAAGGACTCAAAGCTTGACTTTTTTAAATCTTTATTTAGTGCAATCATTATTTCTTCTTCATTTTCTTTTATAATATTTTTTAATTTTTTTAGAGTTTTAATTCTAAAATCTATATTTTTAGTTAAATCAGAATAAAAGAAATCTTTTTGTTCTTTTAAAATTTGATTGATATTTTCCATAATAACCTCCAAGGTATTAAATAACATATAAATAATTATAATAATATATTATATCACTTTAAGTTTTGCTAAGTAAATTTTGTTTATTAATTGAAAGATATATTTATAAATGTTAAAATATATATACCCTGTAGAGGTATAACATTTTGGAGGGATATAAATGGAAGAGGAAAATGAAAAGCTTAGAAAAGATATAGTTAATAGGCTTAAGAGGATTGAAGGACAAGTAAAAGGGATTCAAGGTATGATGGAAAAAAACGTTTGCTGTTCTGATATTCTAGTGCAAATTTCAGCAATTAGATCTGCTATAAATAGAGTTGGAGGCTTAACTATAGAATATTATGCTAATAATTGTTTGAATATAGAAGAAGGTTCTATGGAACAAGAAACATTAAAACAACTTATAAAAACTATAAATACTTTTGTTAAATAATTAAAAAAGTTGAATATATTTATTAATTTGATAGAAGTTTAAGAAAAGTATTTACAACTTTTAAAAAAAGTGATATTATTAATTTCAATAAGATAATATAAAGCTATGAAGAGAAGAAGTAAAATTAATATATCTTCAAAGAGAGTTCTACCTAGGCTGAAAGTAGAATAAGAAAGTTAATTTGAATAACATCTCTTAGCTATACTTCGAAAGATAACACCCAGTAGGTAGTATCGGGTTCACCCGTTAAAGTGATAGAGTATCTAAGGTAAACTTATGTACTTGATAAGATTATTATTGTGAAGTAATAATGAATTAAGGTGGCAACATGGAATATAACTTTCATCCTTTTATAAGGGTGAAGGTTTTTTTGTTTTGTAATAATAAATTTAAGGGGGATTTTTTATGAATATAGAAGGAATAATTATACCAAAGGATTATAAAAGTAATACAACACTAATTGAAACAGAAATTAATATTAAAAAGATTAAAGATTTTTTTGAAAAAGCTTTAGCAGAAAGATTAAACTTAATAAGAGTTTCAGCACCTTTGTTTGTTGATAGTGAAAGCGGAGTAAATGATAATTTAAATGGTATAGAAAGACCAGTAAAATTTGATATATTAGGAACTGGTAAGTATGTAGAAATTGTTCATTCTTTAGCAAAATGGAAAAGATTAAGTTTATATAGATATGGATTTAATGTAGGGGAAGGACTTTACACTGATATGAATGCAATAAGAAGAGATGAAGAGCTTGATAATATTCATTCAGTTTATGTAGATCAGTGGGATTGGGAAAAGATAATAACTAAAGAAGAAAGAAATGAGGAAAAATTAAAGGAAATAGTAAAAGATATCTATGAAGTTTTTAAAGAAACAGAAAAATATGTTAATCAAGAATTAATAGAAGGAGAAGATAAACTACCAGAGAATATTTTCTTTATAACAACTCAAGAGCTAGAAGATATGTATCCTAATTATACAGCTAAAGAAAGAGAAGATGCAATTTGTAAAGCACATAAGGCTGTGTTCATAATGAAAATTGGTGATAAATTAAAATCAGGAGAAAAACATGATGGAAGAAGTCCAGATTACGATGATTGGAGCTTAAATGGGGATATATTATTTTGGTATCCGCTTTTAGACAGAGCTGTTGAATTATCCTCTATGGGAATTAGAGTTGATAAAGAAGCTTTGGACTATCAACTTAGAGTTTCAGGAAATGACGATAAAAGAAAATTTGAATTTCATAAGCTTCTTTTAAATGATGAATTACCTTTTACTGTAGGTGGAGGAATTGGACAATCAAGAATTTGTATGTTTTTACTTAACAAAGCACACATCGGTGAAGTTCAAGCTAGTGTTTGGGATGAAAAAAATATTAATATATGTAGAGAAAACGAAATAAAACTATTATAAGCAATTTAATTTGATACAATTAATATTTTCCGAGATTTATGACAAGTGATAAATATTGACAATTATAAAATATTATTTATAATGAGGATATAATAAATTTTTAAATATTAAGTGACTTTATTTATTTAAAGTTGTTATATAAATAGGAGGAGAAAAAATTATGAAAGCATTTGTTGATGGAAATACATGTATATCTTGTGGACTTTGTGAAGGAATATGTCCAGAGGTATTTACATTAGAAACAGGAGTATCTGTAGCTAAAGAAGGAGATGTTGCTGCTGAATACGAAGATGCAACAAGAGAAGCTTGTGATAGCTGTCCAGTTACTGCAATATCAATTGAAGAGTAAAAAATATGGCCATGCATAGTAATATGCATGGCTTTTATTTCTTTTTTAGGAAATTATAAATGTATTACCCTATGAATTATAGTTTTATAATTTCCTTCCTTCAGTTTGCAAAGATATAAACATTGTATGAGGGCGACTTGGAGCGCATGCGACGGAGCAAGGAATATAATGTTTATATCTTTTTTATTTTTTCTAATTCACCAAGTTCTCTTTTTCTTTTAGCAGACATCAATAATCTAGTTAATGTTGAAACAAAAATTATTCCTAAAGCTAATGAACCTGCACTAGATAATGTATTTAATCCTAACTCAATAGATTCCATAATGTTTCCGTTAATTGCCTCATACATAGTATAATACATTCCTCCACCAGGAACTAGAGGAATTAAAGCACATATTATTAGAGTTGTAACAGGAGTTTTTAAAATTCTAGCCATTATTTCAGAGTAGATACTAAAAATTACTGATGAAATAAAAAAAGAGGAATTTATATTAAATCCTAATCCTTCACAATATAAACTTACAAACCAACTTATACCACCACCTAGTGCAGCATAAAACAATTTATTTCCTTTAATATTAAATAAAATTCCGAAGCCCAGAGCTGAGAATAAAGCAAAAATTGATTGAGTTATCATATTTGTAGTTATCATTATAATCCTCCAAAAGTAGATATCCAAAAGCTAAGAACAGCTCCTGTCCCTATAGCTATAGATATAGCTACTAAAAATGCTTCAACTGCTCTAGTTGAACCAGCTAAAAGATCACCAGAAATAGTATCTCTTATAGCATTAGTAATAGCAAGACCAGGAACTAAAAGCATTATAGAACCTATAATAGTTTTATCTATATCATTTATTAAATTTAACTTTAAGAAGAATATTGCCATTATAGCAGCTATACCTGCACAAATACTATTTATAAAAAATTGATTTATTTCAAGTTTTGAGAATTTGATGGATAGAGATTTTATAACGAGCCCTATAAAAAATGCTGCAATAGCTTCTTTAACTTTTCCACCAAAAAGAAAAACAAAACAAAAAGCACCAAGAGCAGAAATAATAATAGCTATCTTATCATTGTATCTTTCCCCATTATTAATTATTTGAAGTTGTTCTTTTAATTGAGATACAGTTAATCCTCTAGTAACTATATTTCTAGATAAATCGTTAACCTTATCTACTTTATCTAAATCTATTGTCCTAGTAGAAACTCTTCTAATAAGGGAATGAGTTTTTCCGTTATGACAAATAGACACCATTATTCCCGTAGTTGTTACAAAGCTTTCTGCTTCTTCAACACCATAAATCTTACAGATTCTCCATATTATTTCCTCTGCTCTATAGGTTTCTCCACCAGATTCTAGCATGATTTTTCCAGCAAATGTAGCTACATGAAGTATTTCATTTAAATCCATAATAATATACTCCTTAATAATACATAATTTATTTAGATATTATAACATATTGATTATTATATAGTATATACTGGTTTAAAGTTTTAATTATATTAAAGAAAATAAATTTAGAAATTAAATTATTGTAGATTTTAATTGATTATTATTGGAAATATATTTATAATTTATTCAAAGTATATTTTAAAAAATTATAATTGGGGTGATAACAATGAATTTTGAACAACTTTCAAAAGAAGATAAAATTATTAATGAATTAATCAACAAAGAATTAAAAAGACAACAAGAAGGAATTGAATTAATTGCTTCTGAAAATTTTACATCTAAAGCTGTAATGGAAGCTATGGGGTCCTATCTTACAAATAAGTATGCTGAAGGATATCCAAATAAAAGATATTATGGTGGATGTTATGTAGTAGATGAAATTGAAGATATAGCAAGAGAAAGAGCAAAGGAACTTTTTGGAGCAGAACATGCTAATGTTCAACCACATTCTGGATCACAAGCTAATATGGCTGTTTATTTATCAATACTTGAATATGGAGATACTGTATTAGGTATGGATTTAAGTCATGGTGGACATTTAACTCATGGATCACCAGTTAATTTTTCAGGAAAGCTTTATAATTTCATATCTTATGGTGTTAACAAAGAAACTGAAACTATTGATTATGAAGAAGTAAGACAAATTGCTTTAAAAAATAAGCCTAAATTAATTGTAGCTGGTGCAAGTGCTTATTCTAGAGCAATAGATTTTAAAGCATTTAGAGACATTTGTGATGAAGTAGGCGCATACTTTATGGTTGATATGGCTCATATTGCTGGGTTAGTTGCTGCAGGAGTTCATCCATCACCAGTTCCTTATGCTGATTTTGTTACATCAACAACTCATAAAACTTTAAGAGGACCTAGAGGTGGATTAATACTTTGCAAAGAAAAATATGCAAAAAATCTTGATAAAACTATATTCCCAGGTATACAAGGAGGACCATTAATACATACTATTGCAGCCAAGGCAGTATGTTTTAAAGAAGCATTAGATCCATCATATAAAGAATATATTCAAGATGTAGTAAATAACTGTGAAGTGTTATCTAACGAATTAAAAAATTTTGGATTTAAAATAGTTTCAGATGGAACAGATAATCATTTAATTCTTATTGATTTAACTAATAAGGATGTTACAGGAAAAGATGCTGAAAAATTATTAGATAGTATAGGTGTAACTGTAAATAAAAATACTGTACCTAATGAAACTAAAAGTCCTTTTGTAACATCAGGAATAAGAATAGGAACTCCAGCTGTTACAACAAGAGGATTTAAAGAGGAAGATATGAAGGAAGTAGCATCAATAATAAATGATACACTTTCTGTAGAAAATCCTGATATAGAATCATTAAAAGCTAGAGTAAAAGCATTATGTGATAAACATCCTTTATACAATTAGTAAAAATACAAGTGGAAAAGTAGAACTGTGAATTATATATTATTCATAGTTCTAATTTTTATAACAAAATATAAAGAAAAAAGTAAAAAATACGAAAATAATACAGAAAAGTATTAAGGGGGAAGAGGATTTAGGAAATGATGTAAAGAAACAAGAACAGATATTAAATGAAATTAGGGAAGCCTTGCAGAGCAAAGAATTCTTTAGAAGAACTTGTTGAATTATCAAATAGAATGAATGCATATTCTTAAAATTATATTAAATTTTTCAATATATGCTATAATAAGATTATATTTATAAATAGCAAAGGAGAATTTAAAATGAAGTTAATATCATGGAATGTGAATGGAATAAGAGCTTGCGTAACAAAAGGATTCTTAGACTTTTTTAAAGAAGTAGATGCAGATATTTTTTGTATTCAAGAAAGTAAGTTGCAGCAAGGACAAATAGATTTAGAATTAGAAGGATATCATCAATATTGGAATTATGCAGAGAAGAAAGGTTATTCAGGAACAGCAATATTTACTAAAAAGGAACCACTAAATGTTTTTTATGGTATTGGAATTGAAGAACATGATAAAGAAGGAAGAGTTATAACCTTAGAGTTTGATGATTTTTATATGGTTACAGTATATACACCTAATTCTAAAACTGAATTAGCGAGATTAGATTATAGAATGGTTTGGGAAGATGCTTTTAAAGAATATTTATTAAATCTTAATTTAAAGAAACCAGTAATTGTGTGTGGCGATTTAAATGTAGCTCATAAAGAAATTGACTTGAAAAATCCTAAAACAAACTTAAGGAATGCAGGATTTACAATAGAGGAAAGAAGTAAATTTACTGAATTATTAAACTCAGGATTTACGGATACTTTTAGATATTTTTATCCGGATGTTACAGGAGTGTATTCTTGGTGGTCGTATAGATTTAAAGCTAGAGAAAAAAATGCTGGATGGAGAATCGATTATTTCTTAGTGTCTAATTCTTTAAATAACAAGTTAGTTGATGCAAAAATACATACAGAGGTATTAGGATCAGATCATTGCCCAGTAGAAGTAACAATTAACATATAGTAGAGGATGAAAATCAAGAGTTAAGTATAGAATATATAATTAAGAATGTAGAATTAATGGTGTTTTGCATAGCAAAATTTAAATTTAATTGGTGAAAAGCACCTTTTATTTAAAAATCCTACGGATTTTTTCCTTAATTCTACATTCTAAATTTTTAATTTTTCATTATAAAAACACCATCATTTTTAGATTTAAAGGAAGAATTATATAAAACAATTAGAATAATACCTAATGAATATATGGAAGGATTTTTTATAGCTAAATTAATAAAGTTAGAAGAATAATAAAAATGTGCCTTGGAAACTATAATAATAAATTCAGTTATAGTGTTGGAGGTATAAATGAAAAAGTTAAAATTCATTATAAATATTATTTTAATATTTATTTTAATTAATTCTAGTAATATCATAGTAAAAGCTTTAAAAGAAGAAAAGCATAATAATTTTACTATTTGTATCGATGCTGGTCATCAAAAAAAAGGCGACAATAACTTAGAATCTGTTTCTCCAGGGGCAAGTAAGAAAAAAGCAAGGGTATCACAAGGAACATCAGGAATTTGTACCCAAAAAGCTGAATATGTTGTTAATTTAGAAGCATCTATTTTATTAAAAGAAATTTTACTTAATAAAGGGTACAATGTAGTTATGACTAGAGAAAGTCATGATGTCAATATAAGTAATGCTGAAAGAGCAGAAATTGCAAATAAATCAAAGGCAGATATGACTATTAGAATACATTGTGATAGTGTGAAGGATAGTAGTAAAACAGGTGCTACAATCTTAATTCCTTGTAGCAAAGATGGTAATACAAAAAATATATATGAGGAAAGCAATAAATTTGCTAATATATTAAAAGATAATTTGACAGAAGAAGGAATAAAGGTTAATGGAGTGTTTGAAAGAAATGATATTACTGGATTTAATTGGTCAGATGTTCCAGTAGTTATATTAGAAATGGGATTTATGAGTAATTATAATGAAGATAAAATGCTTTGTGATGAAAATTATCAAAAGAAACTTATGAATATAGTAGGAGAATCAATAGATAAATATAAAGAAAATTAGAATTAAGAATATATAAAGATTGATAAAAAAGCTCCTTATGGAGCTTTTTAAATTTATTTTAGTAATGTGGAGTCTTCATTTTTAATTATTTACATACTTTTACAGACATAGTTTTAAATATAGCATATAATTCAGTACCTTTTTCAATAGATAAATCTGTTAAAGATTTTGTTGTTATTAAAGAAGTTATAGGAATTCCAATATTTAATATAACTTTTGATCTATTACCTTCTATAATAATATCTGAAACAGTGCCTTTATGGATATTTCTTGCACTGCTAACAAATAAATCTTTACTTAAAATAATATCTTCTGGACGAATAGAAATTTTAACTTTTCCTTCAAGATTAGTGTTTACTTGTATTTTTACTGAGTTAATTTCTGCGAAAGTTTCACCATTTTCAAAAATTAAATTAGCTTCATAGCTATTTTCGTAACCTTTAGCCTTTAAAAGATAAATATCGAATTGACTTTGAGCTATTCTAATATGCTTGCCCATACGATGAGCATCTAAATCTCCACGTTTTATCATTTCGTAAACTGTACTTTTAGTTATCTTTAGTTTTTGTGCAATTTCATCTGGAGTATATAAAATATCTTCACTCATTTTATTCACCTTTTCATAAATTATTATAAAAATAATTTAACATAATATTTTAAATATAACAAATAAAAATTTTTGTTTTAAAAATTCTATATCAATTGACAATGGATAATCTTTACATTATAATTTAATTTATCAAGTTTAGTTCTGTTTTGTTCTGTTTTGTTTAGTTTAAATAAAAATATTAAAGGGGAGTATGATATGAAAAAGAAATATAGTCTAATTTTATTTATAAGTTTATTAGTATTTATTTTAAGTGGATGTACTAATAATAAGAGTTCAAAAAATGAAGGGAATAATGAAGTAGAAGAGGTAACTATTACTCTTGCTGCAGCTGCAAGTTTAAAAAATTGTATAGATGATAAATTAATTTCAATGTTTAATGAAAAGTATCCTAATATTAAAATTCAGACGACTTATGATAGTTCTGGAAAATTGCAAAGCCAAATTGAAGAAGGAGCAGAAGTTGATGTGTTTATGTCTGCTGCTTTAAAACAAATGAATGATTTAAATGAAAAAGGGTTAATTGAAGATGGATCAATTGTCGAACTTCTTGAGAATAAGATTGTATTAATTGTTCCAAAAGAGAGTAATAAAGAAATAAAAACTTTTGAAGATATAATAAAATCTGATAAAATAGCTATAGGAGATCCAGCAAGTGTGCCAGCTGGACAATATGCAAAAGAATTATTTGAAAATCTTAAAATATGGGATAAAGTATCAGAAAAATTAAGTTTAGGTACTAATGTAACTGAAGTTTTAAACTGGGTAGCTGAAGCTAGTGCAGATGCTGGAGTTGTATATTCAACAGATGCTTCTTCAAATGAAAAAGTTAAAGTAGTAGCTGAAGCAGAAGAAGGAAGTGTTTCTAAAGTTATATATCCTGTTGGAGTAATAAAAAATAGTGCAAATAAAGAAGCTGCACAAACTTTTATAGACTTCTTAAAATCTGATGAAGCAATTAAAGTTTTTGAGACTTATGGATTTTCAAAAAATAAATAGGAGAAAATAATGGATATATCACCAGTAATAATTTCTTTAAAAACAGCAGCGTTTTCTATGGTAATAACATTTATATTAGGAGTTTTTATAGCAAAATTTATAGTAAATATGAAAAATGAAAAAATAAAAATGATTTTAGATGGAATATTTACATTACCGTTAGTTTTACCACCAACGGTAATGGGTTTTTTCTTATTAATGATATTTGGAGTTAATAGGCCTATAGGTAAGTTTTTATTAAATTTTTTAGGTGTTAAAATAGTTTTTTCTTGGTGGGCTACAGTTATAGCATCAGTAGTAATATCATTTCCACTTATGTATCGTTCTGCTAGAGGAGCCTTTGAGCAGGTAGATGAAAATTTAATTGCAGCTGCTAGAACATTAGGTATGTCTGAAAAAAGAATTTTCTTTCGTGTTATTATTCCAATGGCTCTGCCTGGGATAGCGTCAGGAGGAATATTAGCTTTTGCAAGAGGCCTTGGAGAGTTTGGAGCTACAGCAATGATTGCGGGAAACATAGCAAATAAAACTAGAACATTACCTTTAGCAATTTATGCAGAAGTTGCGGCAGGTAATATGAATTCGGCTTTACATTATGTATTAATAGTAACTATAATATCCTTTATAATTGTAATTTTAACAAATTATTTTACTATAAAAGAGAGAAAGTATTTAAAGTAGGGAAGATTTAAATGAGTTTATTTGTAGATATAAGAAAAAAGTTAAAGGGATTTTATCTTGATGTTTCTTTTGAGGCAAATGGTGATTATCTTGGTGTTTTAGGAGCTTCAGGAAGTGGGAAGAGTATGACTCTTAAATGTATTGCTGGAATAGAAACCCCAGATGAAGGTACTATAGTTTTAAATGGAAAAGTTCTTTTTGATTCTAAAAATAAAATTAATTTAAAACCTCAAGAAAGAAATATAGGATATTTATTTCAAAATTATGCTTTATTTCCTAATATGACTGTAGAAGAAAACATAGGAATAGGGTTAGATTTACCTAAAGATGAAAAGAAGAAAAAGATAGATAAAATGATAAATGTCTTTCATCTGCAAGGTCTTGAAAAAAAATATCCAAGACAGCTTTCAGGAGGTCAACAGCAGAGAGTTGCATTAGCAAGATGTATAATATATGAACCAGATGTTTTAATGCTTGATGAACCATTTTCTGCACTAGATACATATTTGAAAGAAAAACTTCAAACAGAAGTTTTAGAGCTTTTAAAATTATATAAGGGTGAGGTTCTAATGGTTACCCATAGTAGAGAAGAAGTATATAGATTTTGTAAAGATATGGTGGTTATAGAAAAAGGAAAATCTATATTAATAGGTAATACTAAAGAAACTTTTGAAAAACCTAAATTAAAAGAAGTTGCAATATTAACAGGTTGTAAAAATATTTCAAAATGTAATATTATATCAAATAAGAAAATCTATCTAACAGATTTTGATATTATCTTGGAATTAGAAAAAGAAATAGATGAAGATATTAATTATATAGGTATTAACTCAAATAATTTTAAAATTGCTGAAAATAAAGAAGATAAAAATACTATAGAATTTCAAATAAATAAAATAGTAGAAGATTTATTTGAGTATAATATAATATTACAAAACAAAAATTTAAAAACACAAGGGCAGAATAAAACTATCTTATATACTGTTAGAAAAGAAGAATGGGATAAAAGAGAGACTAATGAAAACTTATATTTAAAAATATCAGAAGATAAATTATTGTTTTTAAAATAGGTTTAGTAATGAAAAATGAAGAATGTATAATGTAGAATTTATGAAAAAACTACTAAAGTAGTTTTAAAATATTAAAAAAGTTAGAGGCTGAAAAATAGACTCTAACTTTTTTGTTTTATTAATTTGGACCAAATTACATCCTAAATTATCAATTATCCATTACGCATTATCAATTATTAATAGTGTACGTGTACAAGATGAAATTTTATATTACTATTACTCCATCCTAAGTCATAAGGAACTAATAACCTATTAGTATTATGACAAGTAACTAGTGGATATCCTTTAGAGTCAAAGCCTGTTACTGTTGAAATATGAGTTATTCGTCCTTTTTTTTCATAGGCAACAAAGTCACCAGGTCTTAAATTAAAAGCAGCTTTGTATATTTGTTGATATGATCCTTTAGCAATATAAGAAGCTCTACCGCTACTTACCATATAATTTTTAAATCCTTGAGCATTTAGCCATGCTTTAGTTCCTTCTTTTCCCGCATAATTCCAAGAAGTATTTTTCTTAAAGCCACCACCTTCAAATAAAATTTGGGAAGCAAAATTTGCACAATCTCCACCATCAGGATTATGATCTTTATATTTGTTATTATATTTAAATATAAACTCTTCATCTTCAGAAACTCCACAGTATTTATGAGCATAATCAATTGCATTTTTAATTCTTTCACTAGGAGTGAATTCAGGAGCTTTTTGATTTAATATATATTCTCTAATTTCATCAGATTTTATATTATTCATATCTAAAGAGTCAGCAAAGGGATCGGTATACCATTCTTTGGTTATTATATATCTATCATCTTGCTTTTTTAAGTTTAAGTAGTGATTAGTACCTAATCTGAATTTATTTATAATTTCTGGATTGTCTAAATAATAATAATTAAATTCAGTTGCTACATCGCAAATAACTCCATATAAATTAGGCTCTTTTTCAGCTACTTTTCTTATTCTTACTATAGACTTTATATCTTTAAATTTAACAGATTGTTTTTCAGACCAGTTAATCAAATATTGTGTCTTTTTAGCTTCGCTTTCATAGGCCCATAAACTTACCTTTATATCTAAGTCATAGAATCCCTTTAAAAGTTCAGTATCTGTAGATACTATTGCAGCATTTCTTTGGGCAAATAAATTTTCAAGTAAGTTTTTAAATTCGTTCTTTGTTTCATCAGAAGAATAATCTATTTTATTAGAATTATGCTCATCTTCAAAAGCAAAGCAAAGAGAAAATGGAAGTATTTTGAAAGTTAGTAAAGCAATTAAGAATATATTTATAAATTTTAATTTCACAAAATTTTTCCCCTTTCATTAAAGTTTATATGTAGTTTGTACTAAAATCAATAAATTTATATATAAGTTATAATTATTTAAATAAGATATTTTTAGCAAATTAGTAATTATAAACATATAATAAAAATAATAATTTTTTTAGGATTTATATGAAAAGGTTAAATTATTTATATGAAAATGCAAAAGAATTAAAATTTGATGAAGGAGATAATTTAGTTTTTATTTCAGATATTCATAGAGGTGATGGGACATATTCAGATTCTCTCTTACCTAATAAAAATATATATAAAACAGCATTATCTTATTATTATAGGAAGGGATTTACTTATATTGAAGTTGGAGATGGAGATGAACTTTGGAAAAATAGAAATTGTAACGATTTAGCATATATATATGATGATATTTTTAAGTTGCTAAATAGGTTTAAAGAAGAAAATAGACTTTATATTATATATGGGAATCATGATATAATAAAAAGTAATGATAATTTTTATATTTCTCAGTATAGAAGCTTAAAAAAAGTAGGGGATAGTTATGGAAAAGGATTTTTAAAATTTATAAAAGACATTGTTTTTTATGAAGGAATTAATTTTAAATATACTCCAATTAATGAAAAGTTTTTAGTAACTCATGGGCATCAAGCTGATTACATGAACTCTAATTATTGGATAATATCTAGATTTCTTGTAAGATATGTATGGAAGTTCTTAAATGGGTTAGCAGGATTTAGAGATCCAACAAGTCCAGCAAAAAATAACAAAAAGGGAAATAAAGTTGATAGAAAGCTAGAGAAATGGGCTAAGGATAATGGTAAAATGATTATATGTGGACATACTCATAATAGTAGAATGCCTGAGTGTAAGGAACCACCATATTTTAATGATGGATGTTGCGTATTACCTTATGCAATAACAGCAATTGAAATAGAAAAAGGAAGAATTTCTTTAGTTAAATGGAATATAGAGTCTCAGGAATCAGGTGTTTTATGGGTAAGAAGAAAAGTCATAACTGGTCCGAGCAATATAGAAGATTATTTACTATGGGCAAGAGATGAAAGAATAAGAATGATAAAAGAAGAAAAAGAAGAGAGAATGAGGAGGAAATAATATGAATTCAATTGATTTACATTGTGATACAGCCAGTAGATTATTATATGAAAATTTAAAATTAAAGGAAAGTAAATGTAAGGTTGATATACAAAAATTAAAAAATGCTAATGCAAAGGCACAAGTTTTTGCTCACTTTATAGAATTAAATCTTGTAGATGATCCATATAAAGAATTTATTAGGATGTATAATTTTTTTGTGAAAGAATTAAAAGAAAATGAAAATGATATAGAAATAGTTAGAAATCTGAAAGAATTAGAAGAGGTTAATAATAAGGGGAAAATAGGGGCTTTTTTATCTATTGAAGAAGGTGAAGTTTTACAAGGGAAAGTTGAAAGAGTAAAAGAAATTTATGATATGGGAGTTAGATTTATAACTTTAACATGGAATTTTAAAAATAGCATAGGATATCCTAATTCGGGTTATAAGTATAAAGATTATGGACTAACAGATAAGGGAAAAGAAATAGTACTAGAAATGGAAAAAGTGGGAATTATTCCTGACTGTTCTCATTTATCAGATGGTGGGTTTTATGACTTGGTTAAAATTTTAAAAAAGCCATTTGTAGCAACTCACTCTAATTCTAGAGCAATTACAGATCATTCAAGAAATTTAACTGATGATATGATAGTTAGTCTTGCAGATAAGGGTGGAGTTATGGGATTAAACTTTTGTGCACCGTTTTTAGGAAAGGAAAAAGTATCTTCTATTAATTCCATGATTGCTCATATTAAGCATATAAAAAATGTTGGAGGAGTAGATGTTTTGGCTTTAGGAACTGATTTTGATGGTATTGAAAATGAAGTTGAAATAAAGAATATAGGCGAAATAGGAATTTTAAGAGAAATCTTAATTAAGGAAGGCTTTAACAATACAGAAATTGATAAAATCTTTTATGGAAATATAAAAAGAGTACTAAAAGAATGGATGTAAATGAGATAAAGGAAGGAAATTATAAACATTTATAAAAAAGGGTAAAATTTTTATAATTTCTAAAAAATAAATAAGCAGGGAGTAGAAAATGGAAAACTTACAAGGAAAAATAGCCCTAGTTACTGGTGGTACTAGAGGAATTGGAAAAGCAATAGCATTAGAACTAGCAAAAGAAGGAGCTACAGTTATTGTAAATTATTCTAAGGATGATTTAGCAGCGGAAGAAACACTTAAAGAAATTCAGGAAATAGGAGGGTATTCAAGGCTTTATAAGGGTGATATATCAAATTATGAAATATGTAAAAGTATGATAGATTTTATAATAAGCAATTTTGGTAAGATAGATATATTAATAAATAATGCAGGTGTATCCTTCAGAGGATTATTTATGGATTTTTCGAAAAAGAACATAAATGATATATTTGGGATAAATGTATTAGGAGCTATGTATTTAAGTAAAGAAGTTGTACCTCATATGATTAGTAAAGGAAAAGGAAATATAATTAATATTTCCTCTATATGGGGTGAAACTGGAGCATCTTGTGAAGTGCTATACTCAAGTACTAAAGGAGCTATTAATTTATTTACAAAATCTTTAGCAAAGGAATTAGCACCTATGGGAATAAGAGTAAATGCTATAGCACCAGGAGTAATTGATACAGAAATGAATTCTTTCTTATCAAGGGAAGAAAGAGAGGAATTAGAAGAAGAAATTCCACTAGGGAGGTTTGGAAGTGCTATAGAAGTAGCTAAAATGATAACTTTTTTATGCAGTGATAAATGCGAATACTTAACTGGACAGATAATAAAAATAGATGGAGCAATGCTGTGATATATTGTGAAAACTAGACTAGGATACATATTATTTTCAGCCTCCGTCGCTAGCTCCAAGTCGGCTTCATATAATATGTATCCTAGTCATATATACAATATAATCGGTGATTTAAGATATATTATTCTCAGACTCCGTCGACAGCTATAAGTCGTCTTCGTATAATATGTAACAGAGTTATATAATATAAAAATAGTAGCTGATAAAGAATAATTTAAGATTTGTGGATAAAGATAAGTGGTCTTCATATAATATTAATCACAGTTATAGGTACAATATATCTGTATTAAAAAGTAAGATAGATGGGATATATAAAAATCCATCTATCTTACTTTTTTTGTTTTTTTATAGTATTTTTTATAAATGGTTTTTATTGCTAATATACTTAGTTTAATTAATAAGTATATTAGGAAAAAGTATATAAAACCGTATAGACCGAAGGCTATGTCTGCGAATTCCATATTACCTCTATTGGTAATTTTTTGTTGGATTTCTATAGCAAATACTATAACTATCATTACTGTAAATGAATAAATAAAGGAAATTGCAGTAATACTGTATTTTGCTAATTGTTTAAAAATAAGTTGAGTAAATGCAAATATAATAATTCCTATTAATGCCATAAATATAAAATGAAGTTGTTTATCGTTTAATTGATAACCACCAATACTTACAATATCCAATACTTTATCATGTAAATCATTTATAAAACTAGCTGTTAATTTTAATATTTCTACCATAGCTTGTCCTCCGTAATTTATTTATGGTTATTATAGCATAAAATAACAATAATTTTAACACTGTGGTATAATATACTATATTGAATTTTAAATAAGATAAGTTTAAGTCTATTGAATTGATAATAAAACTTTATTTTTATCAATTTAAAATAGATTACTGATTCTTAATTTTTAACTTGTTGTTTTTATGCAACATAAGAAAGGATATTAATATGGGAAAAATACTAGTATTAGCAGAGAAGCCTTCGGTAGGGAGAGATATAGCAAAGGTTTTAAAATCTAATGTAAATAAGGGAGCTTATATTGAAGGAAATAAATATGTTATTACATGGGCTTTAGGACATTTAGTTGGACTTCAGGATCCAGAAAGCTATGATGAAAAATATAAAACTTGGAGCATGGAAACACTTCCTATGCTACCTAAAAATATGAAGCTTTCAGTTTTAAAGAAAACATCAAAGCAGTTTTATGAAGTTAAAAAGCTTTTAAATAGAAATGATATAGATGAAATAGTTATTGCAACGGATGCTGGAAGAGAAGGAGAGCTTGTTGCAAGATGGATAATAGAAAAGGCTGGAGTAAGAAAACCTATAAAAAGACTTTGGATATCTTCTCAAACAGATAAAGCTATTTTAGATGGTTTTAAAAACTTAAAATCAGGAAGTGAATATGAAAATTTATATAAGGCTGCAGTTTGTCGTGCAGAGGCAGACTGGATAGTTGGTCTTAACGCTACAAGAGCCTTAACATGTAAATATAATGCTCAGCTTTCAGCAGGAAGAGTACAATCACCTACATTGGCTATGATAGTAAATAGAGAAGAGGAAATTAAAAACTTTAAACCAAAGAAGTTTTATACTATAAAGGCTAAAGGTTCTAATATAACTTTAGAGTGGGTAAATAAAGATAATAATTTAAGAATATTTGATGAAGATTATGCTAATAAAATAATAAATAAAGTACAAGGGCATGATGGAAAAATAGTTTCCATAGTAGAAAGCCCAAAGAAGAAATTTTCACCAGCTTTATATGATTTAACAGAGCTTCAAAGAGATGCAAATAAAATTTGGGGTTATTCTGCAAAGCAAACTTTATCAATAATGCAAAGACTTTATGAAAATCATAAGATATTAACTTATCCAAGAACAGATTCAAGATATATATCTACTGACATTGTTTCTACTATACCAGATAGATTAAAGGCAATATCAATTGGTGAATATAGAATGGCAGCATCTGAAATATTAAAGAAAAAAATTAATGGAAATAAGAGCTTTGTAGATAATAGCAAGGTTAGTGATCACCATGCAATTATTCCAACAGAACAAAAGCCTAATTTAAGCAATTTAAGTAGTGAAGAAAGACATATATATGATCTTGTTGTTAAGAGATTTTTAAGTGTCCTTATGCCACCTTTTGAATACATTCAAACTAATATAAAAGCAGATATTAATGGAGAAAGCTTTATTGCTAAAGGAAAGGTTGTTAAATCTAAGGGCTGGAAGTCTTTATATGATAAAGATTATTCAGAAGATGATTCAAATGAAGATGGTGTAAGAGAACAAACTCTACCAAAGCTTAATGAAAAAGATATTATAAAAATAAATAAGATTGAAATGAATACTGGGGAAACTAAACCACCTTCAAGATTTAATGAAGGAACTCTTTTATCTGCAATGGAAAATCCTCAAAAGTATGTAAATGTAAATAAGGAAGCAGCTAAAACATTAAATGAAACAGGTGGACTTGGGACAGTAGCAACTAGAGCTGATATAATAGAAAAATTATTTAATTCCTTTGTAATTGAAAAAAGAGGAAAAGAAATAGTTCCAACATCAAAGGGAAAACAACTTATAGACTTAGTGCCTAATGAATTAAAATCACCATTACTTACAGCTAAATGGGAAAAGAAATTGGATGAAATTAGCAAGGGTAAACATAATCCAAATGATTTTATTAAAGAAATGAAAAACTATGCAATTGCCTTAGTAGAAGCAGTTAAAGGAGATAATAGTAAATTTATTCATGATAATAAAACAGGTAAAAAGTGTCCTAATTGTGGAAAATACCTTTTAGAAGTTAAGGGTAAAAATGGTGTTATGAATGTTTGTCAAGATAGAGAATGTGGTTATAGAGAAAGTGTAAGTAGAACAACTAATGCAAGATGTCCTGAATGTAAAAAGAAATTAGAAGTTAGGGGCCAAGGAGAAGGGAAAATATATGTTTGTACAGGAGCAAATTGTAACTTTAGAGAAAAGGCTTCTCAATTTGAAAAGAGATTTGATAAAAAGGGTAAAGTAGATAAAAGAGAAGTAAATAATATTATGAAGAAAATGAAAAAAGAAGCAGAAGACTTTAATAATAATCCTTTTGCAGCACTTCTTAATAAAGATTTTAATAAATAAGCAAAAAAGAACTTATAGAATTAAATTTCAATTTTATAAGTTCTTTTTTTATTTTAGATTTTTAAATAATAATATAGATATCCTTTGCATAGAATTTAATAAAAATAACATAATTATAAAATAGTAATTTTAATAAAAGGAGAGGTAATAGTGGTAGAGGAATTAGATAAAAAATTAATTATAGATGATGAGTTGTTTTTTATTTTGGGAATAAATAACTTTATTAAAGAATATAAAAATGAAAATATTAATTCAAATGATAGTACTTATTTTAAAAGATATTATGATTTAAAA
>NZ_JACSQZ010000023.1 GCF_014836325.1 Clostridium gallinarum
AAAAAATAATATATTTAAATTATATTAGATAATTATATAAAATTAAAGACTGCTGACACTTTGTCAGCAGTCTGAAATAAAAAATATAACTAGAAATAAAATTTCTAGTTATATTTTTTATTAGTAAATTATTAGCTATAAAAAAATTTTAATTATAGAATATTTTGGATATTTATAATTTTTAAATATATAAATTGCCTATATTTCTATAAAATCTACTTTATTTAATTCCATTTCAGCTTTTAATGATTCTATTATTGGAATACCAGCACTACAACCAATTCTTTCTGCACCTGCAGCTATCATTGCTTTAAAAGTATCCGCATTTCTAATACCACCAGCAGCTTTAACTTTAACAGAGTCTCCAACAATTTCTTTCATAAGTTTTACGTCTTCTAAAGTAGCCCCACCAGTACCAAAACCTGTAGAAGTTTTAATGAAATCTGGTTTTACTATTAGAGCGATTTCTGCCATCTTTTTAATTTCTTCTTTTGTAAGATAGCAATTTTCAAAAATTACTTTTGATACAACATTATTTTTTTTACATACATCAACAATTTGTTCCATCTCAGATTTTAAATAATTATAATCTTTTTCTTTTAATTTTGTAATATTTATAACATAGTCTATTTCTGTTGCTCCATTTTTTATTGCATCCTCTGTTTCAAATACCTTTGATTCTATAGAGGTTTGTCCCAATGGAAAGGCTATAGCAGCACCAACATTAATATCTGTTCCAGATAATTCTTTAGAACAAAAAGCTGATTGAACTTGATTAATTGCTACCATTTTAAAATGGTAGGATTTTGCTTCTTCGCAAAGTTTTTTCATATCATTTTCTGATGCCATTGGACTTAAATTTGTATGATCTATTAATCTTGATAACTGATCTAATGTATATTTTTTCATGTTTACACCCCTCATCACTCGAATATGTAATTACATATTTAATTTATCATAGCAATATAAAAATGTCAAATATTTTATTATGAAAAATAAGGAAGATACTATTATAGTTTTATAATAGTAAAAAATAATAGTGCTATATGAAGACTATTTTAATAATATGAAGTAAAAAAATACATAAATATGTAAAAAAAACGTCGTTAAAAACGTTTTCTAGAATAATTTTTAATTTTTATAAAATATAAGAAGTAGAAACTAAATTAATTTTTAAGATTATCTGATCTAAAAATTAATTGTAAAAAATTTCTTAGAAATCGTTGACATAAGCAAAAAAAGATATTATTATAAACGTATAAGATGATAATATGTAATTACATAAGTTATATGTAATTGCAATAGGAGGTGCTGGGTGTGAAGATAATTTTAACAAGTCATGGTAATTTTGCGAAGGGAATTTTACAATCTTATGAGATGATAGCAGGAACTAATGAGAGAATATCATATGTTACTTTAGACGAAGACGGGATAGGAAAATTCTCTAATACATTAAGGGAGAAGCTAGATCAGATTATAGAATCTGATGATGTTCTTATACTTTGTGATTTGAAAGGAGGAACTCCATATAATGAAAGTTTTACTTATGCTTTATCTCATCAGGATAAAGTTAGAGTAGTGGCTGGTTTAAATTTACCTATGTTAATAGAAATAGGAATAACTAATTTAGATAATCTAGATGAAGCTGTTTTGATAGCTTCAGAATCAGGAAAATCAGGAATAGAAGCTTTAACTTTTGAAGATAATGAAGATGATTTAGAATTTTAAAAATAATATTAATAAAGAGGTGTTTCAAATGAGTATTTCATTAATAAGAGTAGATGATCGTGTTATACACGGACAAACAACAACAAGATGGTCAAAATTACGTCCAGTTCAAAGTATAATGGCTATAGGAGATGATGTTGCTAAGGATGAGCTTAGAAAAAGAGTTTTAAAGGCGGCAGCTGGAAATCTAAAAGTAGGAATATATTCTGTAGATCAAGCTGTAGATAAAGTTTCTAGAGCGATTGAATCGGATAAGGATTTCTTTATAATTTCTAATTCTCCTCAATATTTATCAAAGTTAGTGGAAAAGGGAGTAGAGCTTGGAAAGAAAGAAATAAATATTGGACCAATGAATAGTAGAGCTGGTGCAAAGGTATTAGGAAGAACAGTAGCAATTGATGAAAAGGATTATGAAGCATTTGAGTTTTTGGAATCTAAGGGATATGTAATACAATTTCAACTATTACCAGATGATGATATAAAGAGTTGGTCTACAATGAAAGCTAAATATAATGAAATTAAATAATATAAAGGTATAAGGGAGGAGATTGGAGATGGATAATTTATTTTTATCTGCATTATTAACTGGTGTTTTCTGTTACTTAGGAGCTATAGAAACTCCCTGGTTATTGGGGATGACGGGAGGATTTTACATAGTAGGAAGACCATTAGTAGCTGGACTTTTATGTGGTATAGCTTTTGGGGATATTCAAGCTGGAGTTCTTTGCGGATTGGCTGTACAAGCTGTTTTTATAGCTAACCTTACAACAGGTGGAGCTACTAATAGTGAGATTTCTTATGCCGGTTATGGTGGTATAGGACTTGCTATGGCAACTACTAAGGATCCGGCATTAGCTGTTACTCTTTCTATATTAATAGGACAAACTTTTGGACTTATTTTCTATAACACAAGAATGGCATTATATTCATTTTGGAATACTAAAGCTCAAAAGGCTGCTGAAGAGGGGGATACTAAAGGTATAACTATGAACCATTTAATATATCCTCAAATTACAACTTTCTTACTAAGAGCAGTTCCTATATTTTTAGCAATATACTTTGGACAAGGTTTGGTAGATTCTTTATTAAGTAATGTTCCTCAAATTATTACTGATGTTATTTCTGTTTTAGGTGGTGTTTTACCAGCACTAGGCATAGCAATGCTTATGAATATTGTTATAAAGGAACCTGCTCATTTTATCTTCTTCTTCGTAGGATTTGTTCTTATGGCTCTTGCAGGACTATCTATGATTGCTTTAGTATTTGTGGCTGCATTAGTAGCCTATATGTATTACATAGCTAGTGCTAAAGGTAAAGTTGTAGTAGCTACAAATGGAGTTCAAACTTCTAATGAAGATGTATTCGAAGATGATGATTTGTTTTAAGTGAGGAGTGAAAAAGATGGCAGATAATAAAGTTAATCAAGAGAAAAAATTATCTAAGAAAGAGTTAAATACTATATGGTCTAGATGGGCTTTTACTCATCTTTCATCAATGAGTTATGAAAAATTACAAGCACATGCTTGGGCGTATTCATATATTCCATTTGTAAAAAAATATTATAAGAATGATCCTGAAAAGGCTAAAGAATTGTTGGTAAGACAATCAATGTTTTATAATACAGAACCACAGACAGGGCAATTAGTTAATGGTATAGTTGCTAGTCTTGAGGAGCAAATAGCACTTGGTGGAGATGTATCACCTGAAATGCCAGTAAATATAAAGACTACTTTAATGGGACCTCTTGCTGGGATTGGGGATTC
Organism: Clostridium gallinarum; assembly: GCF_014836325.1. Taxonomy (GTDB): domain Bacteria; phylum Bacillota; class Clostridia; order Clostridiales; family Clostridiaceae; genus Clostridium; species Clostridium gallinarum. The sequence goes on from NZ_JACSQZ010000023.1 coordinate 3,492, forward strand.
AATTATTCAGGGAATTATAGTACCAATACTTCTTTCTATAGCTATGGGTTTAGCAGTGGGAGGAAATGCTCTAGGTCCAATATTTTATATAATTGCATATGGAGTAGTTGGTACGCTTATATCTTATTTTTGTTTCCATAGTGGTTATAGGCTTGGAGTAAATGCCATTGACTACATTGTTGGAGAAGATGCTAAGAGAATTACTGATGCATTTAATATACTTGGGGTAATGGTTATTGGAGGACTTGCATCATCAAATATTGTATTAAATACAAAACTAACTATACCAATGGGAGAAGAAGTTAAAGTTCTTCAGGAGGTATTAGATAGTATATTCCCAGGAATATTACCTTTAGCAATGGTTATTCTTGCTTGGTATTTAATATCTAAAAAGCAATTGTCAGCAACAAAAGTAATACTTATATTAACAGTTATTGCAACAATTGGAGTAGCAATAGGAATATTTTAATAAGGATGAGCCTGAATTTAACTCAGGCTCATTAATTTTATAAAAGAGGAGGAATTAAATATGTTAATTTTAAATCCGATATCAAAGGAAAGGATATGGGGCACGCCGAGGCTTCATGAATATAGTGGTGATGAAAGTATAGAAAAAATAGGCTCTATATATTCACTTTCAGCAATTGAAGGTTTATCCAATGAGATTGTAGGGGGTGATTTTTTAGGTAAGAGTTTTTATGATGTGGTAAAGAATAATCCGGAAATTTTTGGATTAAAAAAAGGAGAAGTATATCCTCTTATTATTTCTTTTACTGCCTGTGATGATAATTTAAGTGTTCAAGTGCATCCAGGAGATGAATATGCTAAAAAAAACGGATTGGGTTTGTATGGTAAAAGTGAATCTTGGTATTTCATAGAGCCTCCTAAAAATGGATGGATTTATTCAGGGGCTCTTGTGGATAGCAAGGAAAAAATAGCTCAACTAATAAATAGTGGACAATATGAAAAAGTTGTAGGAAAAGAAGAGGTAAATAAAGATGATTTAGTATTCATTCCATCCTCTACACTTCATGCAATGACAGAGGGTTCTTTAGTATATGAAATACAACAATCTACTGATATTACTTATAGATTTTATGATTATGATAGATTAGATAGTAATGGAGAAAAAAGAGAATTACATTTAAATAGAGCTATTGATGCATTGAATTTAAATAATAAGGTGAAAAGGGTACCGTTAATAGAAGGAAATATACAGTTAGAATATCCTTATAGCATAATAAAAAAAGAATTAAAAGATAGCTTTAAGAATGAAAAAGAAATAGCTATAGTAATAACAGTTATAGAAGGAATTGGAAGAATTAATAAGGAACTAGTAAAGAAAGGTATTAGTATAGTAGTTCTCCCGGGGGAAATTATTAATATTGATGGAGCTTTTAAGGCTATTGTAGCTACTCCATGTACTTATTGGAGATAAAATAAGGTTAAGATATTTTAGAAATTATTGAATACGAATATAATAGATTAAGGAGGAGAAATATGAAAAAGCTAAATTGGGGTATTATAGGTACTGGGAATGTAGCCAATCAATTTGCTAAGGAGTTTATACTTCAAAAATCATCAGCCAAACTTTGTGCAGTAGCATCTAGAAGTATTGAAAAATCTCAAGATTTTGCTCAAAAATATAATATTAAAAGAGCCTATGGAAGCTATGAGGAGCTATTAGAGGATAAAGATATAGATATTGTTTATATAGCAATACCTCATAATTTTCATTTTGAAATTATGAAGAAGGCATTAGATAATAATAAAAATATTCTTTGTGAAAAGCCAATTACTATAAGTTATGATGAGTTAGATAGTATAGTAAAAATTGCAAAAGAGAAAAATCTATATGTAGTTGAATCTATGACAATATATCATATGCCAGTTATAAAAACAGTTAGAGATTGGATAGAAAAAAATTATTTAGGAAAATTGAAAATGTTACAAATTGCCTTTGGAAGTTATAAAGAAGAACAATCAGAGATGTATTTTTTTAATCCACAACTTGCTGGTGGAGCTCTAAATGATATTGGAGTGTATGCAATTTCTTTAGCAAGATTATTTATGACTAGTTGTCCTGAAGAGATATTGAGCTTAACAAATAATCATCCCTCAGGAGTAGATGAGACTACTGGAATAATTATGAGAAATAAAGAAGATGAAGTTGCAGTTATTAGCTTAACATTTAGAGCAAAGCAACCTAAGAAAGGTGTTATAGCTTACGAAGAAGGATATTTCGAAATTTTTAATTATCCACAAGCTACTAGGATAGAATTTGTTTCTAGACAAGGTGAAAAAACTATTTTTGAGAATGGGAAATCAGAAAGACGATTTGCCTATACTATAGAAGAGGTCACTAATATGATTATAAATAATGAAGAAAATTATACTTTGAAACTAACTATGGATGTAAGAAAAATAATGGATAAATGTTATAAAAAATAGTTTTGTGATATTATATAGGGAAGTATTTTGAAGAATATGTACTTTAAAGGAGTTGTTTGAGTTAATGAAGAATGATAAAATGCCATTACATCTAAATATAAAAGCTGATATTTTATCTAAGATAAAATCTGGAGTTTATAAGGAAAATGAAATTATACCTAGTGAAATGGATTTGGCAGAAGAATATAAGGTTAGTAGACCTACAATAAGGCAAGCGATACAGGGGCTTGTAAATGAAGGATACCTTGAGAGAAAAAAAAGAAAAGGTACCATAGTAATTCGAAAAAAAATACCTCAAGAATTCACCAATATTTTACAAAGTTATAACAATGAAATTAAGGGCAAAGGATTAGAACCTAAAACCAAAGTAATTTCATGTAAATTAGAAGAGGCAAGTAATGAGGTTTGTGATAAGCTTAATTTGAAGGAAGGAGAAAGTGTATATAAGATAGTAAGACTAAGATATGCAGGAGATGATCCAGTTGTATTTGTAATTACTTATATTAAAGCTGATATTTTACCAGAGTTTTTAAAACATAATTTTACTAAAGAGTCAATTTATAATGTATTGTCATCATATAACTTTCCTATTATCAGCATTACTCGTTATCTTGAAGTGATGAAAGCAGATGAATCAACAAGTGTATTATTAGATATTGAGATGGGAGATCCTATATTTAGGTTTATTTCCATAGGTCATACATATAATAGAAATCCTATAGAATACTCTATAGCAAAATATAGAGGTGATTTAAATTCTTTTGTTATAGAAATAGATAATAGCAAAAATGTTTAAAGCATTATTTAATCAATATGGAGGTTATTATATATGAAGAAATTATTATGTCCATCAATGATGTGTGCTGATTATAGATATTTGGAGAAAGAAATAGAATCTTTAGAAAATGCAGGTATTGATATTTTTCATTTAGATGTAATGGATGGGAATTATGTACCTAATTTTGGGATGGGATTGCAAGATATAAAGTATATATGTGAGAAATCTATAAAACCTGTAGATGTTCATCTAATGATAGAAGAACCGAATCGATATATAGATATGTTTGTGAATTTGGGGGTGGATATTATATATGTACATCCAGAAGCAGATAGTCATATTGTAAGAACTCTTCAGAAAATCAAAAGTAAGAGGATTAAAGCGGGGATAGCGATTAATCCAGGGACAGCATTCTATACTATAGAACCACTTTTGTATTTATCTGATTATGTTTTGATAATGACAGTGAATCCAGGTTTTTCAGGACAGGAATATATTGATTTTGTTGATGAAAAAATAGAAAAACTATTAAATGTAAAAGACAAATATAATTATAAAATAATTATTGATGGTGCTTGTTCGCATAGTAGAATAAAAATTTTAAGTGAAAAAGGAGTTGATGGTTTTGTTCTTGGAACAGCAGCATTGTTTGGGAAAAATAAAGATTATGACAAAATTATAAATAGTTTAAGAAAGTATAATTAATTACTTAAAAAATATAAATGATATAAGAAAATAATATTAGTATTTAATTATAAATATATTAATTAATACTATATGTATATTAGAAGAAAGAAATCACGGGAATATTGTAAGATTCTATACAAAGATAATTTTCAATTTGTAGTTTATTATATAAAAATTTTTAATATATTTTTGTTACATTAATATAAATAACTTTTATTATTTATAAAAAACAATGGTTAATACTTAAGAATCTAAAATAGCCATCATCTTATATTAAATTTTAAATACTATTTTAATATGTTAATAATATTTTTAAGTTTGAAAGTGTTAAAGTATCATAGTAAGGTCACTTTTAGATTTTGATTGAACCTTGGTATGATACTTTAACACTTTTTTATATTTTAAACTTTGAAACAGTCTTTGTTAATTTTTGGGCTAGATCAGCTTGTCCTTGAGCTGTTTTAGCAATTTGGCTTATAGCATTTGTAGAATCATTTATTCCTTGCTTAACATTAATTAAATTCTTAGATGAATTTTCAGCCATTTCAGCTACCACCGTAATAGCATCTGAAATTTCTTTTGTTCTAGAATAAAATTCTTTGCTCATTAATGCAATTTCTTCAGACATTTTATTTGAGAAAATACCATCATATTCATATTGTTCTCCAACTTGTATAAAACCATTAAATTGTTTCATTACATCATTTCCCATAAAATCTAGTAATTCTGTACTATAATTAGAAATTGAATTAAATGCTTTTTTTACATCATTTATAGTAAGTTTAACTTTATTAACTGCTTCAGATGATTGTTCAGCAAGTTTTCTAACTTCATCAGCTACAACAGCAAAGCCTTTTCCTTGTTCACCAGCTCTAGCAGCTTCAATTGCTGCATTTAAGGCTAATAAATTAGTTTGTTTTGATATATTTTCAATAATATTAGCCATTTCTATTATTTCTTCTACAACACTTGCTTTTTTAATTGAGTTAAGTATAGCTTCTTCAACATTATCATATACATTTTTAGTGTTAGTAATTACAGAAACCGTATTATCTTTTATTTCAGTTGCTCTATTTTTTATATCTTCAGCATTTTCTTTAACCTCTGTTGCTTTAGTTGCTAATAGAGATACATTTTCTTCTATTTCTGCAGCAGAAGCTGTTAATTCTTCAGTAGTAGCACTAGTTTCATGAACTATATTAGTAACTTCAAAAGTAGAATTATTTATCTCTTTAAATTGGAAAGTTAATTCCTCTACTGAAGCAGCTAATTCTTCACTAGCAGCACTTATTTCTTCAGATCCATAAATAACATCTTTTATTAAATCTTTAATATTGCTTTGAGCTTTATTTAATGAATCAGCTACTATACCAAATTCATCGTTGCTTTTTAAATTTATATTCTCAGAAAAGTCATATTTAGATAATCTATTTGATAAATCTAAAATTTCCTTAATAGAAGTTGTTATAGATTTAATAAGCATTATTGCAATGGTAATAAGTATTATTAATGATATTAAAGATATCAAGAAAGTTGCAATAAATGTTTGTTTAAATGAAAGGTTATTTTCATTTAAAGTTTCAATAGCCCATTCATCATTTAAAGTAACTAATTCACTTAATACTTCATCTATTTTTGTTTTTATATTTTCAAGTTCTTCATATAATTGCTTAACTTCATCTTGTTTACCAGCTTGAAATAAAGAAATTAAATTATCTCTAGAAGTTGTGTATTCATTTAAGTAAGTTTCAAATTCATTAAATAATATTTTATCTTTTTCTCTTGTTATACCACTTTTATAAGTCTTTATTAATTGTTTATTTTCTTCTGTTAATCTATTAATATGATCTAGTTGTTTATTTATAAAATCTTTATCATTTGATGTTAATAATAAGGTAGTTTTTAGATGAACAACAGTATTGTTTTTATTAAGAGTACTAATTGATGATATACCAACAACATTATCATGATATAGTCTTTTAGTTCCGGCATTAGATTTATTGATACTAATAAGTCCAAATGTACCAATTAAAACAGTTAATACTCCTAGAAGGAGAAAAGCACAAATAAGTTTTGTTGAAATTTTGGTGTTTTTTAGTAAATTCATTTAATTTTCCTCCACAAAAAGAAATTTATTTTAACAAGATGTTTATATTTAGTAAAATACTGTGTAAAAATATAATAAATAATATTTAAAAAAAAGTAAATATTGTTAATAAAAATGTAGAAAAATAATATTTAACAAAGTAAATATTGTTAATAAAAAATTCTGTGAATTATAAAAGCAAAAACTTTCTTTTCTTTTAAGTAAAAAGGTAATAAAATAATTACTAGTAGTTTAAAATAAATCGAGAAAGAAGGTGTCTTTATGGAAAGACTAGATAAGGTTTTATCTAATTTAGGGTATGGAAGTAGAAAAGAAATAAAACAGGCTGTAAAAAAAGGACTTATTGAAGTTAATGATGAAGTAGTAAAAGATAATGGAATGCAAGTAGACCCTGAAGTAGATAAGATAATTGTAAATGGAGAAGAAATTTTTTATAGAAAATATATTTATTTAATGATGAATAAGCCTGATGGGGTAGTATCAGCTACTTTTGATAATAGAGATGAAACTGTAGTAGATTTATTAGAAGTTGAGCATCAAGTATTTAATCCATTCCCAGTTGGAAGATTAGATAAGGATACAGTTGGACTTTTATTATTAACTAATGATGGTGAATTAAACCATAGATTAATATCACCTAAGTGGAAAGTTGATAAAGTTTATTATGCTAAAATAGATAAGAAAGTTACAGAAGATGATGTTAAAAAGTTTAAAAATGGTATAACTTTAGATGATGGATACTTATGTAAAGAAGCTAAACTTGAAATATTAAGTGCTACAGACGAAGGTTCAGAAGTTATGGTAACAATTCAAGAAGGTAAGTTCCATCAAGTTAAGAGAATGTTTGAAGCAGTAGATAAAAGTGTAGTTTATTTAAAAAGAGTTGAATTTGGAACTTTAAAGCTAGATGAAGAGCTAGAAGAAGGCGAATATAGAGAACTAACAGAAGAAGAAGTAAGTATTTTAAAAGGTTTTTAACGAATGTTTTATAAAAATGAATTAAAATAATTCATTTTTATAATTTTTTTGTGATAATCTTTCAAAATATCTTGCATTATATACATATATACACTATAATATCAGTGCAAGGATAAATAAAAGGAATAAATAGCCCCCTTTTTATTTATTGCTTATTGCTAAAGCGCAACCTAGCCCCAAGGGTTGCGTTTTTTTGTTGCGTAAAAATAAATAAAAACCTTTACTTATTACTTTAATTTGATAAAGTGATAAAAGAAAACAATATCATTTATTTATTAGGTTTTTTACATTAAATGAAGAATATTTATATATTTTTATAAGCATTAAAAAAATATAAATTTCATAATATTTCATATGGAAAATAAAAAAAGAAAATAAATGAAAGAAAAAAATCTTTTGGATAAGAATATGACTATAAAAGTTTCAAAATACTATGGGGAGTTGAAATGTTATAAGATATTAATTTAGAATAATTGATATCCAAATAAATGTGATTATTGTAAACTCTTTTGGTTATTTTAATTTGTAAAATAGGGAATAAATATTATAACACTTTTTTATGTGTAACTTACAATCTAATTATAGTTTTTGGGCAACAATATAAAAGATATGTATGATATAATATGTTAGTAATAGGAAAGGAGTCTAGATAGATGGATTTAAAGTCATTACTTAACAAAGAACAATACGAAGGAGCTACTACTGTAGAAGGTCAAGTATTAATACTAGCAGGAGCTGGTTCAGGAAAAACTAGAGTTTTGACCCATAGAATGGCTCATATGATAGATGATTTAGGCATTTTACCATATAAAATTTTAGCTATAACTTTTACAAATAAAGCAGCTAAGGAAATGAAGGATAGAGTAAAAGCCTTAATAGGAGAAAGAGCGGATGATATGTGGATATCAACATTCCACTCTACTTGTGTAAAAATACTTAGAAGAGAAATAGAGAAGATTGGATATAAGAAAAACTTTACTATTTATGATACTTCAGATCAAAAAACACTTGTAAAGGAATGTATGCAAGCTTTAAATATTAATGATAAAGATATAACTGATAGAGAAATTATGAGTAAGATAGGAAAAGCAAAGGATAATATGCAAAGTCCTGCAAGCTTTATGAGAGAAAATGAAAGTAATTTCAGAGAAAAGAAGATTGCAGAAGTTTACGAGATGTATCAAAAAAGACTAAAGGAAAACAATGCCTTAGATTTCGATGATTTAATTTTTAAAACTGTTGAATTATTTAAGAGTAATAAGGAAACGCTAGAATTCTACCAAAGAAAATTCCAATATATTATGGTAGATGAGTATCAAGATACAAACAAAGTTCAATATGAATTAATTAGATTACTTGCAGAAAGTCATAAGAATATATGTGTAGTTGGTGATGATGACCAATGTTTAGTTGAAGGAACTTTAGTTGAATCTGAAAATGGAAAATTAGCAATTGAAGATTTAAAAGAAGGTTTCAAAATAAGAGTTGCAGTGGGTAATGGTGAGACTAAATTAATTGATGTTAAGGATATTTCTAAAAGAGAATATAAAGGTAAAGTAGTAAAAGTAACTACTGAAAGTGGAAAAGTAATTAAAGCAACTCCAAATCATTTAACTTTTTCAAGAGTGTTAATAGAAGAAGGAAAGTATTATGTATATCTTATGTACAAAAAGGGATATGGATATAGAATAGGTCAAACTTCTTCAATTAGAAGTAGAGATAATAGAAAGGCTAGTGGGCTAGCAGTTAGATTAAATGGAGAACAAGCAGATAAAATGTGGATAATTAAGGTTTGCTCATCTAAGAGTGAAGCAACTTATTATGAAGAGTTTTATTCTGTTAAATACGGAATTCCGAAGGTAGTATTTAATTCTAGAGGAAGAAATATAAGCTTAAGCCAAGAACAAATCGATAATCTATTTAAAGAGATAAATACCTTTGATGCAGCAGATAGATTAATGGATGAAGAATTTTTATATAAGGATTATCCACATCATATAAGCTCTGCAGTTATTAGGGGAGAAAGTATAAGAAAGCTAATTAATTTAAGCTTTTTTAGTGGACGTAAATCTGAAGAAAGAGGAGTATATTCACATAGAATAGGATTGAATTCTTCAGGAGAAGATGATAAGAATAAATTTATAAGTGCAGGCTTTAATGTAAGAGATGGGCAAAGAAAAACTTTTAGAGTAGAAACGGAAAGAGCATTATATGATGATGCAGAAGAATTTGCAAGAAAGTTATCAGAAACTAATGATGAATTTGAAATAGTTAGAAAAGCTAAATTGACATCAGATAATACCTTTAAGTTTATGCCAATGGGAAGTTTAAAAGAAGGTATGGGTTTAGCTATTTTAGAAAATGACATCATAATTGAAGACAAAATAATTTGCATAGAATTTGAAGATTATACTGGGAATGTATATGACTTAAATATAGATTATTCAAGAAACTATATAGCTAATGATGTGGTTGTTCATAATTGTATTTACCAATGGAGAGGCGCAGATATTAGAAATATTTTAGACTTTGAAAAAGATTATCCTAATGCAAAGGTAATAAAACTTGAACAAAATTATCGTTCAAAGGGAAATATATTAGATGCAGCTAATGTAGTTATAGTTAATAATGCTAATAGAAAAAGTAAAGTTTTAAGAACTGAACAAGAAAGTGGAAATAAGATAAAGGTTTATAGAGCTTATTCAGATTCTGACGAAGGTAACTTCGTAGCAAGTCAAATAAATAAGATAAAGGATGAACAAAACTTAAGCTTTAAGGATTTTGCAATTCTGTATAGAACTAATGCTCAATCACGTATATTTGAGGAAAGTTTAAGAAGAAATGATATTCCTTATAAAATCTTAGGTGGAACAAGATTCTATGATAGAAAAGAAATTAAGGATATGCTTTCATATTTAAAGGTATTAGTAAATCCAACAGATAGCATAAGCTTAAAAAGAATAATAAATGTTCCAAAGAGAGGAATAGGAGATGCAACTGTTAATAAAGTTGCTGACTTTGCTGATGATTATGAAATACCTCTATGGGATGCATTAAGTACAGTTAGAAATATATCAACTCTTACTGCAAGAAACTGTGGAGGAATAGAAAACTTCATGGAAATGATGAATAGATTCATTGATATGAGTGAAGTTTTACCTGTATCTGTTTTAATAGAAACTATATTAAAGGAAACTGGATATATTTCAGAGTTAGAAAAATCTAAGGAAATAGAAGATAAGAGTAGAATAGAAAACTTAAAGGAATTAGTATCAGATGCTGTTGATTTTGAAAAGAGTAGTGAAGATAAGAGTTTATCTGCATACCTTGAAAAAGTTTCATTAGTTCAAGATACAGATAAGCTTGAAGAGGAAGATGATACTATAGTTTTAATGACTGTTCATAGTGCTAAGGGGTTAGAGTTCCCAGTAGTATTTATGGTTGGTATGGAAAATGGAATATTCCCAGGAGTTTCTTCCTTTGATAGCGAATCAGAAATGGAAGAGTCTAGAAGATTGTGTTATGTTGGAATAACAAGAGCTAAAGAACAATTATTTATGACTTCAGCAGAGGTTAGAAGACAATTTGGAAGAACTGTAGCCTATCCTCAATCAGACTTTATAGCAGAAATTAAAGCAGACTTAAAAGAATATGTTTCAGCAACTGGAGGAGCTCAAGAAACTAGAAAAACAATGTTCCCAAGCAATACAAGATACAATAATCCACATAGCTTAAGAGGAAGCTCTATGACTATGCCAAAACCACAAACTCCAAAACAAACATCAACTGTATCAGCAAATGATGTTACAATAGGAAGAAAAGTTAAACATAGTAAATTCGGAGTTGGAACAGTAGTTTCAATAGCAGACACAGGAAGCGATAAAAAGCTAACTATAGCCTTTGATAGCCAAGGCATAAAGATACTTATGCTTTCATTAGCAAACCTGGAGCTGCTGTAGCAGAATTTAGAATGTAGAATTAAAAATGTAAAATTGAGGAATAAACTCCTGCGGAGTTTAGGAATTAATTATATTTTAGTAATTTGGAACAAATTACATCCATAATTCTACATTTTACATTTTACATTTTTCATTTAAGCGAGGTGTTTTATTTGGATAAAAAGAAAAGAATAGAGGAATTAGTTGAAGAGTTAAATAGATATGCTTATGAGTATTATTCCTTAGATAATCCTTCTGTAACTGATAAGGAATATGATGAAAAGTATTATGAGTTAAAGGCTTTGGAGGAGGAAACTGGTTATGTTCTTCCTTATTCGCCAACGTTAAGGGTTGGTGATAGGGTATTAGAGGGCTTTAGCAAGTATACTCATAGGGCTAGACTTTGGAGTTTGGATAAGGCTCAAAGTGTAGAGGAGCTTAAGGATTGGCATAATAGAAATATTAAGTTTGTAAATGAAATGAATGCAAGGGGAGAAAATCTTCCAAGTCTTAGATATGTATTAACAAAGAAATTTGATGGTCTTACAGTAAATTTAACATATGATGAAAATGGAATATTAGTTGCGGCTGCTACAAGAGGAAATGGTGAAGTTGGTGAAGAGGTTTCTGCTCAAGTTAAAACTATAAAGTCTATTCCATTAAAAATAAACAATAATGATTTATTTGAAATACATGGAGAGGCTATAATGACTACTGAAGCCTTTGAAAATTATAATAAAACTGCTGTAGTGCCTCTTAAGAATTTAAGAAATGGGGCAGCTGGTGCTTTAAGAAACTTAAATTTAAAGGAAACTGCAAAGAGAAATTTATCAGCATTTTTCTATGATGTAGGATATAAAGAGGGTGAACCATTTAAAACCTATGAAGAAATGTTAAACTTCATAAAAGAAAAAGGTTTCCCTATGGATGATTATGTTAAATTCTGTACAACAATTGAAGAAATAGAAAAGGAAATTGAATATATTAATAGTATAAGATTTGATTTGAATTACGATATTGATGGGGTAGTTATAGCTGTTGATGACATAAGAACTAGAGAGCTTATGGGATATACAGTAAAATTCCCTAAATGGGCTATAGCTTATAAGTTTGAAGCTCAAGAAGCTACAACTAAGCTTTTAGATGTAGAATGGAATGTTGGAAGAAGTGGAAGAGTTGGACCAACAGCTATATTAGAACCAATTGAACTTGCAGGTGTAACTGTAAAGAGAGCTACATTAAATAATATTGATGATATAAGAAGAAAAGGTGTAAGAATAGGTGCAGAAGTTTTTGTAAGAAGATCTAATGATGTTATTCCTGAAATTATGGGAGTAGTAGAGGAATCTTTAGAAGGAACAGAAGAAATAAATGTACCGGAAACTTGCCCAGCTTGTGGAGCTCATTTAGTTCAAAATGGAGTTCATTATTTCTGCGAAAATACTTTATCTTGTAAGCCACAAATGGTAAAAAGCATAGTTCATTTTGCATCTAGAGATGCTATGAATATTGAAGGATTTTCAGAGAAAACAGCAGAGCAATTATTTGAAAAGTTAGATATAAAATCAATGGCAGATTTATATAAACTTCAAAAGGAAGAGTTATTACAATTAGATAAATTTGGACCTAAGAAAGCACAAAATCTTTTAGATGCAGTTGAGAAGAGTAAAGATTGTGAATTATATAGATTTATATACTCTTTAGGAATTCCTAATGTGGGAGTTAAAACTGCAAAGGACTTAGTTAATAATTTTAAATCTATAGAAGGTTTAAAGAATGCTACCTTTGAAGAATTAGTTTCTGTTCAAGATGTTGGAGACATAGTAGCTAGAGGTGTTATGGAATTCTTCAAGGAAGAAAAGGCTATAAGAACTATTAATGAATTACTAGAACTTGGAGTTAATCCAAGATATGAAGAAAAAGTGATAATAGAAAGTCCTTTTGAAGGCAAAACAGTAGTAGTTACTGGAACATTAAATAATTATTCAAGAGGAGAAATAAAGGCTAAATTAGAAACCTTAGGTGCAAAAGTTTCAGGAAGTGTTAGTAAAAAAACAGATTTTGTTATAGCAGGAGAAGAAGCAGGTTCAAAATTAACTAAAGCAATTGAACTTGGGGTTAAAGTACTTAATGAAGAGGAGTTTGAAGATTTAATAAAGGAGTAGAGAATGAAGAAATTTAGTATTAGAGATACGATTACATTTATATGTACTTTGGCTGCATTTATAACAAGTGTAATCATTGTTCTAACTTTTTTAACAACCTATCATTTTATTAATAGTATGCCGATATTTAACTCCTATCTTCCATTGCAAATAGGTTTGTGTATAACTATGGCCTTATGGGCTATAAGATTTGCTATAAATAAAGTTGGAAGAGAAAAATATATTTATGCAATAGTATGTATAATTATTTCTCTTATATCTTTGTTTTTTATAATGAACTTAGTAAAATGAATAAATTAAAATAAAGAAAGAAGCTATTGCAGCAGAGGATAAAAAAGCAATAGCTTCTTTATTATGTTATGGAAATATTTTTATAAAAAAACCAAAAAAAGTATTGGCATCGTTTACTGAAAGGTGTATATTAAAAATGTAAATTGGATTGTTAATATTAAGTTATGCGAAACCTATTTACAAGCATTACTGAGGTATTTATTTATTTTTAGTATGTTTGTAAATGGGTTTTTGTTATTTAGGAGGAATTATGATAATAAAACAGATGTTAAATAATAATGTTATAATTGCTGAAAATGAAAAAAAAGAAGAAGTTGTTGTTATGGGAAAGGGACTTGCCTATGGAGCAAAAAAAGGACAAGTAGTACCTGAGGATAAAATTGAAAAAATATTTACAAATGAAAAAGGATATGATTTTAATCACTTTGCAAAATTAGTTAGTGAAATTGATTTAGCAAATTTTGATTTTATAGAAAGCTTAATAAATTATATTAGAGAATCATTAGATAAAAAACTTAATAATTCAATATATATTACTTTAACAGATCATATAAATACGCTTCTTGAAAGAGCAGAAGTTGGAGCATATGTTAAAAATACAATGCTTTGGGATATAAAAAGATTATATAAAAAGGAATTTGAAATTTCACGACAAGTAGTTTCTAAAATTAATGAAAAATTAGTTTCTAAATTTGATGAAGATTATTATAGAATTGAATATCTTAGAGAACATATAAAGGCTATGAAGGATGCTATTGAATTAGATGGAGTTGAAGTTTTAGGATATACAAGTTGGGGATGTATTGACCTAGTTGCTGCAAGTACAGGTCAAATGTCTAAGCGTTATGGCTTTATTTATGTAGATAGAGACGATGATGGAAATGGAACCTTTAAAAGATATAAAAAGAAATCTTTTGACTGGTATAAGAAAGTTATAGCTTCTAATGGAGAAGATTTAGAATAATTATATAATTTATAAAAAGACCAGAAGTAGATTTCTTAAAAAGGGGAATTTATTTCTGGTTTATTTAAAAAGGGGTGTATTATGGAGGAGATAATTAAGTTTTTTGATGATGCAAAAATGTTTTTCATAGCTACTGTAGAAGATGATCAGCCAAGAGTAAGACCTTTTGGAGGATTATTAGCACTTAATAACAAGTTATACTTTAATACAAATTCAACAAAGAATGTATATAAACAAATGATAGAGAATCCTAAGGTTGAGTTATGTGCATTTAATAAAGGAACCTGGATTAGAATTTCTGGAGAAGCTATTAAAGAAACAAGTGATGAATTAAAAGAAGCTATGTTTAAAGCGCAGCCGGGAGTAGCAAAAATGTATCAAGGAAAAGAAGATATTTTTGAAATTTTTAGTTTGCAAAACGCAGTAGCTAAAAAATATTCTATAAAAGGTGAAGAAACAATAAAGTTATAATTTTCAGCCTTCAGCTTGTAGGTGTTAAAGTATCATAGCAAGGTGACTTGGAACTTACTATGATACTTTCTATATTTTTAAATGTACTTCTCGAATTTTTGAATTACATCAGTATAAATTTTATCTAAGACACTAAAATCTATAGATTTAATATAATAAGCTTCTAAGTCATCGTGAATTCTATGTGCTTCTGAGATTAAGAAAAGAGCTTTATCAATTAGTTCATAGAATTTTTCTTTATCATACTCTATTTCACTTTTATTTTTAGAAATAATTGAAGGGTTAGAAAAATCACTAATATCAAAAGTTTTTCCAGCAAAAGAACATTGGCTAATTTCATTTTCTGTAACTAAAGCTGTAGATATTTCAGGAATTAAAATATGCTCTATCCTTTCAGGGTTAAAAGGATCATGAAGATATTCAACGAAATAACCTTTCTTTTTAGCTAGTTTTCCGATTTCTATTAGGATTTTACTTTTACCAAACCCAGGGCCACCTTTTAGTACAAATTTTTGTTTGTAATCTTTAGCTAAATCCTCAGCAAAGGTGATAATTCCACTAGGGGTAAAAGCTGTTGCAAATACATGTCTTTCATCACCAAACCCAGCTTTATGCTTACTAAATACTTGTTCTTTTAAGCTTTCAGTAATAGTTGAAAATTTACCATAATCTAAGGCTTCAGCATTTAATTTACTCCAATCATCATGGATAGGTTTTGCTGCTGCAAGAAATTTATAAGCTCTTTGAAAATTATTGCTGATTTCTTTATAAACTTTCATTAAATTCTTTTTATTTAAGGAAAGAGCATCATTATCTAAAGCAATTCCCATATTTATGATTTCATCAACTGCTCCTGGATAAATTGGATCTACCATATGTGGAGCTGTAGCATCTATCATAGCTAGTTTAAGTTCTGGTATAACAATTCCATCTAATGATTTATCATCAGATGAACAGTGATTATATTCTATAGAGTAGCCTTTATCTAAAAAATGTGTAGCTACTTTTTTCATTAAATAAGACTTTCCAGTACCAGGTCCTCCCTTAATGCAAAGTACCCTATTAGCTTCTTCTTTATTTATTATATTGTTGAAAAAAGAGTGGAATCCCTTATAAGTATTGCCTCCTAGAAAAAGATGTCTTTCATTGATATATGTCAAATTTATCACTCCTAACTTTTTGTAATAAAGTTCCAATAACAATATATGTATTATATAAAAAATTGAAACCTTAAAAATATAAAATAATCTAACAACTTTTAAATATACATAAAGTTTTGTTATTTATAATTTATAAAAAATCAATAAATTTCATAAATATAAATAAAAAACTACTATTTTTATAATATTTATACAAAAAAATTATAATTATAAAATTTGTATAAATAAAAATACAGAAAGGTGTTGCATAAAAATAAGATATAGGTGTATAATTATGCTATCGCAAAAGAGATAGGAATAGATAAGAGGGGGATTTAAAAAATGAAAAAAGGAATGTTAAAGAAAATATTAGCTGTAACTATTATTGGAATTATGGGGTTAGGACTTGTAAGTTGTGGTAATAAGAAAGACAAGCTTTCATCTATACAAGAATCAGGAAAGTTAGTAGTTGGATTAAGTGCTGATTATGCACCGTATGAATTTCATATATTAGATGAAAATGGAAATGATCAAATAGTTGGATTTGATGTTGAAATAGCAAATGAAATAGCAAAAGATTTAGGTGTAGAATTAGAACTTAAAGATATGAATTTTGAAAACCTAGTTGCTGGAGTTTCTTCTGGTAAAATAGATTTAGCTATATCAGGTATGACACCAGATGAAGAAAGACAAAAATCCATAGATTTCTCAGATATTTATTATAAAGCTGAACATGGTATGTTAGTAAGAGTTAAAGATAAAGATAAATATAAGAATTTTGAAGATTTAAAGGGACAAAAAGTAGGGGCTCAAATGGGAGCTGTTCAAGCACAAATAGCAGAAGAAAAAATACCAGAAGCTGACCTGCAATTAATTTCAAATGTTAATGATTTAGTTCTAGCTTTAAAAGGCGAAAAAATTGAAGCTTTAGTAGTAGAATTACCAGTTGCAGAAATGATAGTTAAAAATAATCCAGAGCTTATGATAGCAGAAGAAAAAGTAATTGACAATGAAGGTGGTTCAGCTGTAGGAATTCAAAAAGGACAAGAAGACTTAGTTGAAAAGATAAATGCCACAATTAATAGAATTAAAGAAGATGGTTTATTAGATCAATTTATTATAGAAGCAAATGAATTAGCAGAAAAGCAAAATTAGTAAATTAGTAAGGAGAGTGTAAGCTTTGTCATTAGATTTTAGTGTATTAGCTGGGAATATGCAGTATTTTTATACTGGTGTTAAGTGGACAATATTAATATCACTTTTAAGTGTTTTATTTGGGGTTATATTTGGTGCATTATTAACTCTTATGAAGAGATCAAAATTTAAAATAGGAAAAGTTAAGCCTTTAAGTGTATTAGCATCTGCTTATATAGAAATAATTAGAGGAACACCAATGCTTCTTCAAATTATGTTAGTTTACTATGGATTTGATCAATTATTAGGAATAAATATGGATCCTATACCAGCTGGTATAATTGCAGTTTCTTTAAACTCAGCAGCTTATGTTTCTGAAATTATAAGAGCAGGTATAGATGCTGTAGATAAGGGACAATTAGAGGCTGCAAGAAGTCTAGGAATGAGTCAATTTATGGCTATGAAGCTTATAATAATACCTCAAGCAACTAAGAATATTTTACCAGCTATAGGTAATGAGTTTGTTACAGTAATTAAAGAATCTTCAATGGCATCTGTAATAGGTGTTGGAGAAATAATGTATAGTGCAAAAGTTGTTACAGGAAAAACTTTTAGAGCTTTTGAACCTTTAATAGTAGCTGCTGTATTCTATTTTGTTATTACATTTACCCTTGGAAGAGTTATGAGTTATATAGAAAGGAGAATGAAGGCTAGTGATTTACGTTAATAATTTACACAAATATTTTGGAGAAAATGAAGTTTTAAAAGGCGTTAATGATCATATAAAAAAAGGTGAAGTTGTTGTTGTAATAGGACCTTCAGGATCTGGGAAAAGTACTTTTTTAAGATGTTTAAATTTATTAGAAGAACCAACTCACGGTGAGATAATATTTGAGGAACAGAATATTACAGATAAAAATATTGATATAAATAAAGTTAGAGAAAAAATGGGGATGGTTTTTCAACAATTTAATTTATTTCCTCATAAAACAGTAATGGATAATATAACAATAGCACTTATAAACGTAAAAAATAAATCAAAAGCTGAAGCAGAAGAAAAAGCAAAGGATTTATTAGAGAAGGTTGGACTTTTAGATAAGGCAAATGCTTATCCAGCTTCATTATCAGGTGGACAAAAGCAAAGAATAGCCATAGCAAGGGCTTTAGCTATGGAACCGGATGTTATGTTATTTGATGAACCTACATCAGCATTAGATCCAGAAATGGTAGGAGAAGTTTTAGCTGTTATGAAGGATCTTGCAAAGGAAGGTATGACTATGGTAGTTGTAACTCATGAAATGGGATTTGCAAGAGAAGTTGGAGATAGAATTTTATTTATGGATGGAGGAAATATAGTAGAACAAGGAACTCCAGAAGAAATATTTGATAATCCTAAAAATCCAAGAACAAAGGACTTTTTATCTAAAGTACTATAGTGCTTCGCAATTAAAAATTAAAAATGTAAAATGTAGAATTATTGATAAAACTCGGCTAAAGCTGAGTTTTTTATTATAATTGTATTTCTTAGTAGATATTAGTATTTGGGCAGGAGTTAAAAGAAATTTAGAATGAGAATATGAATAATAGGAGAGAGTAAATAGTTTAAAATATAATTTGTATTTATTAATTAGGAGCATCTTTGGTGCTCCTTTTGTTCTATAAAAAAATATAAGAAATAAAATAATAATAAGAAATTAATGGGGAGAGAATTAGATGAAGTACAACTTTGATTTTTTGTTATTGGAATTTAAGGATATCTACTATATATTAAATAAAATTTGGGAAGAGGAAAATTTGAAGGTTGTAAATTTAAATCTAATTAAATTTATAAAAGAGGCTATAATTACAGCTCATTTAAATAATAAAATTTTTTATAATACTGAAAATAATTTAGAAGAAAATATGGAATTACTTTATGAGAAAAAGATTATTTCTTATGATTTAATGAGATATATTAAAAATTATTTGGAGGAATTATATTATTTTAAAGATTTATTAAATAGCAATTTAGAGGAAGAAAAAGATTTTGATTATATGGATATTTTAAAAAATGAGGATCTTATTTTTGAAATATGTGTATGGCTTTCTTTAAATTATGGAGAAGAGGATTATTCATTGTTTATAAGTAGTTTAAGTGACGAAGAAAAGAATGTATTCAATAAGTATATAAATATTAGCTTTGATAGTGATTGTGAAGACGAAATTCTAGATTCTCTTGGAATAGAGGAATTAGATGAAATAGAAGAGTATTTACAAGAAGAAACATCAGCAGAAGAAAATTTACTTAATGGTGAATTGTATTACCTAGGTAAAAATGTAGAGAAGGATTATTTTAAGGCTAAAGAATACTTTGAAAAAGCTGCAAAAGAGGGAAATGAACATGCTGAGAGTTATTTAGGGTTATTTTATGAAAAAGGTTATGGTGGAGAAAAGGATATTGAAAAAGCCCTTTATTGGTATAAAAAAGCAGCTTTAAAAGGAAATATTTTTTCTCAATATTCATTAGGATATCTATATTATGAAGGTAAAAAAGTAGAAAAGAATATGGATTATTCCTTTAAATGGTATAAAGAAGCGGCAGAAAGAGGTTTTGCACCAGCTCAATATGCTTTATCATATCTTTATAAAAATGGAGATGGATGTGAAAAAAATATTTTTAAGGCATATTATTGGCTTGAAGAATCTGCAGATAATGATTTTGAAGATTCATATTATGTATTAGGACAATCTTATTTAGAGGGAAATTCTATAGATACTGATTATAAAAAAGCTTTCTTTTATTTATCAAAAGGTGTTAATAAAAATGATAAAAATTGTCTTGAAAGTTTAGGTGATATGTATTATTGGGGATTATACGTAGAAGAAGATAAGGAAAAGGCATTTTCTTTATATGAAAAAAGTATAGAAGAAGGAAATGTAGAACTTTATTATAAAGTTGGAAAGTTATATGAAGCAGAGGAAAATTTGGAGCAGGCTTTATTAAATTATTATAAGGGTCATGCAAATGGAGATGTAAAATCCACACAAAGACTTGGAAGTATGTATCTTAATGGAGAGGGTGTTAAAAAAAATAAAGAAAAGGCACTTGAATATATTAGGATAGCTTTAGAAGAAGAAGATCATAATAGTTTTTATATTATGGGATTAGCTTTATTAAAGGAAAATAAGAAAAAGGCAATAGAATATTTAAAAAAAGCATATATGAAGGGCTCTTATTATGCAGCAGAAGTATTGGCTACAGAAGGAATAAGAGATTATTTAAACTATAAAGATGTAGATGAATTAGATATTTTAGGTTATGTGAATTCTACTTTAGAGGGGGGACTACCACTTGGAATATATTATTATGGTTTATTAAATCATTATGGGTTAGCTGTAAAAAAAAGTGATGAAATGGCATTTATTAATTTTAAAGAAGCTGCAGAAAAAGGCTGTGAGGAAGCAATTTTACAAATAGCAAATTGGTATAAGAATGGAATTTTCTTAGCGAAAGATATTGAGGCTTCTATAGATTTGTATGAAAAAGCATTAGAAATGGTGAGTGTAAGAGGAATTATAGAATTAATAGAAATTTATGAAAAAGGTATTGGAGGAAAAAAAAATTACTCTAGGGCATTTGAAGGAGCAGAACTTTTAAAAAATTTAGATATAGTACAAGGGAATGAAAAGTTAGCTTATTACTATTTAAAAGGTATAGGTGTAGATATTTCTAGTGATAATGCTAATAAATGTATTAATGAATTAATGAGTTTAGATAAAGGGAAGGCATATAACTTATTAGGAAAATTGTGTGAAGAGGGATTATTAGAAGTAGACGAAGAGGAAGCAATAGAATATTATTTAAAAGCAATTTCCTTAAGAGAAACAGAAGCATACTCGAATTTAGAATACTATTTATATAAAAGGGGAAGAAAAATAAAAGAATTTAATCTTAAAGCCTCAGAAGAGTCAATGCAAAATCCTAAGAGTATATATATAAGAGGAATAAATGAAATTAAAAAAGGCAAACGAACTAAAGATGAGGACTTAATAAGAATAGGAATTAACTTTATAACAAAAAGCATACATTTAGGTTTTTACGAAGGAATAAATGATTTAATAAGAATGTACCAAAAAGATAAGAGTTTAGAAGGAGAAATTAATTTATATAAATATAAAGAAATGAAAGCATATTATAATTTAATGAATAATTAAAATTTAAAATGA
Organism: Clostridium gallinarum; assembly: GCF_014836325.1. Classification (GTDB taxonomy): domain Bacteria; phylum Bacillota; class Clostridia; order Clostridiales; family Clostridiaceae; genus Clostridium; species Clostridium gallinarum. The sequence goes on from NZ_JACSQZ010000023.1 coordinate 24,801, forward strand.
AGAATTAAGGATTTTTTTAATTCTTCATTTTAAGTTTTTTTAAATCTTACAGAAAGTAATAATTTATTATAATTTCAAAATTTATTTAAAATAAATTAGTAGATTAATATTGGCAGAATGTAAGGTTTTATTATTATAATTTGTAATATTATTGAATAATTTTTATATGATTGTAAAAATTATATTGAAATGTAATTGTTTTTAGTATATTATATAAATATAAACACGGGTTTATAGATTATACAGTAAATGTATAAATATTTTAAGTTTAAATAAAAAAATTTTATTATATATGATAAAAACTCTTTTTAAATTATAAAAATTAAGAAACTAAAGATAAAAGCTATTAAAAAATAATTTATATTTTTTTTAGAATCATTAAACGCGAGTTCAAAGTGTTTTATATATTGCATAAAGTGATTTGTAAGACATTTAATTTAAGGAGAAACAATATGGAGAAATTTGACTTAGGTATAGATATAGGAGGAACATTTATTAAGTATGCATTAATAGATAAACAATATAATATAAAAGATAAGTGGAAAATTGAAACTATTAAATGCAATACTGTAGAAGAATTTTATAATTACATATGTTTAAATATAAAATTAATTGATCAAATTGATGTAATAGGGATAAGTGCACCAGGTCTTATTGATGAAAACTCAAATGTTAAATCATATGCTGCTCCGAATGTAGCTATTATGTATGGTACAAATATAAATGATGAAATTGAAAAAAGAACACAAAAAAAAGTATCATCAATTAACGATGCAAAATCAGCAGGACTATGTGAATTTACAATAGGTAATGCTAAAGGAAGTAAATCTTCAGCATTTTTAATAATAGGAACAGGGACTGGTGGATGTATATGCGATGAAAAGGGAGTTGTATATGGAAAAGATTCATTTGCGGGAGAATTTCATAATATGCCTTTTGTAAACGATAAAACAGGTAATCTTGATAGTATGGGAGATTATGCATCAATAACTGGTCTAATAAATATATATAACAGCCAGGTTGAAATTAGTGAGCAAGTTCAATATGGATATGAAGTATGTGAAAAATATTTAAATGGCAATGAAATCGCTGAATTATCAGTAAATAAATGGATAATGAATATAGTAGCTGAATTGATAGTTATTACGGTTTTTTATAATCCTGAAGTTATATGTATAGGTGGAGGGATATCAGAAGAGGAATGGTTTATAGATAAATTAAAAAAACAGTATAAGAAGACATGTGTTGAATATCTTGGAGCAGATTTCATTACTACTAGAATTGATAGTTGTAAATACAATAATGATGCAAATATATTAGGTGCAGTTATAAATGCTCATATAAAATTATAAAATATTTACTTATATTAACATAAAGGAGTGTATGTATGATATACGAAAAGTTAGATAAATTTAAAGAAGATTTCCTATGGGGATCAGCTTCAGCTGCTTATCAAGTTGAAGGTGCATGGGATAAAGATGGAAAAGGTGAAAGTATATGGGATGTTTATACACGAATACCAGGAACAACTTTCAAAAATACAAATGGTAACGTTGCAGTAGATCATTACAATAGATATAAAGAAGATGTGGCTTTAATGGCTGAAATGGGATTAAAAGCTTATAGATTTTCAATTGCATGGACACGTATTTATCCTAATGGAATAGGAGATGTAAATGAAGAGGGTTTAAAGTTCTATGAAAATTTAATAGATGAGCTTATAGCTAATAATATTACACCAATAATTACATTATATCACTGGGATTTACCTCAATATCTTCAAGATTTATATGGTGGATGGGAATCAAGAAAAATAATAAATGATTTTAATAATTATTGTGTAACACTATTTAAGAGATTTGGAGATAAAGTTAAACATTGGGTATCATTAAATGAGCAAAATGTATTCTTAACATTAGGATATTCAATAGCTATGCATCCACCTGGTGTGAGAGATCAAAAAAGAATGCTTAATGCAAATCACATAGCAAATTTAGCTAATGCTACAGTAATTGAGTCATTTAAAGCTTATGTTCCAGATGGAATGATTGGTCCAAGCTTTGCATATTCACCTGTTTATCCATTAAGTTGTAATCCAGGTGATGTATTATCAGCAGAAAATGCAGAGGATTTAAATTGTAATTGGTGGCTTGATGTTTATTGTAAAGGAAGATATCCAGAGTTTGCACTGAAATATTATAAAAAACTTGGAATAGCACCAACTATTGAAGATGGAGATATGGAATTATTAGAAAGAGCAAAGCCTGATTTTATAGGAATAAATTATTACCAAACAAATACAGTTGCAATGAATCCACTTGATGGAGTTGGAGCATCAGAAGCTATGAATACTAATGGGAAAAAGGGAACTACTAAAGAAAGTGGTGTACCTGGAGTTTATAAAAATTCAAAAAATCCTCATTTAGAAACAACAAATTGGGATTGGGCAATCGATCCTACAGGATTAAGAATAGGATTAAGAAGATTAACAAGTAAATATAATCTTCCTATACTTATAACAGAAAATGGTCTTGGAGAGTTTGATAAGCTTGAAGAAAACGATATTGTAAATGATGATTATAGAATTAATTATCTACGTTCACATATTAAGGCTTGTAAAGAAGCAATAACAGATGGAGTTGATCTTTTAGGATACTGCACTTGGTCATTTACAGATTTATTAAGTTGGTTGAATGGATATCAAAAACGATATGGATTTGTATATGTGAATAGAGATGAAAATGATGAAGATAATGAAAATGACTTAAAGCGAATTAAAAAGAAAAGTTTTTATTGGTATAAGAAAGTTATAAGCACTAATGGAGAAGAATTATAAATTTAATTTATAAGCAATTATATAAAAAAAGGAGAAAGAAATTATGAAAAAAATATTATTAGTATGTTCAGCAGGAATGTCTACAAGTCTACTTGTAACTAAAATGAAAGAAGCAGCAAAGACAAAGGGAATTGAGGTGTGGATAGAAGCTCTTCCGGTAGCAGAATGTAGCACAGTTATTGATAATGTTGATATAGTTCTTTTAGGACCTCAAGTACGTTTCCAAAAAGCAAATGTTGAAAAACTTGTAAGTGGTAGAATACCAGTTGAAGTAATGGATATGAGATTATATGGAACTATGAATGGAAAAGCAATTTTAGAAGAGGCACTAAATAAAATAAGTTAAGAAAAGGGTGAAATAAAATGAGTTTTATGGAGAAATTTCAAAATTCTATTGAGAAAGTATTGGTACCAATAGCGTCAAAATTAAATGCACAAAGACATATATGTGCAGTAAGAGATGCTTTTATATTATCATTCCCATTAACTATGGCGGGGTCTTTAATTGTATTACTTAATAATGTTTTCTTATCAGCTGATGGATTCATGTTTAAGATATTACAATTTGGAAAATTATTTCCTGATATAGTTAAATTACAGAGTGTATTTGCTCCTGTTGTTAAAGGTTCCGCAGATATTTTCGCTATACTAATAGTATTTTTAATAGCTAGAAACCTTGCAAAATCACTTAATGGTGATGATTTATTAACAGGATTAACAGCAGTTTCTGTTTACTTTATAATTTATCCTGATTATTTTAATAATGAAGGTATAAATTATATTACAACTAAATATACTGGTGCTCAGGGATTATTCGTAGCAATTCTAGTTGGATTATTAGTTGGTGAAATAATGTCTAGATTATCAAATTCTTCAAAATTAGAAATTAAAATGCCTGAACAAGTACCTCCAGCAGTTGCAAGATCATTTAAAGTATTACTACCAATTATTATTACAACAATATTATTTTCAGTTGTTAACTACTTCGTTAAGATGGTTGCACCAGGTGGATTACATGAATTAATTTATAACATAATTCAAACGCCTTTAACTAAAATGAGTCAAAGTATATTCTCAGTAGTTATATTATCATTATTATCTCAATCACTTTGGGTAATGGGGATACATGGACCAAACACTATAGCGGCAATAAGAGATACTATGTTCTCAGAAGCTGGTAATGCAAATCTTTTACACGTTGCTAGTCAAGGAACAGCATGGGGAGCACCTTATCCAATAACATACAGTGGTATAGCTAGTGCTTTCTCTGAATATGGTGGCTCAGGATGTACATTAGGTTTGATTATAGCAATGTTAATATTCTGTAAATCAAAGGAAACAAAGAGTATAGCTAAACTTTCTTTAGCACCGGGATTGTTTAACATAAATGAAATGGTGATATTTGGACTACCTATAGTTTTAAATCCAATTTATATAATTCCATTTATATTAGCACCATTTGTAAACATAATAATTGGGTATGTAGCAGTTATTGTTCTTGAAATTATGCCACCGGTAGTAATCGGTATTCCTTGGACAACTCCAGGACCATTGATGCCATTTTTGGGAACGGGTGGAAATATAACAGCGTTAATTGTAGGTTTTATATGTCTTGCAGCTAGTGTATTAGTATATGCACCTTTTGTAATAGCAGCAAATAAATCTGAGATGAGAAAAGAATCACAAAATGAAATGAAATTAGAAGAAGTATAATTAATCTAAAGATTAGAATATTAGATATTAGTAATTTAAAAATATAATGAACTAAATATTATAAGTTAATAATTTAGAAGCGAGGATTTACAAATGGATGGAATTGAATTAATAGCTTTTGAGATAATTAGTAATGTTGGAATGGCAAAATCATTAGCTATTGAAGCATTAAGAGACGTTAGAGAAGGAAAGTATAATGAAGCTGAAAAGAAGATAAATGAATCATCAGAATATCTTATAAAAGGACATCATGCACATACTTCATTGATACAAAAAGAAGCATCGGGAGATAAGGTTGAATTTTCATTAATAATAATGCATGCAGAAGATCAAATGATGTCAGCTGAAACAATTAAATCATTAATTGAAGAAATGATAGAAATGTTTAAACAATTAAATGATAAATAGTTTTAATAAAAAAATATACTAAATAAAAAGTTATAAAAACACCTATATATTAAACTGAAAAAGTATTTAATATATAGGTGTTTTCTTGTTTTGATAAGTAATAAAATGTTGAAAAATAGAAATAAATAATATAGTATTATATATAAACACGTGTTTAAAATGAAAGGATGATAAGTTTTTATGAAAAGCAGTGAAATTGCAAAACTTGCAGGAGTATCGCGTAGTACTGTATCCAGAGTTATAAATAATTATTCAAATGTTCCAGAAAAAACAAGAGAAAAAGTATTAAAGGTAATTAAAGAATATGATTATGTGCCACATGCTTCAGCAAGGATGCTTGCAGGAAGTAAAAACAGAGTTATTGGATTATTTATTATAGATTTAATGTGTAAAGGGGATAGTCTTAAAAATATAATTACAAAAAGTCCATATTATTTGGAATTTACTAGTTCAGTAATAGAAATGGCAAGTGAAATGGATTATACAGTTCTTGTTCATATAATACATACTGTTGATGGGTATGAGAAAATTAAGGAATATTTTTACAATAAAACTATTTCTGGAGGAATTTTCATAGGTCAGAATGATGGAGATGAATCTATAAAAGCAATAATTAATAAAGGGTATAAAGTTTTATTAGTTGACCAATCTATTAAGCAGAATGATGAAACTTATAATAAGTGTATGATAGTGAATGCTGATAATTATAATGGTGCTTATAATGCTACAAAATATCTTATAGACATGAATCATAAGAATATAGCACATATTACTGGAGGCACAGTTAAATTTTCATCAAATGATAGAATTAGAGGATATAAAAAAGCACTAGAGGATTCTGGTATAAAAGTAGACCAAGAATTAATAATAAATAGTGAATTTGTTGAAAATGCCGGTTATGATGCAGCTAAGAAACTATTAAATAAAAACATTAATTTTACTGCTATTTTTGCTAGTAATGATAAAATAGCATTTGGTGCAATAAAAGCTATAAAAGAAGCAGGTTTAAAAGTTCCAGAGGATATTTCTGTTATAGGATTTGATGATATCGAGTCAGCAAAATATTTTACTCCACCACTTACTTCAATAAGAATGGAGTTAGTAAAAATGGCAGATATAGCAACTAAATCTATTATAGAATCAATAGAAAATGATAGTAAGTTTTCACCTAAGTATGTAGTGCCAGTAACTTTGATTAAAAGAAAAAGTTGCAAAGTTTTAAAAGAATAAAAAATAATGAAGAATTAAGGAAAAAAATCAATAGGATTTTTAAATAAAAGGAGCTTTGCTCCAAATTTAGTTTTGCTATGCAAAACAACCTTAATTCTACATTCTTAATTCTTCATTATACATTATTTATAGGGGGACCCTACATAAAGTCATAGTCTACTGTAATTACGCAGTTGTACTGTGGGTGTTCTGAATGGATTGCTTCTTTAATATTTTTAAGCATTTCTTCTTTTTCTTTTCTCTTACTTGCTATTGAAGGGGATACAACTATATCAAATATAAGGTTTTTAGTATCTCCTTCTCCAATTATTCTAAAATCATGCATTGATTTAATTTCTGGATATTTTCTTAAAACTTTTTCTACATAGTCCCAAGTTTCCTTTATTTCATCTGTAATAATACAAATTGGATCCATATGAATTACTAGGTGTATGTTTAAATCTCTAGAAACTTCTCTTTCTGCCATATCTATTACATTATGAATTTCCATTATGTCTTTATCAGATGGTATTTCAGCATGTATTGAAGCTATTATTCTTCCAGGACCATAATTATGAACTATAAGGTCATGAACTCCTGAAATAAGAGGATAAGATAAAACTTTTTCACATATATCATTTACAAGCTCAGGATCAGGTGCTTCACCAAGTAAGGGATTAAGAGTTTCTTTAACTAATTCAAAACCTGCATATAAAATTGCTAAAGCAACTAGTACGCCTATATATCCATCTATTGGGAAGCTTGTGAATTTAGATAATAAAAATGAAATAACAACAGTAGTAGAAGTAAACACATCACCAAGAGCATCTGTTGCAGCAGCCTTTAATGCTGAGGAATTAATTTTATTTCCAACAAATTTATTAAATGAAGACAACCAAACCTTAAAACCAATAGAAATTAACAAAAGAATAAATGGTATAAGTTCAAAGGTTACTGGAGTGGGATTTAAAATTCTTTCAATTGATGATTTAATAAATTGAATTCCAACTAACATTACTAAAAAAGCAACTAAGAGTGCAGATAAATATTCTATTCTTCCATGTCCAAAAGGATGCTCTGCATCAGCAGGTTTGCTTGCCATTTTAAATCCAAGTATAGTAATTATAGATGAACCAGCATCAGATAAGTTATTAAAGGCATCAGCAGATATTGCAATAGAACCTACTAACATACCAATAAAGAATTTTATTAGAAATAAAATAAAGTTAATAGTTATTCCAACAAATCCACCTAAATTACCATATTTATTACGAACTTTAGGGTCTTTAGTATTTTCAAAGTCTTTAATAAAGGTTTTAACTAGAAATTTAGATATCATTTCATCACTCCTATCTATATAAATTTTCCTCAAAAATTAGATTTAATTCTTAATTTTTGCAATACTATAAGCTTATTATATACCAAAGTGAATTTATTTCAATTATAATAAAAATGCTTTAAAGAAGTATAATAATGGTTAAGTATAAATTTTATGCTATAATAAAAGTATATTAGATAATATGTTTATTATTTTATTATTTTACTTAAATAAGCATATTAAATTTCAAGTTTAAAATACTTTAATAATATAAAATATTAATTGAAATATATTAGGAGGATTAAGATGGAAAAAGAATTAGCATTAGATTTAATTGACTTTTTATATAAAAGTCCAACAGCATATAATTCAGTAAAAACTATAAAAGAAAGATTAGATTTAAATGGTTTTAGTGAAGTAAAAGAAAGTGAAAAATGGAACTTACAAAAAGAAGGTAAGTATTATGTTATAAAAAATGATTCAGCTCTTATTGCTTTTACAGTAGGAAATGGAGATGTTGAAGAAGATGGATTTAAGTTAATAGGAGCTCATACTGATGCTCCAGGATTTAGAATTAAGGCAAATCCAGAAATGGTTTCAGAAGGAAAGTACTTAAAGCTTAATACTGAGGTTTATGGTGGACCACTTCTTTATACTTGGTTTGATAGACCACTTGGAATAGCAGGAAAGGTTACATTAAAAGGAGAATCTACTTTAAAGCCAGAAGTTAAAATTGTAAATATAAATAAACCACTTCTTATAATACCAAGTGTAGCAATTCATATGAATAGAAGTGTAAATGAAGGTTTTGCAATAAATAAACAAAAAGATACATTACCTTTATTAAGCTTAATAAATGATAAATTTGAAAAGAATGGATATTTAGTTAAGGTTTTAGCAGAAGAGTTAAAGGTAGAAGCTAGTGATATTCTAGGGTTTGATTTAGGATTATATGAAATTGAAAAAGGTGGAATTATAGGATTAAACGAAGAGTTTATTTCAGCTGGTAGACTAGATGATATGTGGATGGTGTACACAGGAATTCAAGCTTTAATTGAAAGTAAGGTAAATAAATCAACTAAGGTTATGGTTTGTATAGATAATGAAGAAATTGGAAGCCTTACAGCTCAAGGAGCTAACTCAGCGTTATTATTAAATATATTAGAAAGAATAACTTTAGCATTAGGAAAAGATAGAGAAGGACTTCATAGAGCTTTATCAAATTCATTAATGATTTCAGCAGACTTAGCTCATGCTGTACATCCAAATGCAGAAGAAAAACATGACCCAACTAATAGACCAGTATTAGGTAATGGTCCTGTATTAAAAACAGCTGCATCAGGAAGTTATAGCACAGATAGCTACAATGCTGCAATTTTTGAAGGTCTATGCAAAGCTGCCAATGTTCCATACCAAAAATTCTTTAATAGATCAGATGTTAGAGGTGGAACAACTATAGGACCAATAACAACGTCTCTATTAACTATTCCAGTAATGGATATGGGAGCACCATTACTTTCAATGCATTCTATAAGAGAGCTTGCAACAGTTAAAGATAACTATTACACAATAAAATTATTTACTGAATTTTTTAACGCATAGTAAATTTAATAGAAAATAAAATTATTAGATTAGGATAATGAACCCATTTTATTATCCTAATCTTTTTTTTTGGGAATTATTACTAAGTAAATCTTGACATGATTATTGGAATAAATTACAATTATAAATGACAACTATATTTGTCATAATGACAATGAAAATAGTCAGGAGGATTTATATGCCATTATACAATTGTTTGAAAGAATATAGAGCCAAAATTAATGTCAATCAAACAGAAATGGGAAATTTGGTTGGGGTATCGAGGCAGACAATTAGTCAAATTGAACGTGGAGATTATTCTCCATCAGTGACTTTAGCATTAAAAATAGCAAGAGTATTTAATGTAAAAGTAGAAGATATTTTTAGTTATGAGGGGGACGATATTAATGAGTAATACTAATATTAATGAAATTAAAAAGGAAGATAAGAAAGCTTTTAAGGGTTTTATAATTTTGATAATTATAGCTTTGATTGCAGGTTTTTTCACGGGATTTATATCTGGAAATTTAAAAGAAATATTAGGAGAAAGTGTTCCTATTTTACTTATAAGTATTCTTGAAAAAATTACACCATTTGTTAGCATTGTACTATCTTTAATAATAATAATAATAAGTAAAATTATATATGCTAATACACGAAAGAAATATGATTTATTTAAAAAATCAAATGACAATGAAGATATAGTAGATAAAATAGAAGGAAATTTATCTATTTTACTATTAATTACCTCTATAAATACTATTGTAGGATTTTTCTTTTTTGGAGTAGCAAGCGTTTTATCAACTTTTTATAGCAGAAGTGGAGATATTAGTATTATAAGAGTTTTTTGCTCATTTATAGGATTTATACTTTGCCTTATATCCTCTATTTTAATACAAAAAAATGTAATTAACTTAGAAAAAGAAATTAATCCTTTATTGAAAGGAAGTATATATGATATTAATTTTTCAAAAAAATGGGTAGAAAGTTGTGATGAAGCAATAAAATTAGGAATATTTAAAAGTGCTTATAAAGCATATAAATGTGTATCAATAACTTGTATTATTCTTTGGATATTTTGTGTTATAGGTCATGATTTATGGAATTTTGGTGTGATGCCTATGGTAATGGTGACAATCATATGGCTAGTTCAAACAATATCTTATTCTATAGAATCGATTAAGAGAAAATAAACTTAGCTGTGAAAAGAGGGGAATTTTATGTGGATTAGAACTCAAAATAAAAAAGAATTAGTTAATGTAATTAAAGTTGAAATTACATCTGTTTTTGGAGACAAAAAAAGAAAAGCAATTGTATGGGGAAGGTTTGCTCCTGAGGGGATATTTTCTTCAAATGGAGTTCAATTAGGCGTATATTCAACAATGGAAGAGGCTATTGCTCAAATTGATGAAATTGAAAAGTGTATAATAAATAATCCCAATGGTGTTTATATTATGAAGTAATAAATAACTTAAAATTATGATGATTTAAAAGTAAAGTGCATAATTCGACATGAGTAAGATTTCATATTTTTGCAAATAATAATCCTATCTAATGGGAAAAATACCTTAATGTTTATAGATTAGATAAAAATAAAATAAATATAAACATAAGTAAAAAGAAAGGGGATTTATTTGTGAAGGATGAAGTGGTTAGAAATATCAGAAAAACTGTACTTATGGAATTAAATGAAGCCTTTAAGGGAATTCTTCATAACCATAAATATCTAAATAAGCTAGTAAAGCAGGGAGAAGAGGTTATCCCATCAGCAGAATGGCTTTTAGACAATATTTATTTAATAGAAAAAGAATTTAAGACTATAAAGCATAACCTTCCTTATAGTTACTTTGAAAATTTACCGAATATAAATATAGAGGGAATAAATTATCCTAGAATTTATAGCTTTGCAAAGGATTATATAGATATAAATCAAGGTATTAAAGATGAAGAAGATCCAATAAAATTTATAAATAATTTAAATGAAGATTTTACTATTGGAGAGCTTTGGGCATTTCCATTAATGCTAAGAATAGCTTTAATTATAAAGCTTGGATTAATAGTAAATGATATGGTGGTTCTTCAAAAACAAAGGTTAGGAGCTAAGGAGCTTGCTAATTTAGTAATAGATTATTATGAAAATAAAAATATAGAATCTTTATTATTAAAATTAGAAAGCAAATATCCATTAGTTAAAAGAGAAGAAGATTTAGGTACTAATGAAGTTAATTATTTAGGTGATGATAAAAGCTTACATGATGGATTATTTTCTCCAGAATTTATAGATAAGTTCTTTAGTATTTTAAGAGATAATTCTATTGAAGATGAAAGAATATATAAATTTGCTTTAGAAAGATTAAGTGGAGATGAAAATAGTACCTTTGAAAAAGAAATAATAAAAGAACATATAAAGGAAAGTGGTATAGCAACAGCTATTGGTATAAATATAAACTCATTAAGAATAATGGACTCTATAAATTGGAAAAACTTCTTTGAGAAAACTTCTAAGGTTGAAGCTTTATTAATGAGAGATCCAGCTGAAGTTTATAATAATATGGATTTTGAAACTAAGGATTATTATAGACATAAGATTGAAGAAATATCTAATAAAACTAATATAGATGAAATTCAGTTAGTAAAAACTGCTTTAGAACTTAGTAGTTTATATATAGAAGAGGAGAATTTATATAAAAAACATATTGGATATTATTTGGTAGATAATGGCTCACAAGAGCTCTTAAGAAGATTTGGAATAAATAAAAATATAAATAAAGGGATTCCTGAAGTTTCATATATATTATCAATAGTATTTGGAACTATTTTAGTTGATTTAGGAATATTAATTTTAACATATTTCATTCCATTTGGAGTTAGCATGGGGCAATACATATTTGCTTTTATTTTAATGCTTATTCCATCTAGTGAAGTAGTTATTTCTTTATATAATTGGTTTATTGCAAAAGTTGTAAGAGTTAGCTTTATACCTAAGATGGATTATTCTAATGGAGTACCTAAGGAAGATAAAACAATAGTAGTTATTCCAGCTATTTTTAGCAATAAAAGTGATGTAAATAATTTAATGAAAAAGCTAGAGATTTATCATCTGGCAAATAGAGATGAAAATATATATTTTGCTTTATTAGGAGACTTGTTTGATAGCCAAAATGAAGTTGAAGATATAGATAAAATAATTAATAGAGAAGGCTTAAAGCTTGTAAAAAACTTAAATGAAAAGTATTCAAAGGAAGCTAGTGACACTAAATTTTTCTTCTTAAATAGAAAAAGATCATATAATTCTTCAGAAAGAGTTTATATGGGCTATGAAAGAAAAAGAGGAAAGCTTATGGAATTTATGGCATTAATTAAAGGAAATAAAGAAACTAGCTATAATGTGGTAAGCTCTAATATTGAAGTTTTAAAGGATGCTAAATATATAATAACCTTAGATAGTGATACATTCTTACCTATAGGCAGTGCAAATAAAATGATATCTGCTATGAGCCATATTTTAAACAAACCATATATTGAAGGAAATAAAATAGTAAGAGGCTATAGTATAATGCAGCCAAAGGTAAGTATCAATTTAGAAGATAAACATAAAACATGTTTTTCGGAAACATTTGCAGGAGATGCAGGGGTAGATGCTTATTCTACAGCCTCATCAGATACATATCAAGATTTATTTAACGAAGGAATATTTACTGGTAAGGGAATTATAGAAATTAATAGTTTTTACAATTTGTTAAAAGATAAAATCAAAGAAAATACAGTATTATCTCATGATTTACTTGAAGGAGTTTTAACTAGATGTGCATTAGTTACAGATATTGAAGTTATTGATAGCTATCCTTCAAGTTACTTAGCAAGTGCATTAAGATTACACCGCTGGGTTAGAGGGGATTGGCAAATAATAGGCTTTTTATTCTCAAAGGATTTATCAATTATAGCAAAGTGGAAAATCTTTGATAACCTTAGAAGAAGCCTTTTAGCACCAAGTTTATTACTTGGATTAATTTCAACTTTAACAATACTTAGGGGTGCTATTCAAGTATCAATATTATTATTTTTAGCAATAATAATTCCCTTAGTATTTACTGTTACAGATTTTGTTGTTACACCTAAAAAGAAGCTAATGGGAACCTTTAAAAATATAAAACAAATAGTTCTTATTATAAGCTTTATTCCATATCAAGCCTATTTAATGATAGATGCTATAGTTAGAACTTTATATAGATTAATAGTATCTAAGAAAAACTTACTTCAATGGAAAACAGCTGAAAGAATAGAAAAATCAATTGAAAACAATTATCAATTGTATTATGAAAAAATGTGGCCATCTTTAGTTATAGCTATATTTGTAATTGTCTTTAGTTTTTCAAATTCCTTTGAAGTAATAGTAACTACAATACCAATAGCTATATTATGGGCTTTAGCTCCAATGATTGCTTGTAGAATATCTAAGGAAGAAAGAATCATACAAGATAGACTTGAAATTGAAGAAGAAGAATTTTTAAGAGAAATAGCAAGAAGAACTTGGGCTTATTATGAGGACTTTATTAATGAAGAAAATAATTACTTAGCTCCAGATAATTATCAAGAAAAACCATATAAGGGAGTGGCAAATAGAACTTCTCCAACTAATATTGGAATGGGGTTAATTAGTAATATTGTAGCCTACGACTTAGGATATTTATCAATAGGTGAAGTTATTTATAGACTTGAATTAATACTAGATGGAATGAGAGGACTAGAAAAATATAAGGGGCATTATTTAAATTGGTATGATACAAAAACAAAGTTATCCCTATGGCCAAGATATATATCCACAGTAGATAGTGGAAATCTTTTAGGATACCTGTGGATAATTAAGGAAGAAATTAGAACTTTTAGAAATAAATCAATAGTTAGGGAAAAAGAAATATCTGCTTTAAAGGATACTTTTTCGTTAATTAGGATAGATGATAAGGAAGAATTTTATGATGGACTTCCAGATGATATAAAATTAAAGGATTATAAAGTTGCCTTAGAAAATGAATTACAGAAAGTTAAAAGTAAAATAGAAAAAATTAATGAAAATAAAAATGAAAAAGATAATAAGGAATATTATTGGTTAATAAAGTTAGAAAAAGAAATTGAAAGAAAGATAGATTTTTATAATTTTGTTTTTGATGGAATTGAAAAGTTAGTTTTAGATTCTTTTAAGGATTATAGAATGCCAACACTTATTCAAATTATAGATATTTTAGTAGAAATAAAAGAAGCTTCAGGAGAAGATTATCAAGAAATACTAGATAAAAAGATAATTAAGCTTAAAGAGTTTGATGAAAGAATTAGTATTTTAGCATCAGAAATTGATAGTAATATGTATGATATGACTTTTGAATTCCTATATAACAAGGATAGAGGATTATTTGCTATTGGATATAACATAGAAGAAAATTCTCTAGGAAATTCTTATTATGACTTAATGGCATCAGAAGCAAGAATAGCCTCATTACTATCTATAGCAAGAGGAGAAATTAAAAAGGAACATTGGTATAACCTAAGTAGAAATATGACTAAAGCCTTTGGATATAAATCCTTAGTATCTTGGAGTGGGACTATGTTTGAATATTTTATGCCATTCCAAATAGTAAAAAGCTTTGATAATACTATTTGGTCATTAACTTATTCTTCGGTAGTAAAGGCTCAAAAAGCTTATGGAGAAAAGAAAAATATCCCTTGGGGAATATCAGAATCTGCTTATTATGAATTTGATGTAAGTCAAAACTATCAATATAAAGCCTTTGGGGTTCCAGGAGTAGGACTAAAAAGAGGGTTAGAAGATGAAGTTGTAGTTTCTCCATATTCATCTATTATGACACTACCTTTAGATACAAAAGCTTCTTTAGATAATCTTAAAAAGCTTTATAATTTAAAAGCCTATGGAAGATATGGTTTTATTGAAGCTATAGATTACACTAAGGGATATGAAAATCCTAAGGAAGTTAGATGTTATATGGTTCATCATTTAGGAATGTCTCTACTTGCCTTAGATAATGTATTAAATAGAAATATATTAATAGAAAGATTTCATAGTATTCCAGAAATTAAAGCAGTTGAGATTTTATTAAAGGAAAGAGTTCCTGAAAATATAGTTTTTGATAGAGATATAGATATTACTAATATAAATAATAAAGTAATGGAAAGAGAAAGCTTTATACCAAGAATATTTAAAGGTAGCAAAAGAGAAAATCCAGAAGTCTTATTACTTTCAAATGGAAGTTATTCAACTATGATTTCAGATAGTGGAAGTGGTTATTCTAAAAAGAATGATATGACTATTTATAGATGGAAGGGGGATAGCACTTCTGATAGTAGTGGAATGTTCTTTTATATTAAGAACTTAAATTCAAATGATTATTGGAGTGCAAGCTATGAACCTTGTAAGGAAGAAAATGATACTTACTCAGTAGAATTTACATTAGATAAAGCAACCTTTGAAAGAAATGATGGTAATATAAGCACTAAATATGAAGTAATGTTAGCTAGTGAAGATAATTTAGAAATTAGGAAAATAACATTAAAAAATAATGCTAAAAAGCAAAGAACTATAGAAATAACTAGCTATCTAGAAGTTACACTTCAATCCTTTGAGGGAGATGCAGTACACCCTAGCTTTTCAAATTTATTTATAAGCACAGAATATAATGAAGAAGCTAAAGCCTTAATAGGAAATAGAAGACCAAGGTCAGAAGGTGCAGCTACTCAGTATATTTTTCATAGTGTAGTTAGTAATAATGAATTAGATGGTGATTTAACTTATGAAACTTCAAGACTTAATTTTATAGGAAGAAATAGAAATTTAAAATCACCAGAAGTTATGGATAATGATGCACCACTTCAAAATACTGTAGGAACTGTATTAGATCCAATTATGAGTATTAGAACTAGGCTTACATTAAAGCCAGAAGAAGAGGCAAGTATTTATTATTTAACTGGAGCAGGTGAGGGCAGAGAAGAAATATTAGATTTAATATACAAATATAAAGAAATTTCAAAGCTAGAAAAAAACTTAGATGAATATAACTATGCAAATCAGCTAGAGCTTAAGCATATAGGAATTAGATCAGCTCAAGCTAATATATATCAAAGCCTAGCTTCTTATTTACTTTATCTTCATAGTGGGAGAAAAAATAGAGAAGAGTATATAAAAAATATTAATATGAATCAAGAAAATCTATGGACTTATGGAATATCAGGGGATTTACCAATTATACTTTTAATTATTTATGGTGAAGAAGATATAGATTTATTAAGGCAAGTTATTAATATGCATTATTATTTTAAAAATAAGGGAATTAAGAGTGATTTAATAATTTACAATGAAGAGGAAGCATCCTATGAAGAACCACTTCAAAAAGAAATTCTTTCTACAGTTAAAAACTCTGTAGAAAGAGAAAATATAAATAAATCAGGTGGAGTATTCCTTCATAATAAATCAACAATGGGAGAAGAAGTTAGGAATTTTCTAATAGGAATTTCAAGGCTCTATATAGATTCTAAAAATGGAAACTTAGCTAATCAATTAATGGAAGCTAATAATTTTGATTATGAGGGATATAAAAGAGATGAAGAAGTTGCTCCATTTAACAGAATAAAAGTTAATATAAATGAAGGAGATTATATAAAAAACTTTGGAAATAAGGAAGAGAGTATTAAGGAAGAGAAATCAAAAATAAAACTTAATTTAGAATCAGCAAATATAAAAAATGAAGAATTTGAATATACTAAAGAATTTGAGAGTGAAGAAGATAAGTTAGATTTCTTTAATGGATATGGTGGTTTTAATAAGAAAGATAAAAGTTATGTAATTAAACTAAAGGATTACGAAAATACTCCAGCACCTTGGATAAATGTAATTTCTAATAAGGATTTTGGTTTCCATATTTCAGAGGTAGGCTCTAGTTATACTTGGTGTGGAAATAGTAGAGAAAATAAAATTACACCATGGAATAATGATTGGGTAGTAGATGAAACTGGAGAAGCTTTATATATTAGAGATAATGATATTGGAACATACTTTACTATCACTCCAATGCCAATTAGAGATGGTGGAGAGTATATTATAAAACATAGCTTTGGATATTCTACCTTTAAACATACAGCCTATAATATTAAGAGTGAAATGCAAGTATTTTGTCCTAAGGATGAAAAATTAAAGCTTTGTAGGGTTAAGCTTAAAAATTTATCTAATTCTAGCAGAAGTTTATCATTATTTTATTATGCTCAATTAGTTCTAGGTGTTTATAATTACGGAAGTGCAAAATATATAAGTACAAATATAAATAATAATTACATTTATGGTATAAATCCATATTCTAAATATTTTGGTAAATTAAAAGCCTATTTGTCTATCTTAGGAGAAGAAGAACAAAGTTTTACTGGAGATAGAAAAAGCTTTATTGGAGTAGGCGAAGACTTAAGTAATCCTAATGGATTAAAAATAGAAAAGTTAAATAATCGAGCTGGAAGTATTTATGATCCTTGTTTAGCATCACAAATTGCTTTCCATTTAGAAGCTGGAGAAGAAAGAGAAATAGTAATTATATTAGGAGAAGAAGAAAGCCAAGAATTAATTGAAGAAAAGATAAATAAATATAAGGATATACAAAATGTTCATAATTCTCTAAAGGAAGTAAAAGAATATTGGTCAAATTTCCTAGGAAATATACAAGTAAAGACACCAGATCCTTCTATGGACTATCTTTTAAATGGATGGTTAATGTATCAAACTTTAAGTTGTCGATATTTGTCAAGAAGTGCATTTTATCAAAGTGGTGGAGCTTATGGATTTAGAGATCAGCTTCAAGATTCTATGTCTATAGGAATTTTAGAACCTAAAGTAACTAGAGAGCAAATATTAAGAAGTGCATCTAGACAGTATTTAGAAGGTGATGTTCAGCATTGGTGGCATCCTGTTATTAATTCTGGAATAAGAACTAGATTTTCAGATGATTTATTATGGCTACCTTATGTAACTATAGAGTATATAAAATCTACAGGTGATTATACTATTTTAGATGAAGAAGCTCCTTATTTAGAAGATGAACCTTTAAAAGATGGGGAAGATGAAAGATATACAATAGTTAATGTATCTAATAAAAAGGGAAGCATTTATGAGCATTGTCTAAGAGCAATAGATAGAGGATTGAAATTTGGAAAACATAATATACCTTTAATTGGTAGTGGTGATTGGAATGATGGAATGAGCACTGTTGGAAATAAAGGTGAGGGTGAAAGTGTTTGGGTAGGCTGGTTCTTATATAAAATATTAGATGGCTTTAAAGAACTTTGTAGTTATAAAAAAGATAATGAAAAGAAAGAAGAATATGAAAGCTTTAAAGAATTTATAAAAGAAAATCTTGAAAAAAATGCTTGGGATGGAGGCTGGTATAGAAGAGCTTATTTTGATAATGGAAAGCCTTTAGGCTCAAGAGAAAATGACGAGTGTAAAATAGATTCTATAGCTCAAAGTTGGTCTATAATATCTAAGGCAGGTAAAGAATCAAGAACTTTAGAAGCTATGGAAGCTGTAGATAGATATCTTGTAGATAAAAATAATGGATTAATTAAACTTTTATCTCCTCCTTTTGATAAATCAAGCTTAGAGCCAGGATATATTAAAGGTTATGTTGCAGGAGTTAGAGAAAATGGTGGTCAATACACTCATGCAGCAGTTTGGGTAATTCTTGCATTAACTAAACTAGGATTTGGGGATAAGGCATGGAAGTATTATAATATGATAAATCCAATTAATCATTCTAACACAGAATTAGAAGCAAGAAGATATAAGGTAGAGCCCTATGTAATGGCAGCAGATGTGTATATTAAAGAACCTCATGGTGGAAGAGGTGGCTGGAGCTGGTATACTGGAGCATCAGGTTGGATGTATAAAGTAGGAATTGAAGATATTTTAGGTTTAAAGAAAATAGAAGGAAAAGGATATATAATAGAGCCTTGTGTACCTGAATCTTGGAATAGCTATAATATTAAGATAAAAAATGAATTGGAAGATTATAATATAGAAGTTAGACGACGTAAACATGGAGAAGATAAGTTAATAATCATAAATAATGAAATATTTAATGGAAAAATTATTCCGAGAAATAAGGGGAGCTTAAACATCTTAGTTATAATATAGACTTTGTCCTTTTTTAGGAAATTATAAGCGTATTACCCTGTGAATAATAGTTTTATAATTTCCTTCCTTCAGTTTGCAAAGAGATAAACATTGTATGAGGTTGACTTGGAGCGCAGGCGACGGAGCAAGGAATATAATGTTTATCTCTTTGTCCCATTGTAAAATAAAATTTTGTTATGTATAATTTTAATATCAATATATAGATTGTACATAATAAGGGGGAGGATTACGATGGGTTATAAAATGGGAGAAGTTAAGAAAATAGCTCTTATTGCTCATGACAATAGAAAAGAAGCTTTATTAAACTGGGTATCTGAAAATAAAGAAGAACTAAGTAAACATATACTTTGTGGTACAGGAACTACATCTAAGCTAATTACTGAAACAACAGGATTAGAAGTGAAAGGTTTTAAAAGTGGGCCTATGGGAGGAGATCAACAAATAGGTGCTGCTATAGTAAATGGCGATATTGATATAATGATATTCTTTTGGGATCCATTAACATCCCAACCACATGATCCAGATGTTAAGGCTTTACTTAGAATAGCTGTATTATATGATGTAGCTGTTGCTATGAGCAAGTCTAGTGCGGATTTTCTTTTAAGCTCCATAAAAATTAGTGAAGTATATGATAGAAATGTTATAGATTATTATACTCGTATTCGAAAGGATAATTTTTAAAAAGGTGGAGATTAGATGAACAAAACTAAAAGAGCTATTTTTGAATCAGCCATAAAGGTTTTTTCAAATTGTGGTTATACTGGAGCAACTATGGATGAAGTTGTTGCGAGAGCTGGTGTAGCTAAGGGTAGCTTATATTATCACTTCAAAAGTAAGGAAGAACTTTTCATATTTATTATTAAGGAAGGTATAACCCTTATTCATGAAGAAGTAAATGAAGCAACTAAAGGAATGGATAATCCCTATGAAATTATACAAGAATCAGTTAAAGTAATGCTTAAGTATGTTTATGAAAATAAGGATTTATTTAAAGTTATAATTAGTCAGTTATGGGGAACAGAAGAAAGAAACGATATGCTAAGAGAAGAAATAAAAGTTCTTATAGATAATAGTACTAGTAAATTCAAAGCAGGAATACTTGGGGGATTTATTAAAGATGAGGACCCAGAACTATTAAGCTATAGTTTACTTGGAGTATTAGTTTCAGCAGCACTTTATGAAATAATTAATGAAAAAGAATATAACCATGAAGAAGTTGCTAAAAAATTCATGAGATATTTTGAATATGGAATAAACACTAGGGAAATGAAAAATTAAGAATTAAGAATGTAGAGAATTTAATGTAAAATGTATAATGAATAATGTAGAATTTAGGAAAAAACTCCTGTCGGAGTTTTTAATTTGGAATAGAGGGATGTTTTCAACAGCCCTCTATTTAGTTAGATGTAAGAAATTGTAATTATCATTAGTTTAATAATAGTTAGGTTTTTGTTTAATGGAGAAGGATATTGGTATATAATAATAGGGTAATAATACTTATTTGAGGTGTTGGCTATGGAGACGTATATTCCTAGATATAAATATAAATTTAAAGAAGGATTACCTAAGGGTGATAAAAGATATATTTTAACTTATGTAAAGCAGATGATTAGTGAGTTTGTTTATGATATGGGGAATTTAGAGAATAATCCATTTACTTTCCCAGAGGTACAAACTTTACTAGATGGTATTACTGTTGGTGGGCACAAGTTAAGTGATCAAAATCAAATATTAAATATTAAATCATCCTGGGATTATATTATTAACTTAAGTAGAAAAGATTATTTGGGTTTAAACAAAGAAGTTATTTGTGATATTCATTGTAAAGTTGCAAAAGATGAAGCCTTAATAGTTGGTGATTTTAGAAATGGTAATATTGGAATTGCAGGAACAGTTAAATATAAATGTATTAATTCAGAGAATTTAGATAAAGTATTTAAATCTGATATAGAAAAAATAAATTCTATAGATAATTTACTAGAAAAAGCTATTGTACTGAATTTATGGTTATCCTACTGTAAGTTCTTCTATGATGGAAATAAGAGAACTGCTAGGCTTTCATCAAATCTTATACTATTAGCTAATAACATAGGAGTACTTTCTGTACCAGCTAGATATAAGATTGAATATAATAAGTTGATGTTAGATTTTTATGAAACTTTAGAAGCTGATGAAGTAATAAAGTTTATGTTAGATAAATGTATAACATTTTTTGATGGATTTAATTATAAAAAATATAATGAAATAAAATAATATATAAAACATAAAAGGAGCTAGTCTAAGGAAATTTTTATTCCTTAGAAATAGCTTCTTTTTTAATGTATAGACCAGTTATAAAAAGTCAATACTTTTTTAAAAAATTCTTTTATTAAATAAGGGTATACTT
>NZ_JACSQZ010000024.1 GCF_014836325.1 Clostridium gallinarum
TTAGAATAAGATAAATTGCTTGCAATCTTTAATATTTTTTCATCAAACTCATTAGTAATTCTCATTCTAGGTTTAATACCTAAGAATTGCCCAAAAGGACAAAAAGTCGAATTGCAAGCTTTACATGTAACTCTGTACAGGTAAAATTCAATAACACCGCTACTACTACGTATTTTGCGATTTCTTTTACCACGGCGCACGAATTCACATTTTTCAAAGCAATTAGGACACTCCCATGGAACCATTTTGTTTTTTAATTCATTCCATTTACTACCTAAATGATTGTCCAATATATTTTCTTGAATACTATCTATTATAGTGCCAATAATTTCAGTAGTAGTTGTTTTTAAGGTTTTAGTAACTGTATCAATTATTTCATTGACTGATACTTTTTCTTGTGATAAATTTAAATTTACAAGAATATCAATATTTTTGTTGAGCATAGAGATCATTCCTTTCAGGTTTGTGTGCAACTCTATGCTCTTATTTTTTTATGATTTTGTCAAATGTCACAATAATATTCTACTATCAGGAAATTATATCTATGGACAAGTTGTGGATAAATTTATTAGAGTAGTAAAATTCGTAGTGTAAGAAATAGAGCTTTTATAATTTCCTTCCTTCAGTTTGTAAAGAGATAAACATTGTATGACGGCGACTTGGAGCGCATGCGACGGAGCAAGGAATATAATGTTTATCTCTTTTTTACTAATTCAATTATAAATTTAATACTATAATATAAAATATGACTGAAAAAACTTTAATACTTGATTATAATAAGGTTATGATTATAGAAGTTACTTTTTAAATTAATATATAAAATTATAAGGGGAAGAGGGATATATATGAGGAATGTAGATATATATGGATTAGTTATGATTACTATCTTTATAGGAGGATTTTTTACTTTTTTAGGGTGGGTAATTAAAAGTCAAAATGCAGGAGATATGTTAAATGGATTTGATGCAAAAAAATATAACAAAGATAAAGTATCAATGATAATAGGTAGAGATATGTTAAATGTAGGTCTATTAGTTATATTTTTAGGAATTATTGGTATGTTTTTGAGTAGTAAGTTTTATAACTATATAACTTTTTCACAAATTAGCATTTTCTTATTAGGGATTATTAAAATTATGTATGATATGGATAAAAAGTGTAGAAGAAAAAGGTAATTAGAAAATATTAAAATATTAAGAAGTAAAATGAATTATTATAATAAAATTTTAATTTATATAATAGATTTAATATATTATTCAAAAAAGGCACTCGAAAAGAGTGTCTTTAATATTTTTGGAATATTAAGAATAGATTGGAAATAGTACTTGATAATATAATGTACTTTATATTATAATGAATAAGTACTTAATAATATAAAGTACTTTATTATAAAAGGAGGCTTATGAAATGGAATTCGATAAAGAAGTTCTTAAGGGCTACGTCGATGTTATTATTTTATCTGTATTATATGATGAAGATATGTATGGATATTTAATAGCAAAGAAAATTAAAGAAAAATCAAAAGAAGAATTTGAAATGAAAGAAGCTACACTATATGTATCACTAAAGAGATTAGAAAAACGAGGTTATATAAAAGGGTATTGGAATGATACTAAAGGAACAAGTGGGGGAAGAAGAAGATATTATTCTATTACTGATGAAGGTAAAGAAAATTATCTTAGAAGCTCTAATGAGTGGAAAGCTTTAAAAAATATTTTAGATAATTTTATGGAGGTAAAGTAATATGAATAAAATAGAAGAATATGTAGAAAAAATCTACAAGAAATTTGATGAAAAAGATGAAGAAACAAAAATATTAAAAGAAGAAACTAAAGTTCATTTGTTGGAAGAAGTAAAAGAATTAAGAAAACAAGGATTAAGTGAGAATGAGAGTATTGAAAAAGCAATTACTAATTTTGGTGAAGAAAAGACTGTCATAAAAGAAATGAGTTTAATATTAAAAAAACAAAGCAAATTTATAAATGTACTTAAAAAATTTACTATAATATTATTTATCATTGCATGTGTATGTTTATCTATTAATATAGCAGATCAATTCATAAATAGGAATGAATCAGATATTTACACTGCAGATGAAAATACAACGACTTATATATTTGATGTAATAGCAAAGAAAATTAAAAATGAAGATACTCTTGATTCAAACTTAAAAAATGAAATTACTCAATTACTTGATGAGTTCAACGCTAAACATAACAACGGCTTATATTATCTTAAAATAGCAAGAGAAGATATGCCAGATATAAATTATGAATATAAAATAGATATTCCAGAAGGTAGTATAGAGGGGGAATATGGTAGTGTTATGGGGGTATATAGTGAAAAAGGAATAGAATGGGGGATTGATTCAAATACAACATATGAACAAACTAGTTATGATTATAAGGCACATTCAGATGCGAGGAATAAGATGATAAACAGAATACCAAATAGATTAGGTAGAATATCCAATTATTTATTTGTAGTTACAATAGTATTATTCTGTATCTATTTAATGAGTAATATATATCTTAAAAGAACATTTTTGAGAAATCGATTTTTAAAAATATAAATATATTAAGGATTAAAGCCCAGGAGATATTTTGAAATATTCCATGGGCTTTATATATTAGTAGGATATTATTTTAATAACTTTACTAAAATAGATTTTTGGACATGAAGTCTATTTTCAGCTTCTTCAAAAATTATATCAGCATGTTTTTCTAGGATTTCCTCAGTAATTTCTTCTTCTCTATGAGCAGGCAAACAATGCAAAACAATAGCATCATCTTTTGCAACTTTCATAAGTTCAGAATTTACTTGATAGCCTTTAAAAGCTTTTATTCTTTCCAAAGTTTCACTTTCTTGTCCCATACTTGCCCAAACATCAGTAATCACTACATCAGCATCTTTTGCAGCTTCTTTAGGATCATTAACTATATTAAAATTAAGATTATTATTTTTAGCTATTTCAATACCTTTATTAATATAATCTTCTTTAATCATGTAGTTATTAGGAATAGCTAGAGAAATATCCATTCCAGAAGTTAGGCAACCTATTAATAAGGATTGAGCCATATTATTTCCATCTCCTATATAAG
This sequence comes from Clostridium gallinarum, assembly GCF_014836325.1. GTDB lineage: Bacteria > Bacillota > Clostridia > Clostridiales > Clostridiaceae > Clostridium > Clostridium gallinarum. Next base: position 3,102 of record NZ_JACSQZ010000024.1, read on the forward strand.
CTACTTTTAAACCTTCTAGAATATTTTTATTTTCTCTTATAGTCATTAAATCGGCTAAAATTTGGCAAGGATGTTCATCATCAGTAAGTCCATTTATTATAGGAATACTAGAACATTCAGCAAGGTCTGATACTTCCTTTTGAGAAAATGTTCTTATCATAATTCCATTTAAATATCTAGATAAAACCCTTGCAGTATCTTGTATAGGCTCCCCACGACCTATCTGTAAATCACTAGAACTTAAGAAGAGCGGATATCCTCCAAGTTGATACATACCAGCTTCAAAAGACACCCTAGTTCTTGTAGAAGACTTTTCAAATATCATTCCAAGAGTTTTACCTTCAAGATGATGATGCTTAATTCCATGTTTAAGTTCATATTTTAATTGATCAGCTAAATTTAAAATATCTAAAATTTCCTCTTTAGATAAATCCTCTATTTTTAATAAATCTTTATTCATAAATACCCCCAAAATTATAATTAATAATGAAAAATTAAGAATGAAGAATTATGGAAGTAATTTGTCCCAAATTACTAAAATTTAATTTATAAAACTCCTAAAGGAGTTTTTTCCGAAATTCTACATTTTACATTCTTAACTTTTAATTTAAACATTGTTTTATTATCTCTGCGCCTTTTTTTATTTCTTCTTTGCTTATTACTAGTGGTGGAAGTAGTCTTAGGACATTTTTTCCTGCTGTTAGTATTAATAGTCCTTTTTCTAAGGCTTGTTTTTGAATTTCTGATGAGTTTCCTTCTATTTCAATTCCTATCATAAGGCCTTTTCCTCTTATTTCTTTTATAAGAGGTGAGTTAATATTTTTTAATAATGATACTAAATATTCACCTTTTTCTTTTATTTCAGTTAATGTTTCTTTAGTACATATTTTATCTAAAACTACTAAAGCACCTGCGCATGCTACAGGGTTTCCACCAAAGGTTGTTCCATGATCACCTGGATTAAAGGTTTCTGATAATTTTTCATTGCAAAGAAATCCTCCAATAGGTAGTCCAGCTCCAAGTCCTTTAGCAACTGTAACTATATCTGGGTTAATATTAAAGTGTTCATATCCAAAGAGTTTTCCAGTTCTGCCTATTCCACATTGGACTTCATCGAAGATTAGTATAATATCTTTTTCTCTACAAGTTTCATAAACACTATTAACAAAATTATAATTTAATGTATTAACACCACCTTCTCCTTGGATAGCTTCCATCATGACAGCACAAACATCAGAAGTTAATTTGTTTTTAAAATCTTCTATATTATTAGTTTCAAAATAATCAAAACCCTCAGGAAAAGGGAAGTAGTAATTATGAAACTTATCTTGTCCTGTAGCTGTCAGTGTTGCTAAGGTTCTTCCATGAAAAGATTGTTTTAAGGTTAAAATCTTATTTCTATTTTCACCATATTTATCAAAACTATATTTTCTAGCAAGTTTTATAGCCCCTTCATTTGCTTCAGCGCCTGAATTACAAAGAAAAATTTTATCCATATTAGCTAAAGTAGTTAATTTTTTTGCTAGAGAAAGAGTAGTTTGATTTAAGAATATATTTGAAGTATGCTGTAAAGTACATACAGCATTAGTTATAGCTTCAGTCCATTCATAATCAGCATATCCAAGACTATTTACACCAATTCCACTTGTAAAATCTATATATTCAACACCGTTATCATCATAAAGACAAGAACCTTCCCCTTTAACTAAGTTAACAGGAAGATAAGCATAAGTTGACATCAAAGGTAAATTATTTCCCATTTAAAAAACCCCTTTCTAAAATTAAAAATTAAGAATGAAGAATGTAGAATTGTTGTTGTAATTTGTTCCAAATTACTGAAAATATAGGAATTTATAAACTCCTTCAGGAGTTTTTTCGTTAATTTTACACTTTTCATTATTCATTTTACATTGTGCGATAGCACACTAAAATATCATTGTTCCGATTCCTTCATTTGATAGTAGTTCTAGTAATATTGAGTGGGGAAGTGTTCCATCAATTATATGAGTCTTTTTAACTCCCATTCTAATGGCTTCAACGCAGCAATCTATTTTAGGAATCATTCCTCCATTTATAACTTTATCAGCTTGAAGTTTTTTTATTTCATGTGGATGTAATATTGACATTAAGGTTGATGGATCCTTTGAATCTGTCATAACTCCTGGTACGTTAGTTAAAAGTAGTAATTTTTCAGCTTTTAAAGCAGAGGCAAGTTTTGATGCACATATATCTGCATTAATATTATAGGTTTCAGAGCAATCTTCACTTATAGCAACTGAACCTATTACAGGAATATATCCAGAGTTTAAAGCATTATTTATAATTTCAGTGTTTATAGAAGTTATTTCACCAACATAGCCTAAATCAACATTACTTTCTAGTTTCTTAGCTTTTATGAAAGCTCCATCAATTCCACATAGACCAAGAGCTTTTCCGCCTACTCTTTCTATTAAAGAAACAATGCTTTTATTTACCTTTCCTCCAAGAACCATTTGGACAATTTCCATAGTTTCTTTATCTGTATATCTAAGTCCATTTATAAACTTACTTTCTTGTCCTATTTTATTTAGAAAATTAGATATATCTGGGCCACCACCATGAACTATTACAGGCTTAATACCAACACATTGTAATAGTACTATATCAGTTGCAACGCTTTCTCTAAGTTCTTTGCTAGTCATTGCGTTACCACCATATTTTATTACTACTATTTTTCCTGAAAGGGATTGAATGTAGGGAAGTGCTTGAGTTAATATTTTAGCATGTTCTAAATGATTCATTTTTACATCTCCTTTAACTTCTATAATCTCCATTTATTTTTACATAATCATAACTAAGGTCACATCCCCAAGCTATAGATGAGCATTCACCAGAATTCATATTGATTAGAATTTTTATTTCATCTTGCAATAATATTTCTTTTGCCTTTACTTCATCAAAAGGAAGAGGCATACCATCTTTACATATTTCAATTTCTCCAGTAGAGCTTTCAAAAGATAGATCAACTTTATTTGGATTAATATTTACACCAGCATATCCTAAGGCGCATAATATTCTTCCCCAATTAGCATCACTACCAAAGATTGCAGTTTTTACTAAGGGAGAGTTTATAACACTTTTAGATAAAATTTCAGCATCTTTTTCACATTTGCAGTTGCTAACAATACATTCTATAAGCTTAGTAGCACCTTCACCATCTTTAGCAATCATTCTAGCTAATATAATATTAAGTGTGTTTAAAACATTAAGAAAAGTATAGTAGTTTTCATCTTTTTTAGTTATTTTAGAATTTTTAGCTAAGCCATTAGCTAATACTAATACCATATCATTTGTACTAGTATCACCATCAACACTAACTCTGTTATAGCTAATTTTAACGCTTTCTTTTAAAGCTTCATTTAACATTTCCCCAGAAATATTTAAGTCAGTAGTTATGAAAGATAACATAGTGCCCATATTTGGTTCTATCATCCCAGAACCTTTGGACATAGCCCCAATTGTAATTTTTTTGTTGTCTATATAAAATTCAAAAGCAAGTTGTTTTTTATAGGTATCTGTAGTCATTATTGCTTTTGCAGCATCATCAAAACCATCTTTTGATAATCTTTCTGACAATAGAGGAATTCCATCCTTTATTGCATCAATATTTAAAGGAACACCAATAACACCAGTAGAGGCTACTAAAACATCAGTAGTTTTAAGTTTAAGAGCTTTCCCCGTAAGCTCTGTCATTCTTTTAGCCTTAGACAAACCATCATCACCTGTACAAGTATTAGCATTTCCACTATTTATAATTATGGCTTGAGCCTTTTTGTTAATTAAATGCTCCTTTGTTATGTAAATAGGAGCTCCTTTAACCTTATTTTTTGTATAAACCCCAGCAGAAGAAGCTGGAACAGTTGAATATATAAGAGCTAAATCTAGCTTTAAATTATTTTTTTTAAGTCCACAATGAATTCCAGATGCAAGGAATCCCTCAGGTGAAGTTACACCACCATTAGATAATAAATTCAAGATAAGTCCCCCTTTTTTAAATGTAAAATTAAAAATTAAGAATTAAAAATTAAGGTTATAATTCAACAAGTTGAATTATGAATATATATTAAATTAATTATGATTTTTGAATATCTAGAACAACTTTATGTCCATACTCATAAAGAGGTGATATAGTTGTCTAAAAATATAGTATTAGATAAAAGTTTTAATTTTGGATTAGATATTATAAAACTATATTTAAGATTAAAAAGTGAAAAAGAATATATTCTATCAAATCAATTAGTTAGATCAGCAACATCAATAGGTGCAAATATAACTGAGGCTCAATATGCTCAAAGCAAGAAAGACTTTGTAAACAAAATGAATATTGCTTTAAAGGAAGCAAATGAATCAGAGTATTGGCTTAAATTATTATGGAGGGCTGAAATAATAAGTGATAAAGATTATAAACTATATCATGATGAATCATCACAAATAAAAGCTTTATTAATTAATATAGTAAAAAATAGTAAAGATAGGATTTAAGAATATTTAAATTTCAAAGAATGAGAAATTAATTTCTAAATTCCGATTATGAGGAATTTAATCCTTAATTCTACATTCTACATTTTACATTTTTCATTTCTTAGTGTCCTGCGGACACTAAGAACAGCCCTTGTTTTTCTTCAAATCCGCATATTATATTCATGTTTTGAATTGCTTGTCCTGCAGCTCCTTTTATCATGTTGTCTATAGCACTTACTATAATAATTCCATCTTTTCTATGGTTTAAATGTAGAGAAATATTACAGTTGTTTGTGTATTTAACGTCTTTAATTGAAGCTGTATCTCCTAAGGGTAGTATATTTATAAAGAATTCATCTTTATAAAAGTCTTTATATAAATCATAAATTTCTTGTAAGTTTATTTCTTCATTGGAATTTTTCTTTGGATTACAGTAGATTGTTGATATTATTCCTCTGTTTATTGGTAGTAGGTGAGGAGTAAAGGTGATTTGAACTTTTTCTTCTGCAATTTCTGATAGACATTGCTCTATTTCTGGTGTATGTCTATGAGCTCCTATACCGTAAGGAGAGAAGTTTTCGTTAAGTTCAGGGTAGTGGGACTTTAAAGTAAGGCCTCTACCAGCTCCTGTTGCTCCTGATTTTGAGTCGCAAATTATATTATTAGTATCAATTAAGGAGTTTTTTAGTAAGGGCATTAAGGCAAGTTCTATTGATGTAGGGTAGCAGCCCGGATTTGCGATTATTTTATATTCCTTAATTTTCTCTCTATTAAATTCAGGTAAGGCATATATACTTTTTTCATGAAGTTCTTTAAATTTATAATCTTTGCCATACCATTTTTTATATTCTTTTTCTTTTTCTAATCTAAAATCAGCCCCAAGATCTATTAAAATTTTATTTTCTTTATAAACTAAGTTTGCTATTTCCTCACTTAAGCCATGGGGAAGAGCAGCAAAAATAACTTCACATTTTTTTATTACTTCTTCTTGAGTTTCACATACTAAATTAGTTACTCCATAGAAGTTTTTATATATATTTGAAATTTCTTCACCTTCATATGAAACAGAGCTAATGGCTTCTATTTTAACTTTTGGATGATTTAATAAAAGTCTTAAAAGTTCAGCACCTACATAGCCTGTTGCCCCAATTATTCCTACTTTAAGCATTTAATAGCCTCCTTAGTTTTAGTTATTGATTCTAATAGTAATTCAAGTTGTGTTTTAACTGAAGAGGAGCTAGGTCCACCAAAGACATTTCTTTCTTCTACGCAATTTACTAAATCTATTGCTTCATATATATCTTCTTCAAATATAGGAGAGAAGTTTTTAAATTCTTCTAAACTTAAATCGTCTATCACTATATTTTCTTTTATACAATGAAGAACTATAGCACCAACTATTTCATGAGCTGTTCTAAAAGCTAAGCCTTTTTTTACTAAGTAATCTGCCACATCAGTAGCATTAGTAAAGCCTAAGGAAGCTCCTTTTCTCATATTATCTTTATTTACTTTTAATGTATTTAACATACCAGCAAAGGTTTTAAGAGAAAGGCTTGCTGTGTCTAATGCATCAAATAAAGCTTCTTTGTCTTCTTGCATATCCTTGTTATAAGCTAGTGGTAATCCTTTCATAACTGTAAGAAGAGTAATTAAATCCCCATAAACTCTTCCAGTTTTACCTCTAACAAGTTCAGCTACATCAGGATTTTTCTTTTGAGGCATTATACTACTGCCTGTACTATATTCATCTGATAATTCTATAAAACTAAATTCATTAGTTGCCCAAAGAATAATTTCTTCAGAAAATCTCGATAAATGCATCATTATCATAGATAAAACAGAAAGTGCTTCAATAGCATAGTCTCTATCTGATACTGAATCTAAACTATTTATTGTAATTTGTGCAAAGCCTAAATCTTTTGCAATCATATGTCTATCTAAATTATAGGTAGATGTAGCTAAAGCACCACTTCCTAAAGGCATTTCATCTAACCTTTTATAGCAATCTAAAATCCTACTAAGATCTCTTTTAAACATTTCTGAATAAGCTAAAAGGTGATGAGAAAAGGTTATAGGCTGAGCCTTTTGCATATGAGTGTAACCAGGCATTATAGTATTTACATTTTCACAAGCCTTTTTATATAAAATTTCTTGAAGATTAATTACATCATTAGATAAGCTTATTAATGCATTTTTTAAATAAAGCTTAGTATCTAAAGTTACTTGGTCATTTCTACTTCTTCCTGTATGAAGTTTTTTTCCTTCATCACCAATATAGTAGGTTAGAGTAGATTCAATAAAGCTATGAATATCTTCAGAAGAATCATCTATTTTAATTACTCCCTTTTCAATTCTTTTTAATATTGTTTCTAAACCTGCAGCGATTTTTGTGCTATCTTCTTTTGGAATTATATTTTGCTCTCCAAGCATTTTTACATGAGCTAAACTACCTAAAATATCTTCTTTATACATTCTTGAGTCAACTCTTATAGATGAATTAAAATCATTAACTAAAGAGTTTACTCCTTTTTCAAAACGTCCACCCCAAAGCTTCATAACTATTTACCAGCTTTCTTTAATGCTTCATTCATTTTTGATTTCACTGTGATAGGTAGTCCAAATAAATTAATAAATCCTGCAGAGTCTTTTTGATTATAAACAGCATCTTCTCCAAAGGTAGCATATTCTTCACTATATAATGAGTAAGGAGAGGTCATTCCAGCATTAACAATATTTCCTTTATATAATTTTAATTTAATTTCACCAGTTACTGTTTCTTGAGTTTTATTAACAAACTCTGTTAGTGCTTCTCTAAGAGGTGTGAACCATTGTCCATTGTAAACAAGTTCTGCAAATTTTAAAGCAATAATTTCTTTATAATGAGAAGTTTCTTTATCTAAACAAAGTTCTTCTAAATCTTTATGAGCCTTGTATAAAATACTTCCACCAGGAGTTTCATATACACCTCTTGATTTCATTCCAACTAATCTATTTTCAACCATATCCATTATTCCTATGGCATTTTCTCCACCAATTTTGTTAAGTTTTTCTATTAAAGTAGTTCCATCTAAATATTCACCATTTAAAGCAATTGGAATACCTTTTTCAAATTTCAATGTAATATAAGTTGGAACATTAGGTGCTTTTTCTAAAGTATTAGATAGTTCTAATATTTTTTCATAATTAGGTTCATTAGCTGGATCTTCTAAATCTAAGCCTTCATGACTTAAATGCCAAAGGTTTTTATCCTTGCTATAATTAGTTTCATAACTTATTGATATAGGAATTTCTCTATCTAAAGCATATTTAATTTCTTCTTCACGAGATTTAATATCCCAAATTCTCCATGGTGCTATAATATCCATATCAGGTGCAAAGGCTTTAACAGCAAGTTCAAATCTAACTTGGTCATTTCCCTTACCAGTACAACCATGACATATAGCATCAGCACCTTCAGATAATGCAATTTCTACTAATCTTTTTGCAATTATAGGTCTTGCAAAGGAAGTTCCAAGAAGATATTTACCTTCATAAATTGCATTAGCTTGAATAGTAGGGAATATATAATCTTCCACAAATTCTTTATTTAAATCCTCTATATAGCACTTAGATGCCCCAGTTTTAAGTGCTTTTTCTTCTAATCCTAGAAGCTCGTCCTTTTGACCTACATTTCCAACAACTGCAATTACTTTGCAGCCATAGTTTTCCTTAAGCCAAGAAATAATAATAGAAGTATCAAGACCTCCAGAATAAGCTAGTACCACTTTATTATATTTTTTCATATTTAATTGCCCCCTCTTTAATTATCAAAAAATTCAGTACATTCAAAATTATATTTATAATAATACGCCTTAAAGTATAATTATGCAAGGAGAATTTTTATAATTATGCAAATTATATGTATAAATAATAAAAAACAACCTATATTCATAAAAATATTTTATAAATATGTAATATTAAATTAAATATGAGTGATTTTATAATGAATAATTTATAATGTTAATAAATAATTAAGTAAAAATTTTTAGGACTTTAATAAAAAGTTATTTAAAAATTAATATAAATTACAAAATATATACTCTTTAGAACTAATAGTAGTATATTTACAAAATATGTTACAATTAACTTATAAGTATCTGATGAGAATTAATTACATCACTTTATAAAAGTGGGGAGTAAGGTAATAAATTTATAAATTTAATATCCAAAAAGAAAGTATTCTTATAACAGGGGGAAGTGTTATTTCCATTATGGAATTTATAATTGAAGGAAATTTAGAAAATCAAAAAAAATTATGATTGAATTCGAGGAGCTAAAGAGAAGATTGGAGTTTTTAGAAGATAGAATTAATGAAGAGTAAAAAGTTGCAATTGTATTAAGTTGCGATGGACTTATAATAAATGAAAGTAAATAAAGGGGATGAATTTATGTGGAAAAAAGTTGAAAGTGAAAACTACATATTTAATTTTTTAAATGGTAGCATTGCAGAAAAAGAAATAAATGAAATCATACTATGTCAAGAAGGATGTTTTAAATATATAACAAATGTTTTACAGACTAATTTTAAAGGTAAAATAGAATATTACCTTTGTGAAACAGCTAAACAGGTTGGTGAATTATATGGTGATAATGAACCTTGTAATGGATTTGCAAGATTACCTAATAAGATTTATGCAGTATATAATAATGATATAAAATGCATTGGATTTCATGAAGATGCTCATATAATTTCATATGGAATAAACATCCCTAATTCAGCTGCAATTAGGGAAGGCCTATCAATGTTTTTTGATAGAAAATGGCATGGTTTATCAAACTTAGATTGGGTACAGTTTTATGTCAATGAAAATGAATATATAAGCATTGTAGATATGATAGAGGATGAAACATTTTATAATATTGACTGCAATATTTCATATCCTATTATGGGTGCATTTACTGAATATTTAATTTTAAGACATGGGATAGAAAAATATAAAAAGTTCTACTCATTTAAAGAAATTAAAGAAGGATTTTTAAATGTATTTGGTCATGATATAGAAGTTTTTGAGAAGCAATTTAAAGAATACATGAGCCTAGTTGGAATAAGTGAAGAGTTACTTACCTTAATGAAAAAGTTAAAGTAATACCAACAACAATTTTAATTTATTAAGAATATAAAATAAATAACAAGTTATAAAAATACAGTATTATTCAAATGTGAATAGTACTGTATTTTTTAGAACTTAATTTAAAAAAATGAATCAGACATTAATATTGGGGACGCGAATTAATAAAGTGTTTACAAAATATGTTATAATAAACTTATAAATGTATTATAAAATATGTTGGTTTAGTTTAAAAAATATTCTATAAGTTAGAACTTTACATAGGAGATGAGAATAGTGAATATAGGATACATAGTTTGCATGATATTTATTGTACTTTTTACTTTGATTTGGAGTATTTTTGCTGTATTAGGAGAAAAAGCAACAGTTTTAATTAGTGGGTTTAACTTAAAATCAAAAGAAGAAAAGAAAGAATATGACACAGAACGAATGAGTAAAGATTATAGAAAGTCTATGATTATTTGGATAGTAATTTTTTTAGTAGGAGCACTAGGTTCTTATTACATAAATCAATACTGGTCAGTTATTGCATTTGTAATTTGGTTAATTATCTTTTTAAAAGATGTACATTTAGATGAAGAAAAAGCTTTTGAAAAATATAAAAGAAAATAGATTAAATAGAGTATATATGGAGGAAAAATATGAAGAAATTATCTGAACTTGCACATATATATGGAAAAATGAGATTCATATGGATTATAGTATTTATATTTATTTTACTTATTACTTTTATATCATTGAATAATTTGTATTCTAATAGTAAGTATTCAGCTTTAGAAGAGGGGAATTTATCTATAACATTTTTAAATGCAGGAAAGGCTGATGCAATAGTCTTACATACCAATAATAGTACTGTTTTAATTGATACAGGACTTAAAAGTGGTGGAAAAGATCTTGTAGAATTACTGAATAATAAAGGAATTGATACAATAGATTATTTAATTATTACACATTTTGATAAAGATCATGTTGGAGGTGCAGCAAGGATTATAAAAAGATTAAAAGTAAGTAATATTATTACTTCGGATTATTTTAAGGACAGTGATGATGTAGAAGATTATTTAAATGCATGTAATAATGCAGGGATTACACCTAAGATTTTAGAAGATGAGATAAGCTTTACTTTAGATAATGTAACATATAAAATATATCCTCATATTGCGAAAGATTATCCTGAAAAGAAAAGTAATAATAGTTCATTAATTATATCCGTGGAACATGGAGAAAATAGAATGTTATTTACTGGAGATGCAAATAATCTTAGAATCGAAGAGTTTATTACTAAGCAGGAGAGTAATTTTAAATATCAATTACTAAAAGTACCTTATCATGGGCGTTATATAGAATGTCTTTCAGAATTTTTTAATATAATAAAGCCTGAATATGCAGTTATTACTTCATCAGAAGAAGACAAGGAAGATAAAAAGACAGTTGAATTGTTAAAGGAAATAAATAGTAATATATTGCTTACAAGAGAGGGAACTATTGTAGTTAAAAGTGATGGTAAGAAATTGAATATAGAACAGTAGTTATATAAATAGTAATATAGGTAAAAACATCAGAAAAAAATAAGATGAATAAGAAGCCATAGATTAATATAGTTTATGGTAATCTGTAAAGTGATTAAATATTGGAAACTTAATGAGAATTTAAATAAGAATCTTGGTGGTGAATATTGGTGAATATTAGAGAAGCAACTATTGATGATATAGAGAAAATCTCAAATTTGTATATTAATAATTGGAAAAAAACATATATAGGTTTGTTACCTAATAAATTTTTAAATGATTTAGATGTTAATTATGGAATAAAAAAATGGACAGAATATTTTTCTAAAGAAAAACATAATATATTTGTTGCCTATGAAAAAGAGGATTTTTTAGGCTTTGTCGCTTGTAAGGAAGATGAAGAATTAAAAAATTGTTGTTATTTAGATTCGTTGCATGTTTCTGAACTTTCAAGAGGACAAGGAATTGGAAGAAAACTTATTAATACAGTAGGTAATTATGCTTATATAAAAGGTTATGAAAATATAAGTATTTGTATTGTAAAGGGAAATGATAAAGCAAAAAGATTGTATGAAAGAATGGGTGCAAAACATTATAAAGATTTTACAGATTATTTTGGAGATATAGAATCTAATTCAGAAAAGTTAATTTGGAATAATTTAAACTCTTTTAAGTAAATTCTATTTTCTTTATTAGATATGTACTAGATGGTAAAAGTGAAAATATAATATTGCAAAGACTTTTAGGTAATTAATATAGTAAGCAATATTATATTTTACTTTTTATAAAAGATTTTTTAAGTTTGGCATTTGTAAATCTCTTAAATGTTCAGCGGTTGAACGAACTGAGTGTAGTGTAGCAAGGGATTCAGCTCGATCTTCTCCTTTTATATATAATGATAGTTTTAAGGCATCGTTTTTTAAATAATCATAATCTACATGATTTAAATAAATAGCAGGTACATCTGCTTCTTCTTGTATCATATCAATTAAGGCGACTGAATCTTCATAGGCTTTATCTTCTTCGTAATTATCTAAATAATCTTCTATAATATCACATTTTACAATTATTTCATTACAAAGATTTACAAATTTATTATTTAAGAAAAAAAGACCTATAACGAGTGCAATAAAAAGAATAACAGATATAATTGAATTTCTCATCACTTAGCCTCCTTATCATTATGAAGTTGATATATAAATTTTCCATCAGTATCTGTCATGGCAATTAAGACATCCTTAATGGAATTAACTTTATGTTTTTTTAATTCTTTTATTATCCATTCATCATCCTTATCAGATGATGTTAAGGCATTTCTATTAAAATGACCATCGAGTATATAAATTACAGGTAGTCTTGGCTTAGATGAACTTGAATTACTAGAACTATTTGAAGAATTATTACTTTTATTAGATGTAAGAAAAGACATTTGTCCATTGTTTTCTAATATTCCAAATTCTATTTCACTTAAATCGAAATATCCAGCTAGTCTTATTTCCTCCATAAGTTCATCTAAATTAATTTGTTGTCTTTTTAAATTTTTAAAGTTAATTTTTCCTCTTGCAATTAGAATACAAGGTTCACCTTCAAGAATTTTTCTAGCTTTTTGACTTTTAAGCTGTAAAATAGAAAGTAAAGTTTTTATAAAAAGCAGAGTTATTATAGGTATAACCCCTAAAATTAATGGAAGCCTTGTATCTTGCATTGGTAGAGCAGCTAAATCTGAAATCATAATAGTTATTACAAATTCATAAGGTTGCAGCTCTCCAATTTGCCTTTTTCCCATTAATCTTATAACCAAAATTACTAATGCGTAAAGAAATATTGTTCTTAATAATACTATAAACATATGACCACCTCGCATAAGTATTATTTCTCTAAAGTTAATTTTTATACTTAAAAACAATACTTTTTATAACTTATAATACATAATTGATAAATTAAAGAGAAAAATTATGAACTGTGTATTTTTAAAATTAATTTGAAAATCTTAAGTGGGTGTTTTGTAGAGTTTTTTAATATTAAGTATATAATATTAAAAAAGATATTTGAGGATATTATAAGTATATAAACTTATAAGAATAGGAGAATAGAATGATAAAATTAAAATATGAAAATAAAGAGTATGAATTAGAAAATGAAATAACATATAAGGAATTTTTAGAAGATTATTTAAAGGTAAATCCATATGATATAGCATTATGTAAAGTAAATGGAGATTACTATGAATTATTTAAATTTATAAAGAAAAGTGGAGATTTAGATTTAGTTAAATTTGAAAGTGATATAGGTTATAAAATATATAGGAGAACATTGCAGTTTATATTTATAAAAGCAACTTTAGATTTATTTGAAGATTCTACAATAACTATTGAGCATAGTATTGGAAGTGGAATCTTTGGTGAAGTTCATAAGGAGGAAGTTTTAAAAGAAGAAGATATTATCAAAATAAAAGAAAAAATGATTGAAATAATAAAAAAAGATATTCCTATAAAAAAAATTAAGATGAAAAGAAAAGAAGCTATAGAAATATTTAGAAGATATGGAATGGATGATAAGGTTTCATTATTAAATCATGTTTCTTTCGAAACTGTTAGTTTGTATGAATTAGAGGGAAGATATGATTATTTTTATGGGCAAATGGCAGCATCAACAGGTATAATTAAAGCCTTTGATTTAATTTATTATAATCCAGGATTCGTATTGGTTTCTTCAAAGAAGGGTGATTTAAATGTAGTATCAGAATTTAAGGAAAATAAAAAGTTATCACAAATATTTATGGAAACTGAAAAATGGCTAAAAATTTTAGAGGTTGGAGAAGTTGGATCTTTAAATGATAAAGTAGAAAAAAGAGAAATAAAAGATTTAATAATGGTTTGTGAAGCTCTTCATGAAAAAAAGATAGCTCAAATAGCAGATATGATTAAAGATAAAAAAGAAACTAAAGTTGTCTTAATAGCTGGTCCAAGTTCTTCGGGAAAGACAACTTTTGCTAATAGACTATCTGTTCAATTAAGAGTAAATGGATATGTACCAATTCCTATTTCTTTAGATGATTATTTTGTAAATAGAGATAAAACTCCAAAAGATGAAAATGGAGAATATAACTTTGAAAGCATTTATTCATTAGATATAAATTTATTTAATTTGCATTTAAGTAGTTTATTAAAGGGAGAGGAAGTAGAAATTCCAAGTTTTAATTTTAAAAAAGGTGAAAGAGAGTGGATTGGACAAAAAATTAAATTGCCTAATAATGGGATAATATTAATAGAAGGTATTCATGCTTTAAATCCAATGTTAACTACTTCAATTTTAGATAAACAAAAGTTTAAAATATATATTTCTGCATTAACTCAATTAAATTTAGATAATCATAATAGAATTGCAACTACTGATATTAGAAGAGTTAGAAGAATTGTTAGGGATTATTTATCTAGAGGATATGGAGCAGAAGATACACTTAAAATGTGGCCGTCAATAAGAAGAGGTGAAGAGAAAAATATTTTTGTATATCAAGAAGAGGCAGACGTTATGTTTAATTCAACTTTAGTGTATGAATTATGTGTATTAAAGAAATACGCATTAGAGGAATTAGATAAAATAGGACCAGAGAGTCCCGTTTATATATTAGCAACAAGACTTAAATCATTTTTAGGATTTTTTAAAGAAATTGATAAGGATTATGTACCAACTAATAGCATATTAAGAGAATTTATAGGTGGAAGTGTATTTTATAAATATTAAACTTTTAAAAGCTACTATTATCTAATTAAAATTGGATATAGTAGCTTTTTATATTTTAGTATATAAATTTATTAGAGATTAAAATAATATTTTGATACTAGCAGCAATTATTAATAATATACCAATAATTAAAATTAATATTCCAATTATTTTAGTACCATTAATACTATTGTTTTCACCTAAATTTTTAGAATTTTTTATATGACTTAATCCACTAAATATTTGAGTTAATCCAAGAAATAAAGCTATAAAATCAAAATTTAATTTATTAAAAAAATAAAAAGATACAAGAATTAAACAAAGTATTGAAAAGATAAGTGTTAAAATAGAAAATTTATTTAATTTCATATTAATCTCCATTTTATAAATAATATTATAGATTAAATAAATAATAACACAAATTACCAAAAGGATGTATAAATTTTTTAGTATATTTATAGTTAATAAGTATAGAAATTTGAATATAGCAAATATATAATATCAGTAAGAAAAGTTAATAAAGAATAGCAAAAGGAGAAAAAACATGAGTAATATGGGTGTTTTTGATATATTAGGACCAATAATGATAGGTCCATCCTCTTCTCATACAGCAGGAGCTGCAAGACTTGGGAAAGTAGCTAGAATAATAGCTGGAGATGAAATTATAGAAGTTACGTTTTTATTACATGGGTCATTTGGAAAAACTTATAAAGGTCATGGTACAGATAGGGCTTTAGTTGCAGGAATAATGGGAATGGAGCCTTCTGATGAGAGGCTTAGGGATTCTCTTGAAATTGCAAAGGAAAGAGGAATAAAAATAACATTTAAGGATGTAGATTTAGGAGATTATCACCCAAATACAGTTAAGTTTTTAATGAAGCTTAAAAATGGGAAGGAAGCAGAAGTAATAGGATGTTCTATTGGTGGTGGAAATATTGAAATTGTTGAAATTAACGGAAATAAAGTGAAATTTACTGGTACTTATTCAACAATAATAACTTCACATAAGGATATACCTGGTACAGTAGCAAAGGTAACTAATATTTTATATGATAGTGGTGTTAATATAGCATTTTTAACTTTAGGAAGAAGTCAAAAAGGAAAAAATGCAACCATGACTTTTGAAATAGATGGGAAAATTTCTGAAGATTTAATTGAAGAAATTAAGAAGGTAAATGGAATAGAAAAGGTAATATATATAAATAAGATAGAGGATGGTGAGTAGTAGAATGGATATAGCAAGATCTGGAGAAGAGCTTATAAAGATATGTGAAGAAAATTCTATTTCATTAAGTGAATATGCTATAAGAAGAGAAATGGAAGATAGGGATTTATCAAGAGAAGAAGTAATTTCAAAAATGAAAAAAACTTTAGATGTTATGAAAAGTGGAGCAACAGAGGCAAGAGAAAAAGAAGTATATTCTGTTAGTGGATTAATAGGTGGAGATGCTTATAAGCTTCAGGAATATTTAAAAAAAGGTAAATCATTAACTGGAGATACTATGGTTTTAGCAATGGCTATGGCACTATCATCATCTGAAGTTAATGCTTCAATGGGAAGAATAGTAGCTTGTCCGACGGCTGGATCCTGTGGTATTTTACCTGCTGTAATATTAACTGCAGGAGAAAAGCTTGGAAAAAGTGATGATGATTTAATAAAAGCTTTATTTGCATCAGCAGCTGTTGGAATGATTATAGGAAGAAATGCAACATTTGCAGGAGCTGAGGGTGGATGTCAAGCTGAATGTGGTTCTGCATCTGGAATGGCTGCAGCTGCAGTAGTTGAAATGATGGGTGGAACTCCGAAGATGTCTTTAGATGCAGCAGCAATAGTATTTAAAAATATATTAGGCCTGGTTTGTGATCCTGTAGCAGGATTAGTAGAGATACCTTGTGCAAAGAGAAATTCATCTGGAGCAGTAAGTGCTTTATGTACAGTAGACTTAGTTATGGCAGGAGTGGAATCTAAAATACCATTTGATGATGCACTTTCAGCTATGTATAAGGTAGGAAAAAGTCTTCCAGCAGCTCTAAGAGAAACTGGACTTGGAGGAGTTGCAGCAACTAAAGCAGGTTTAATTCTAAAGAAAAAAGTATTCGGAGATGAAAACTAATAATAAAAACTCAAGCGATTAGCTTGAGTTTTTTCCTTAATTCTACATTTTACATTCTTCATTTTTCATTCCTGATACGTATTCTTCACCATAATCATGCATAGCTTCTAGAACAGGAATTATCTTATTTCCAATATCAGTTAATCCATATTCAACTTTAGGAGGAACTACAGGATAAACTTTTCTATAAATAAGTTTATCTTCCTCTAAGCTTCTTAATTGATTAGTTAACATTTTTTGTGTAACATTTGGCAAAGCGCGCTTAATATCACTAAATCTTAAAGGACCTTTACAAAGGTACCACAGAATAAGAATTTTCCATTTTCCTGAAATAAGTTTATGTACCAATACCATTGGACAAGTGGAAAAATCATTTGATTTTTCATTAATATAACAATCTTTATGATCGGTATAAAAGTTTTCCATATATAATCTCCTTAGAAAAAAACGTAATTTAATTGAGAAGCAGTATCATTTTGTATACTGGGTATAAAAAAAGTGTCTACTTGAAAAGTAATAATATTTAGACTATTATCATATTATAACAAATTGATACGAATTAAGAAAGTATCTGTAATGGAGGACAAAATGAAGAAAGTATTATATATAAAGGCAAACATTAAACCAGAAGGACAATCAAGAACATTTAGAGTATCAGATAATTTTATTGAAGAATATAGAAAATTAAATCCAGAAGATGAAATTATTACTTTAGATTTATATAAAGAAGGAATAGATTTCTTAAGACCTGAAGATTTAGCAGTAGTATTTGGACCAAAGACAGAAGAAAGTAAAAAGCATCCAATATTAAAATATGCTTATCAAATGGCTGAAGCAGATAAAGTAGTAGTTGCTGCACCTATGTGGAACTTAGGATCACCAGCTATACTTAAAGCTTACTTTGATTATGTAAGTGTTACAGGAATCACTTTCAAATATACAGCAGAAGGCCCAGTTGGAATGTGTAATGCAGATAAAGCATTAATAGTTTCAGGAAGAGGTGGAGACTATAGTAGCGAAATGGCTTCTCAATTTGAAATGGGGGAAAAATATATAAGAGCTATCCTTTCATTCTTTGGAATTAAAGATATAAAGAGCGTTTCAGCAGAAAGCTTAGATGTAATTGGAATAGATGTTGATAAAGTAGTTTCAGATAGTATTGAAGAAGCTAAAGAAATTGCTAAAGACTTTTAATTAGGTATTAAATTAACAATCTTAAAATCAATACCTTTTGAATAGTATTATTTTTAACGCAAATACTATTGTTGTAAGGTGGTGATTTTAATGAATAAAAATCCAAATATAAAGTGTACAGTTGAACAATGTAAGTATAATAATACACAAGAAAAATATTGTACATTATCAGTAATTGAAGTTGGAACACATGAAGCTAATCCAACTCAAGTACAATGTACAGATTGTAATTCTTTTGAATTAAAATAATAAACAAAAAGAAATGGAGCTATTTAAAAAAGTTCCATTTCTTTTTTAGGTTATAAGTAAATTTAAATTAATAATTATAAAAAATTAGTTAGATAAATCAAAAGTCCAGCCCATTTCTTGCAATTTATTTAAAGTATCTTTTGGAATATTATCTAAGGTCCCTTTTTCGATAAGTTTACAACTATATATTTGAGTTCTAGCAGGATAAGTTTCCATAATTGAATCATAAGTAATTCTAATTTTATCTCCACTTTTTAAATTATCAAAAATATTTTCTTTATTAGTTTTATTATACATTACAATGGGACTAGTATCTTCAGAAATAATAATATTATTTTCATTAGTTGATTCTAAATATATACCAATCATAGTGTTCTTTTTATTGTTGGAATATATTATAACCATAAGTACACTTAAGATTATGATAGAGAAATAAATTAATAATTTTTTCATATTATACCTCTCTTATATTTAATTATAGATTTAATTTAAAGAAAATAGAATAAAAAACGGAAAATAACAAAAAATAAGAATTAAATTAAAAAATATTAATGGAGTGTATATGGAAAAAATAGAGGATATTATTAAAGTATTATTGAAGATAAGTATAAGCAAATATATAGTAGCTCTAATAATTATAATAATTTCTATTTTTATAAATAAATATTTAGTAACGAAAATATTTGATTATTCTATTAGATTTGTAAAGAAGACTAAAAATTATGTGGATGATAGTGTAGTTAGAGCTTTAGAAAAACCTATTAAATTATATGTAACTTTTTATAGTATTTATATCTCATTAAAGTTTATAGGTTTTGATGGACTAAATGTTAATAATATTACAAGTAATAGATTAAAAAAAATATTTATAGTTATAGCTATATGTTATTTTTTTTATAATTTAACTTTAGAAAATTCTTTTATTTATAGAAAGATAAAAAAAAGAGATATTGTTTTCCCTTTTGTTTCAATAGTAATAAGATTATTAATTGTTGTTATAGGAATAAGTTGTATTGCTAAAGAATTTGGATTTACAGGTTTTATAACAGGACTTGGAATAAGTGGTATAGCTTTTGCTTTAATGGCTCAAGATGCTTTTTCAAATCTTTTTGGTGGGTTTGTTATAGTTTTAGAAAGGCCTTTTGCTATAGGGGATTGGATACAAACATCTGACATAGAAGGAATAGTTGAAGATATAACTTTTAGAAGTACAAAAATAAAGACATTTTCAATGGCAGTTGCTACAATTCCTAATTCAAAACTTGCAAATGAAAATATCATTAATTGGAGTCAAAGGAATTTAAGAAGAATACATTTTAAATTTATAATAAAGTTTAATACTCCTGTAGAAAGTATTAAAAAGTGCCTAGAAAGAATTAAAGAATTATTAAATAATCATGAAAAAATAGATAAAGAATTAATTGTAGTAAGTTTTAATGAACTATCAACCTATGGATTTGGAGTTTTTATATATTTTTATACTAATGAATTAAACTATGTTAAATATGAGGGAATAAAAGAAGAAATAAATATAGAAATACTAAGGATTCTTAGAGATGAAAAAGTTGAATTAATGTTCTTAAATTTTAATTTTGGAGCTAGTAATATGAATAGGGGATTTAATTGTGAAACACAGTGCTCAGAATTAGAGTCAATACGAAATATAACAGAAGAAGAGAGAAGGCAGTAGCTAAAGCTAAATTTATAATGCATTATGCATTAACAATTATCCATTGTAAAAAAATATGAGATTTTTTTTTACATAAATGTCTGACTATATTTTTTTACCTCTATTTAGTGGTATAATTTAAATAATAAGTAAATTATATAAAGTAATAAAAGGGGAACTAATATGGAAATAGAAAAGAAGAAGCTTATGCAATTATCTAAAAGATGTGGTTGTGCAGGTAAATTTACACCAGATGAATTAGCAAAGGTATTAAAACATATAGAAGTAAAGGAAGAAGATAGAGATCCTAATTTAATAGTTGGTTTTGATAAGTCAGATGATGCAGGTATTTATAAAATAACTGATGATTTAGCTTTAGTGCAAACTGTAGATTTTTTTACACCAGTTGCTAATGATCCATATATATTTGGTCAAATTGCAGCAGCAAACGCCTTAAGTGATGTTTATGCTATGGGAGGAAAACCTTTAACAGCTTTAAATTTATCTTGTTTTTCAGCTACAATTGGTTCTGATATTTTAGCTGAAATTTTAAAGGGTGGAGCAGATAAAATAAGAGAAGCTGGGGCAACTATAGTAGGTGGACACACCATTACAGATGAAGAAGTTAAGTATGGTGTTTCAGTTACAGGAATAGTAGATATATCAAAGGTTATATCAAATTCAGGAGCTAAGGTAGGAGATGTTCTTATATTAACAAAACCACTAGGCTCAGGAGTTTTAACAACTGCTTTAAAAATAGAATTTATAAATGATGAAGAATTTACAGAAGCTGCTAAGGTTATGGCAACTTTAAATAAAACTGCATCAGAAGAAATGCAAAAAATAGGTGTGAATTCTTGTACTGATATAACAGGCTTTGGATTTATTGGACATTCTTATGAAATGGCTGTAGGAAGTGGAGTAGCTTTAGAAATTGATAGCAAAAAGGTTCCTTTTATGGATAGAGTAAAAGATTTAGCAAAAGAATACTGCCTTCCAAGTGGAGCTTATTCAAATGAAAAACATTTTGAAAAATGGGTAAGTTTTGGAGAAAATATTGATGATGTAACTAGATTAGCATTTTTTGATCCACAAACTTCAGGTGGCTTATTGATTTCTGTAAGTGAAGAAAAGGCAGAAACTTTATTAAAAAATATAAATAATAGAAGTGAAATTAAGGCAGAAATTATAGGTAGAGTAGTTGAAGTAACTGAAAATAATAAACCTATAAATATAAATTAGGTAACATATGAAACTTTATGAAATTTTAAATATTAAAAAATATGATATAACTTCAATAGTAGGTGCAGGTGGAAAAACTACTTTAATGTTTAAATTAGCAAATGAATTAAAAGATAAAGGGAAAGTTTTATTTACTACAACAGCTAAAATTTATAGACCTAATGAAAATGAAGTAGATTACTTATATATAGGAAAAGATGGCTATGACTTTATTAAAAACAATAAAGATTATGGTATTTATGCTTATGGAGAAGAAGTTAATAAAGAAGATAAGCTAATTGGAATAAAACCTAATTTAGTAAATAATTTAAAAAGTAGTTTTGATTATATATTAATTGAAGCTGATGGATCTAAGAAAAAAGACTTAAAGGCTTGGAATGAAAATGAACCTATTATTTGTAGTAAAAATAATAAATATATAGGAGTTTTAAGTTTAAAAACTATTAATATAGAAATTAATAATGATAATATTCATAGAATAGAGGAATTTTTAAATTTAACTAATAGTAATATAGGTGAAAAAGTTAGTTTAGAAATATTAATTAAATTAATATTTAATAAAAAAGGATTATTTAAAAATTCAATGGGAGAAAATATATTATTTTTAAATAAAGCAGAAAATATAAAAGATGATATATTAACTTTATTTTTAGATAAAATAATTAATAAAAATAAGGAAGTAAAACTTTTAAATAAAATAGTTTATGGAAGTTTAAAATATAATTCTTTTAACTATATAGATTTATAATGGTGGGGTGATATAAATGAATCTAGAGTATATCGTAGTAAGAGGTGGTGGAGATATCGCTTCTGGAACAATACAAAAGCTTTATAGAAGTGGTTTCAATGTTGTTGTTTTAGAAGTTGAAAAGCCAACTGCAATAAGAAGAAATGTTGCCTTTAGTGATGCTATATATAATGGTGAAACAGAGGTTGAAGGTATAAAGGGGATTAAAGCAAATAATATAGATGAGATAAAAGAAGCACATAAAAATAAATTTATACCAATAATTGTAGATCCAGAAGGAAATATAATAAAAGAGTTAAAGCCATTAGCGGTTATAGATGCAATATTAGCTAAAAAGAATTTAGGAACAAAAAAAGAAATGGCGCCAATAACTATAGCTTTAGGACCTGGCTTTGAAGCAGGCGTAGATGTAGATGTAGTAATAGAAACAATGAGGGGGCATAACTTAGGAAGATTAATTTTCTCAGGTTATGCTAAACCCAATACAGGAGTTCCAGGAGAAATTGCTGGATTTTCTAAGGAGAGAGTAATTTATAGTGAAGCAAATGGAAAAATAAAAAATATAAGTAAAATTGGAGATATTGTAGAGAAAAATCAAGTCTTAGCTTATATTGGTGATATTGAAGTTTTATCTCCAATTAGTGGCCTTCTTAGAGGTATAATAAAGGATGGAACAGAAGTTTTTAAGGGGTTAAAAATAGGTGATGTAGATCCAAGACTAAAGGAAGTTGAAAATTATACTACTATATCTGATAAAGCAAGAAATATAGGGGGAGGAGTGTTAGAGGCTTTATTAATAATGAGGAATCTAAAGAAATTATAAAAGATATTAAAGGGTGGGGAAGAATGAGAAAGGCAGGCATATTAGGTATATCCAAAGATAAAAAAGAGCTTTTATTAAATGAAGAGTCTTATAGCACTAAAATAATAAAGAAGTATTTAGAAAATGAAGGGTATAATGTAGTTGTTACTAAAAATATAGAAAGTAAAATAGAAACTATAGAAGAAGAATTAAAGAATATGAGTGACGATTTAAATTTAGAATTAATATTCACTGTAGGTGGTATTTATAGTTATGAAGAGGATGTTACTCCTGAGGCTACAAAGAATGTAATACATAGGGAAACAAGTGGTATTTCAGAAGGAATTAGATATTTTTGTTTACAGATGAGTAAGAAAATAATGTTATCAAGAGGTATTGCAGGAATTAGAAATAAAACTTTGATAGTGAATTTACCAGAAACTACAAAGTTAATAATACCAGCTTTAGACTTTTCTTTAGAAATTATCAAGTCTTCTATAGAGATGATAAATAAGAAATAATTAAATTTATGAGGTGATAAAATGAATATTATAGATTGTCAAGGATTAGCTTGCCCAATGCCTGTTATAAAAACAAAAAAATATTTTGACTTAGAAGATTCAAAAGAAGCATTAGTAATTGTAGATAATGAAGTAGCAAAAAATAATGTATTAAGACTTGCAAAAGGAATTAATTTAAGTAGTAGTTTTATTGAAGAAGAGGGATTATATAAAATACAATTATCAAAAGGTGAGTTTAGTGATGTACAAGCCGTTTACAATAATGAAGTAGTAGAATATAAAGTATCAGCTCCAACTATATTAGTTTCATCAAATCTTCTTGGAAATGGAGATGATAGATTAGGAGAAACTTTAATGAAGATATATATTAATACCTTAGCTGAATCAGAAATTCTTCCAGAAAATTTAATGTTTATAAATGGAGGAGTAAAGTTAACTTGTACAGGCTCAGATGTTTTAGATAGCTTAAATTCAATGCAAGAAAAGGGAGTTAATATAATAAGTTGTGGTGCATGTTTAGATTTCTATAATTTAAAGGAAGAACTTAAGGTTGGGGAAATAGGAAATATGTATCAAATAATTGATCTTATGAATAAAAGTGGAAATACGATAAAACTATAAGTTTTAAATGAAGAATTAAATTTATATGATAAATAAATTAGTAAAAAACTCAGATTATAGCTGAGTTTTTTTTATTTTTTAGAGGCAGTAGTTAGTTTTGTGTAAAAATAAAACTAACTACTGCCATTTGAAAAACAAATATTATTTGATAAGAGTGATTTTTTTATTAAACTTTTCATAAAGCTTTATCATATCTTCTTCAGTAGAATAATTAGCAATTTCATTAATTGGTATCCATTTTACTCCACTATTTTCATCTTCCTTAACAGTAAGTTCATCATTTTCATCTGCTTCTAATAAATAAGCTACAGATAAATGAAGGTGTGATGAAATATTTTGTCCTTTTTTTATATGGGCTGGAACAGGGAGAACATCTAGTGAAAATATTTTTTCAGATATTGGCTTAATATGCTTTATTCCTGTTTCTTCTTTTGCTTCTTTAATTGCTACATAAAGTAAATCTTCATCTCCGTCTGCATGTCCACCAGTCCATGACCAAGAATTATATATATTATGATAAATCATAAGAACTTTTGACCTATCTTTATTTACAATATAGCCGGAGCTAGTTATATGAGCTAATGGGTTTTCTCTAGTAAGCAAATTATCACAATTATTAATAGCATAAAGAATAGTTTCTTTATCAGCAACTTCCTGATTATTATATGGTATATATTTTTTTATTTCTTCAATCCAATTCATAATACCCTCCTTAATTGTTTTAAATATTATTATATATCAATATCTATAAAAAAACTATTGATCAAAATAAGTGCACATATAAAAATAATGTCGAATAATATGTATTGATACTATTAGTATTAGTATGATTATTATTGGATGTAAGAGAGGAAACAAAATGCAAATTGGTATAAGAGCATTTGAAGATAGCTTAAACTTGCAGCAAAAAAAACAACCTCTTATACACTGTATTTCTAATCCAGTTTTTTCAGAAATTTTAGAGGAAAGTGTAGTAAATTATAATGGAAAGACTATAATTTCTAATTTTGTAAAGAAATATGTAGAAATAACATCTAAAGCTAATGCCTTAATAATTACTTTTGATGAATTAAATGAAGATAAGGTTGTAGCAATTGAAAAATCTATAAGAATTGCTAGAAGGAGTGGAATTCCAGTAATATTAGATATATTGGGGGTAGATGCATCCTTTTTTAGCAAGGAAATAGCATTAAGATTTATTAATAGATACAATATAAATATGATAATAGGTAAAACTCAAGAGTTTAAGTCTTTAGCTTTAAAAAAAGAAAAACTAGAAAAAGATATATTACTAAACTATAAAATTGAAGAGGATGCTAAATTTAGATACAATTTAAGAAAATTTTCTAAAATATATAGAACTAAATTATTGGTTAAAAGTAATAAATATTTTCTTACTGATGGGTTTAGTGAATTTTATATAGATAGATATATATATGAATTGGATAGGAAAGATAAGTGTGAAGTTGTCTTAAGTGGATTAATTTCTGTTGGAATTGCATCTGCAAGTAATACTGAAGAAAGTTTTAGAGGTATCTTAGTTGCTATTATTGCTATGGCAGTAAGTGAAAAAATTGCTAAACAAAAGAGTATGAATTGTGGGAAGGACATAGATTTATTGAAATACTTATTAAATGAGATTAAGGATATAAATTTAGATGAGTTACCACAAATTAATTATTTATTTATAAGATAATAATATTTAAATAAGGAGTTTTGTTAATAAATTCCTTATTTAAATGTTGAAGTAAATATAAATTATTAAGCTTAAATAAATTGTAATTTTATAATAAAAATATATAAAAACCTAGGACTTGAAATGTCTTTTATGAAAAAGTATAATATTTATCATGGTAATAGTAGGAAAATTCGGTATATAATAAATTCATTAAAAATGAAAAGTTCTGCTAGATTATAGATTAGTTTTACGGAGGGAAGTATGGATTTTGAATTAGATAAGTCTGTAGATAATATACATACTCTCTATAATATATTGTCTACAATGAATGATTACATATTTATAAGTGATATAGAGAATAAAGAAACATTAATCTCTAAAAATATGGCAAATGAATTTGGATTTGATAGAAAAATAATTGGAGATTTAGAAATAATTTTTTTAGAAAAAATACATGAAAGTGACAGAGCAAGAGTTAAAGAAGATATATATAAACTTTATAATAATGATATAAATCAGTTTTATGGAGAGTTTAGATTTGAAAATAATTTAGGGGTACATATATGGATCAGTTGTAAATGTAAAATTTATTATGATAAAAATGATAAAAAAAGAAAATACTTAGCTGGTATTATAGAAAACTTAGAAAGACAAGTATATATAGATCCTATAACTGAAGCACATTTTTATGATAAATGTGGAAATGATATAAGTTATTATATTAATTCTGAAAATAAAAAAGGCGGAATTATGATAATAGATTTAGATGATTTTGATCATATAAATTTACTAAATAGCTATGAATTTGGTGATAGTGTTTTAAGAAAGTCAATTTTAGATATAAGCAATATTCTACCTTGTAATAGTAAAATATACAGGCTATATGGAGATAAATTTATTATAATTTATCCTAATGCTAAAAAAGAGGATATGACAAGACTTTTCTTAGAAATACAAAAATACACATTGAAATTTCATGAAATAAATAATATAAAATATCAATTTACAGTATCAGCTGGAATTACTATGTTTGATGAAAATAATAATTCAATTAGTGAATTGGTTAGAAGAGGAAGTATAGCAATAAAAAAAGCTAAGGAAACAGGAAAAAATAAGTGTGAATTTTATAGTGAAGAAGTCTTTGTAGAAAAATTAAAAGAAAATTACTTAATAAATGAGTTTAGAAAAAATATACAAAACGAATTTAAAGGATTTAGTTTAGTATTTCAACCTATTTGTAATGTTGCTACATTACAAATAAAGGGAGCAGAAGCTCTTTTAAGATATGAAAGTGAAAAATATGGACATATTAGTCCTTTAGAATTTATACCTATACTAGAAGAAAGTGGATTGATAATAGAAGTAGGTAAATGGGTAATAGATAAGGCTCTTTCAATATGTAAAAAGTGGATAAAATATATTCCAGATTTTTTTGTGAATATAAATGTTTCACTAAAACAATCTATAGATTATGGATTTAGTACATATATATTAGAAACTTTAGATAAATATAAACTAAATTCTAACAATATTATATTAGAATTAACAGAAACATGTTTTGCAAAAGATGAAACATCCTTTATAGAAGTATTAAAGCATTTAAGAGAAAATAAAATAAGAATTGCAATAGATGATTTTGGAACAGGATATTCTTCTTTAGGGAGATTACAAAGGATACCTATAGACATAGTTAAGATAGATAAATCCTTTGTTAAATCAATGAAAAATAAGGATTATAATTATAATTTCATAAAAACAATTATAGATCTTTGTCATAGTGCATCACTTAAAGTATGTATTGAAGGAATAGAAACAAGAGATGAATTAGAGATTGTTAATAATTTTTATGCAGATAAATTTCAAGGATATTACGCTTCTAAACCAATTCCAGAAGATGAATTCTTTGATAAACACATAAAAATAAAGGATCCTTTTAAAAGTCTTAAATTAGAAAAAAATTATTTATCTACAAATAATAATGTTTTAATTGATAGTGATTTATTACTTCTTATGATGGATTCAACTCCTTTATGTTTAAATTTATGGAATGAAAACTTTGAAAATATATCTTGTAATCAAGAGGCTGTAAATTTATTTGAATTAAGAGATAAAGGAGAATACTTAAAGAGATTTTTTGAGTTATCTCCAGAATATCAGCCTTGTGGAAGATTATCTAGAGAATTAGCTTTAGAAAAAATAGAAAAAGCTTTTAAAACAGGAAAAGAAGTATTTAATTGGATGCATCGTAAATTAAATGGAGAATTAATTCCTTGTGAAATTACACTTGTGCGTATGATGTATAAAAATAAATATATAGTTGCAGGATATACAAGAGATTTAAGACATCAGATATTAGCAGAAAAAGCTATGTGCGAAGATAATGAATTATTAAATGAACTTATGGATGCAACTCCTCTTTGTTTAAATTTATGGAGTAGAGAGTATGAAAATACGCATTGTAATAATGAAGCTATAAAATTATTTGATTTAAAAGATAAAAGAGAATATACAGATAGATTTTTTGAATTATCTCCAGAATATCAACCAGATGGTGAAAAATCTGAAGAAAAGGCTAAAAAAATGATTGATATTGCTTTTGAAAGAGGAGAAAATAAATTTGAATGGATGCATTGTAATTTAAAAGGAGAGCTTATACCTTCAGAAGTAACATTAAAAAAAATAAAAATTAAAAATGAATATATGGTTGCTGGATATACAAGAGATATGAGAAGCCAAATAGATAAAGAACAAAAAATAAGGCTTATTAATAGTATAAGTACAGCAATTTTAAATAATATGCCTTTGGGATATATACAATATGATATTAATGGGAATATTATTGATTTTAATCCTGAAATAGTAAATATGGTAGGTGGAGAAGACCTAAATAATACAGAAAAATATTTTCCGGAATTTCAACCTTCAGGAGAAAGAAGTATCGAAAAATTAAATAAAAAATTCAAATATGCTATTAATGAAAAATTTTGCAAATTTGAATTTATCCTAAAACATAATAATGGAAACTTAATACATACTAATATGACGATGGTTTATTTAAATCATCAAGAAGTTATAATTTGTTTTATTCAGGATCTTAGTGAAGTTAAAAATATAGCATCCATGAATAATAAATTAAAGGAACTTGCATATTTTGATGCATTAACTGGAGTCTATAATAGAAATGCTTTTTTTGAAAAGTTAGATATAAGATTTGAAAAAATAGATAAAAAAATAGGGTATCCTTTGATATTATTAGATTTTGATCATTTCAAATTAATAAATGATACTTATGGTCATATTGCTGGAGATAAAGTTTTACAAGAAACGATAGGTGTAATAAAAAAAGCTCTTCCTAGAAATTCTTTATTTGGTAGATATGGTGGTGATGAGTTTTTAATCCAACCAGGACTTATATTAGAAAAAGATTTAGATAAAATACTTAAAAATATTATTAAAGATATTAATAAATTAAAAATTAAGTACCAAGATGATTTTATTAATATATCTGTAAGTATAGGAGTAGCATATTATAATAATGAAATTGATTATAATTCATGGATTCAAAGAGCAGACTCTGCATTGTATGAAGTTAAGGCAAATGGTAGAAATGATTATAAAATAGTAAAGTAATTTTAAATAAAAAAAGATAATGTAACAACTATTATAGTTATACATTATCTTTTTTTTGGTTGCGGGAGCAGGACTTGAACCTACGACCTTCGGGTTATGAGCCCGACGAGCTACCAACTGCTCCATCCCGCGATATTAATTACTTCTCTGTAATATTCATTATACAGCTAGTGTATGTAAAAGTAAAGAGAATATGCAAATTTATTTTAATTTTCTAAAAAGTTAGAAAATATCATTGAAAAAGATAAATATTATGATAGATTATAATTATAGGAATATATAGGGGGACATATAAATGGATGCAATTATATACAAACTAGTTTTGAACTACTTAAATAAAAAAGTAACAGTGGATCTAAAAGATGAATTTATTAATGCTTCAGTTCACTTTAATATAAATAATGATATTTATAAAAAATATTCATCTGTAGAAATAGAATATATGTTAAGCACTATAGGAGATAATAATATTATTGATTATATTGAATTATGTTCGGTTTGTGGATATATATTGTATAGATCTATAGAAAATAATGAATTAGAAGAAGAGAATAGAATAGAAGCTCTTCAAAGAATTTTAGAAATTAGTAATAGTATAAGTAGTTATTTAAGAGGCTATTTAAATGAAGAAGAATTATATAAGACTTTGTTAAGAGTAACTGAGAAATTTAATTTAAGTAAAAAAGAAGTTGAAATCTTAATTGCTAATTTAAAATAGATTTGTAAAGGTTAACTTTTTAAATAATATTGAGGGCAGTAAGTATTTAAAATTATTTACTGTCCTTGTTATTTTTTATTATATATTTATATAATAAAATATTTATTATAATTATATGTTAAATGGTTTAGGATTTAAAAAAATATGGTAAAATCTAAAGTGGAAAGGAGTGATTAACATTTTAAATAAAGCAATAGAAATTTTACAAAAGTATTATGGATATAACTCCTTTAAGGAAGGACAATATGAAATTATAAGTAATATTTTAAGAGGTTTAGATACACTTTGTATAATGCCAACAGGAGGGGGAAAGTCTGTATGCTACCAAATTCCTGCTTTAATTTTTAATGGTATAACACTTGTAGTCTCTCCTTTAATATCCTTAATGAAAGATCAGGTAGATTCAATAAATGATATAGGAATAAACGCAGCTTATATAAATAGCACTCAAAGTTTAGAAGAAATTAAGGATATAATTAATTCTTGTTATGAAGGTAAAATAAAACTTTTATATATAGCTCCGGAAAGATTAGAAAGTGAATACTTTAATAAAATGCTAAGAAGGCTTAATATAAGTCAAGTTGCAGTAGATGAAGCTCATTGCGTATCTATGTGGGGACATGATTTTAGAAAAAGTTATAGATATATATTACCCTTTGTTAATAGCTTAAGAGTAAGGCCTGTTGTTACAGCTTTTACGGCTACAGCAACTAGGGAAGTAAGAAAAGATATTTTAAATTTACTAGGGTTAATTAATCCATATACATATTTAGGTAGTTTTGATAGAGAAAACTTAGCTATATCTATTCATAAAGAAGAAGATAAACCAGAGTTTGTTAAAGATTATATAAGAGATCATGAGGAAGAAAGTGGGATTATTTACTGTTCTACTAGAAAAGAAGTAGATGCTTTATATTATTATTTAAGAGAAAGAGGTATATATGCAGCTAAATATCATGGTGGTCTTAAAGATGAAGAGAAAAATTATTATCAAGATGAATTTTTAAAAGATAATTTTAATGTAATGGTTGCAACTAATGCCTTTGGAATGGGAATAGATAAATCAAATGTAAGATACATAATACATTTTAGTCTTTGTAAAAACATTGAAAGTTATTATCAAGAAATAGGTAGAGGCGGAAGAGATGGAGAAAAAACAGAATGTCATCTTTTATTTAATAGAGATGATATAAGGACTTTAGAATATTTGATTTATACAACAGCTGGAAATGCAAGAAAAGAAATTGAAATAAAGAAACTTCAAAGTATGATTGATTTTTGTGAATATGATAAATGCTATAGAAGTTTTATATTACAATATTTTGGAGATAAAAATTTAAAAGACTATTGTAATAATTGTAGTAATTGCTTAAATAATGATGAGCTTAGAGATTATACAACAGAAGCTCAAATGATTTTATCTTGTGTATATAGAAGTAGAGAAAGATTTGGAACATCAGTGTTAGTAGATGTTTTAAGAGGATTTACAGGTCCTAAAATAATTCAAAATAGATTAAATGAGCTAACAACCTTTGGAATAATGAAGGATTATAGTAGCAAGTTTATAAGGGATTTAATAAAAACATTAATAGATTTAGGATATGTAAGCTTAAAAGAAGGAACATATTCTATGCTAAAGCTAAATTCTAGATCAATTAAGGTTTTAAAATCCCAAGAAAAAGTTATATGCAAGCTTAGTGAAGATATAGAAGAAAAGATAATTAATAAAGATTTATTTAATAAATTAAGATTATGGAGAAAAGATAAAGCAAATTCACAAGGCATTAAACCATATATTATTTTTTCAGACTCAACTCTTATGGAACTAGCTAATAAAGTTCCAAAAACTAAGGAAGAACTTCTTAGTATAAGAGGAATGGGAGAGAAGAAGTATGAAAGGTATGGGGAAGATATACTTAAGATAATGAATAATTAAGTATAGATTGTAGGTGTTAAATATAAATATAGAGAAATTAATTAATGAACTAAGTAGAAATTTTATAAAAGCTTTAGTTAAGAAAGAGGATGATAATATGTTAGTAATGAATTTAGAAGATTCAGGCTCATCTGAGATTCTTCGTATAATTTTAAAGAGTCTTATAGATAAAAAAGAATATAATAAGGCAGAAAATTTTCTTTTTGAGGAAATTGAAAAAAATAAATCAGAAGTAAATTATAAAGTTGCAGTGGATTTTTATGAAGAGCTATTAGAAAAAAGTGATGAAGATTTAATTGAAAATAATTTTTCAAGAGAAGAAGTCTTACAAGGGTTAAAGGATTTAGAATCAATATTTAAGAAAATTTAAAGGGGAAAAGCATGAGTAATTATGGTAATTTACAAAAGGTTATAGATGGAAAAAGAAAATTTGGAATAACTCCTCATATACCAGGTGGCTTTATAACTCCTGAAAATCTTGAAAAGATAGCTAAAGTAGCTAAAAAATATAATGGAGTTATAAAAATTACTTCTGGGCAAAGAATACTAATTACAAATTTAGAAGAAAGTGATTTAAAATCTATCTGGGAAGAACTTGGAATGGTACCAGCTGTTAAAACACAAAATTCAGTTAAAAATGTAGAGATTTGCCCTGCTGGTTTTTGTAAAAGATCAAAACATAATACTATTGGAATAGGAATGAGGCTTTCAAAAAAATATCAGTGGGAAGAAATGCCTTGTAGAACTAAAATAGGTGTTGCTGGTTGCAGAAATGCTTGTGGTAGTGTTTATAGTAAAGATGTTGGAGTAATAGCAGATAAAACAGGATTTATTGTAACTGTAGGAGGCTCTGCAGGTTATAATCCAAGACTGTCAGATATTATAGCAATTGACTTAGAAGAAAAAGATGCAGAAAAGTTAGTAGATATTATTTTTGAATATTATAAAGAAAATGCAGAAGCAGGGGAAAAGCTAGGCTTCTTTATAGATAGGATAGGAATAGAAAAATTTAAAGAAGATGTACTTAAAAAGATATAAACATTATATTCCTTGCTCCGTCGCATGCGCTCCAAGTCGCCGTCATACAATGTTTATATCTTTGCAAACTGAAGGAAGGAAATTATATAAATTCTACCTCTTACAATACGAATTTTACTACTCTTATAAAGTTGTCCACATATTTGACTTTATTATAATTTCCCAAACAAAAAAAATAAGAGGCTGCCTTAAAGGTGACCTCTTATAATAAAAATATTAATCTTGATAGTTACTCATTGCATTATTAGCAACTGATACTGCATTTTGTACAGCATTTAAAGTATTTTGAATTTCTTGTTTGTTACTAGCTTTTTCTACAGAGCTTACAGCTTGATTTAAAGCTGTTTGAGCATTTTGTAATTGAGAGCAAGCGTTTTGTAATTGATCCTTAGCATTTTGTTGCATGGTATTACCTCCAAAATAATTTTAATAGTGATTAATTATCACAAATATAGTATGGGTAATTTCGAAATTTATATTCTTAAATAAAATATTAACAAGTAAAGGATGGGATAGAATGTATTACTATTTTAATTTTTTTAATAAAAATTAGTGATTATATAATTTTAGGGTAGAGGAGAAATTAAATATGATTAGATTAGCAACTATAAATGATAGTAAATCCTTATTAAAGATATATTCACAATATATAGATACAGCAATTACATTTGAGTTTAACCTTCCAACAGAAGAAGAATTTGAAAAACGTATTTTTGATATTACTAAAGATTATCCTTATTTGGTATATGAAGAAAGTGGAGAAATTTTAGGATATGCTTATGCAAATAGGCAAAGAGATAGAGAAGCTTATAAGTGGAATGCAGAACTATCCATATATTTAGATAAATCTTGTACATCAAAAGGATTAGGAAAAAAACTTTATTGCTTATTAATAGAAATATTAAAATTACAAGGGATTAAAACAGTATATGGTGCAGTTACTATTCCTAATAAAAAAAGTGAAGGACTTCACTTAGGTTTAGGATTTAAAAGTCTTGGTGTCTTTCATAAAACGGGATATAAAAATAATAAATGGCATGATGTAGAATGGTTTGAAAAACAAATTATGGAATACACTATGAACCCGGAACCATTTATATCAATTAGTAAAGTTAATAAAGAAAAAATTCAAGAAATTATTAAATAAATTTTAAGTCAGAGAATTGAATTATCCTTAGCTAGCAAAGTTATATAGCTAAGGCTTTTAATTCTTTAGGAAATTGTAAAAGTATTACCATGTGAATAATAGTTTTATAATTTCCTTCCTTCAGTTTGAAAAGAGATAAACATTGTATGACGGTGACTTGGAGCGCATGCGACGGAGCAAGGAATATAATGTTTATCTCTTTTTTATTTATTAATCTAGAAACAAAGTATAATAAATTATTATTTATTATTAGAATTTTTACATATTTTATTAACTTTTTCTGTCGATATAAGCATAAGTATCATCAATATTAATAGGAAATATGGTAAAATTTTAAATCCAACAACTTGTGATAGTACTCCAAATAAAGGTGGCATAAATGTACTGCCAATATATGCAGTAGCCATCTGTATTCCCATTATTCCTTGAGATAATTCTTTTCCAAATCTATTTGGAGTTTCATGTAGCATAGCTGGATAAATAGGAGCGCAGCCAAGACCTATTGTTATTAATCCTATTAACTGAATATTACTTGAGTAAGTTATAATTAATAAAATTCCACCAATAATACAAGTAACTTGTCCTATTTTTATCATTTGCTTATTATTTAATTTAATAGATATAAAACCAGCTAAGAATCTACCTATAGTAATACCTAAATAATATAATGATACCCATTTAGCAGCTGTTTTTGCAGATAGACCATTGCTTATAACTAAATAAGAACTAACCCATAAACCAGTAGTAAGTTCTACTGCACAATAACAAAAGAAGGATATAAGTGCAGGCTTAGCTCCTGGTAATTTAAGAAGAGTAGATATTTTAATGATATCATTATTACTAACTTCGTCATTAGTATTAATATCAAATCTTTTCCATAATGGTAAAGAGATAAATAGACATATAACTAATATAGCCTGAATTATGCCTATAGTAGCGTATCCAAGTCGCCAACCATTTTCTTTTAATAAATAAATAGACATTAAAAAAGGTCCTGTTGTAGCGCCTATTCCCCAAAAACAATGAAGCCAATTCATATGTTTAGCTTTATAATGTAATGCTACAAAATTATTTAAAGCAGAGTCTACAGCTCCGGCACCTAATCCTAATGGAATTCCAAGCAAACATATCCATATAAAACTAGGTGAAAAATAAATTCCTAACAAGCCAATAGCTGTTAAAAATACACTAAAGGTTGTAACTTTACCAGTTCCAAATTTCCTTATAAATTTTTCGCTAAAGAAACTTGAAATAATTGTACCACATGAAATTATCATAGTAACTAATCCAGCATAGGATATAGAAACATTTAAATCTTGATGAATCATTGGCCAAGCGGATCCTAATATTGCATCAGGTAATCCTAAACTAATAAAAGATATATAAATTATTATTAATAGTAATGTTAACATTTCTTGTCCTCCTTCATAAGTAGAAATATATAATTTTTTTTGTTAATAAGATTAATTATATTAAGCAAAGTGTGTATTTATTAAAATTGAATAATATTATATATTATAATTATATTCCATATTTATTAGGGATGATGGATAAATATAAGGAGATTATAATGAACATTTTTAATAAATTAATTAATACAAAAAATTTAACTAATAATGAAAAACAGATAGTAGATTTTATTTTAGAAAATCCAAATGAATTTTTAAATATGAGTTCTGATACAATTTGTAAAGAGTGCTTTGTTTCAACAACTACGTTATATAGACTTTGTCAAAAGTTAGATATATCAGGATTATCTGAACTCAAAGTTAAAATATCAGGTTCAATAAATAGTTATCTAAAGGAAAATAAAGAGTTTGATTTTGATTTCCCTGTTAAGCAAAATCAAACCCATTATGAAATACTTACAAAAATCAGAGAAGATTATGATCAAACAATACTTTCAACTTTTAATCTTTTCAATCTTGATCAGTTAAAATTATCTGTTAAAGCTATGAAAAAAGCAAAACAGATTGATGTTTATACTTCAGCAGGAAATATATTTTTTGCTGAAAATTTTAAGTTTCAAATGCAAGAAATTGGTGTTAATGTTAATGTTCCTATAGAAGAGTATAATCAAAGATTAGTAGCTTCATGTAGCGATAAAACACATATAGCTATATTAATATCTTTTGGTGGTAGAGGAATTTTAGTTAATAAACTAGCAAAAATTTTAAAAAATAATGGTACGCCAATACTATTAATATCATCAACTGAAGAGAATGCGATGATGGCTCTTGCTGATTATCAATTATATCTATGCTCTAATGAAAATCATTATAATAAAATATCCTCTTTCTCTACTAGATTATCATTACTATATATTTTAGATATTCTATTTGCTTGCTACTTTGAAACAGATTATGATAATAATTTAAAAAATAAATTATCATATTATAGAAAATTAACTGAATTTTAATTTACATATAAGAAGCTATCATTATGATAGCTTCTATTTCTTAGTTATAAAATAATTCAGGCATATGTTTACGTAATGATACTGCAATACCGTTTTCTTCATTAGATAAAGTAATTTCATCAGCTATAGATTTTAATTCTTCCACAGCATTCCCCATAGCTACTCCTATACCAGCATATTTAATAATTGAAGCATCATTATGTCCATCTCCAAAAGCAATCATTTCTTCTTTAGTGTACCCCATAGGAGTTAATACTGTATCTAATGCCTTAGCTTTATCTATACCATTAGCAGTAAACTCAAAATAGAAAGGTGCTGTAAACATGCAGCTTAATTTATCTTTAAATGGCTCCATAATATATTGATAGTTTTCTTTTAAATATTCTGGATCTCCAGCAATTAAAATTTTGTTTAGTGGATAATCAGCAAAAGAAGCTAAGTCATCTTTTTCGCATAGCTTAAACTTTCCACCTCTAGATTCATATTGAATAATATTAAAAGGTTCACCATTAATTTTTATTTCATTATCAAAAACATCATTTACATACATATAGTTATCCTTATTAATCATAGGCTTAACATTGAATTTCTTCATATGTTCCAATACTGCTTGTCCATCTTCAACTTTCATAGTCTCGTTAAATAAAATATTGTTAGTCTCACAATCGATAACCATAGAACCATTAAATGAAACTAAAAGTCCATGATAATGTTCCATATTTAGCTCTTTAGCAAAATCCATTAATCCAGAAGTAGGTCTTCCAGATGCTAAAACTAATATAGCTCCATTTTCTTGTGCTTTAATTAATGCTGATTTAGTTTCCTCTGGAATTAATTTTTTACTATTAGTTAAAGTGCCATCAACATCCATTATTATTACTTTAATACTCATAATATTATTTCATCCTTTCGTATTTTTAATAAATAAATTATAGACTGGAAAGTTATTTAATTAAATATAATATGATATTAAAGAATTATTTTTTCAGTTTGGGAATTTTATAATTAATATTTATGAAAAAATTTTTTCAATTTATAAGAGTGAAAAAGTAATATAAAATGATATTTCTTGTATTAGATGAATGAAAAAAGCTTGGAAATGATAAAGTTCTAATGGTTTGTGATAAAAAATAATTCCTCTGTTATAGAGGAAGCATCTATAGTTAAAGAAAAGAGTAGTATTTTTAATGAATTCAGAAATAGTAAAAATTAATAAAATAATTTCTTTCCTTCAGTTTGAAAAGAGATGAACATTGTATGATGTTGACCTGGAGCGCATGCGACGGAGCAATGAATATAATGTTTATCTCTTATTTTATGGCGTAAATAAAAATATTATTCTAATGGGAAATTTATAAAATAGAAATAGTTATCACCATATATTGTAAATAAAAACTGCCTTTGTTATACTTAAGATTATATTTATACAAAAAAATGGTTTAAAAGTGATAAGTTGTATGGGGATATAGTGAAAAACCATATGATCAATATTTATTTAGATGAATTAAAAACGATAATACAATATTAGTATTTTATTAATATGTGAGGTAAAAAATTAACATAAATTGTTTAAATGACTATGGGGGAATAGAGGATGATTAGACTATTGGATAAGATTATTTTAGGGAGCGTTGAACAATGGATACTAGTGAGAGGTGTAGATGAACAAAAGCCTATTATTTTATTTTTACATGGTGGACCAGGGCTTCCAATGATGCCTTTTCATCAGCATTTTCAAAAGGATATTGAAAGTATGTATTTAGTTGTACATTGGGATCAAAGGGGAACAGGGAAATCATATTCAGAAAATATACCAAATGAAAGTATGAATTTATTACAGATATTATCCGATGCTCATGATTTAGTTCTCTTACTAAAAAAGAAGTATGGTAAAGAAAAAATATATTTAGCAGGTCATTCATGGGGAACTATTATTGGCATGAACTTGATTAATTTGTATCCAGAAGATTTTTATGGATTTATTAGTATAGGGCAAGTTGTTGATTTTTCACAATCATTAAATATATCCTATGATTTTGCATTAATGAAAGCAAAAGAAACGGGGTGCGAGGAAGCAGTAAATGAACTAATAGGAATTGGTAATTCACCATTTATTGAAGATGATACGAAGTTATCTATAATTCTTAAAAATGTTGGAAGATTTGGTGGTAGGATGTATAACGAAATTAATTTTCGAAATATAGCAAATAAGTGTGAAGAATACACAAAAAATGATATAGAAAATATAGCAAAAGGATTGGATTTTTTTGACAAATATCTTTGGGATGAAATAATTAAAACAAGAATGATGGATAAGATTTTAGAACTTAAAGTTCCAATATATTTTCTGTGTGGAAAATATGATTATATAACTCCAACGATATTAATAGAGGAATACTACAAGAAAATCGTTGCTAAATTTAAAAAATTAATTATATTAGAAAACTCTGCTCACTATCCTTACATTGAGGAACCAGATAAGTTTTCGCAAATAATAATAGATATTTTAAAATAAAGTTTATGTTGCATGCGGCAAGAGGAGAGAGTTTTATGAGCAAATATTATGAAACTATAGTAAATGAGAATTATAGAAGTGAAGAATTATTTTATAAAATATTTGATTATTATCTAATAAAACATGTAGAAGGAGATTTTAATAAATTAGATGAAATAGAAAAGAATTTTTTGATGGTAGGTTTATTATTAACAGAAGTAAATAGTGGAGGTTTTGATTTTTATTTCATAGATGCAGAAGGAGAAAAATATGCGAGGCAGACTCTAGATTTTTTGAATTCCATAGACGAAAAGAACTTCTCGACTTTACTTAATAAGGCTACGGAAATTTTTGAATCAGAAAAAGGATATGATGAAAAATTTAAAGAATTAGGTATTATAGATGATGAGTTTTATAAATTTAGAACTAATGAATATAATGATCTATATGAGAAATGTATTAGATATTTAAAAAATGAACTTAATAAAATACTCTAGTTAATAGAAAAAATAGTTAATATAAAAGATTATTAAAGATAGAATTTATAAATGAAAAATTAAGGAGAGATGGTTATATGCCTCATAAAATAGAGAGAGTAAATCAATATGATGATACAAGATTTTCTAGAGAAGTATTACTAGAGCATGGAGCATTTCTTATTGATGATAAATATAAATGTTCATTTAAAATTATGAATCAAAACACAGCAATAGTAGAGTTTGATAACGAAGTAAATGTTGATGAAGTAATTGATGAATTTAGATTTTATGCTGAGCATATAACTAAATTTTATGGTATAAATAATAAACTTATAAAATCATTTAAAGATATTAATATATTTAAGTTGAATATTGAAGATATTCAACCATCACAATTTTATGTTGATAAAAAGAAAGTTGAATCAGTATCATATTTTATTAAAAGTAGTGATGATATTATTATTCCTTTAGTTAAAATTAATGATGAATTAGTTTCAGTAGATGGACATACAAGATTATACGTAGCTACTAAAAGAGACTATAAACAAGTATATGGTTTTTATACTTTAACAGAAGATTATATATCAGATTTTGTTTTAGAGGCAAAAAGGAGAAATGTTTTAACTCCATATGATTTGCAAATATTAGAGCATGATGAATATAAGATAAAGTGGAATGAGTTTTGTAATAACTTTTTTAGAAATCAAATAGCTAAATAAAAATTAAGATTATAAATACAAATAAAAGGGTGAGAAAATATGTAGCAATTAAAATCGTATTATATCTATGTCATAAGGATGATTATGATAATGCTTATAATTTATCAAGAAAATAATTTAATAGATAATAAGTATTTTTATATTTTGTGAGATTTATAACAACAATTTTATAAGGAATACTTTAGGGAGTGGGATACGTGTTAAGAACAATTAATGAGGAAGATATATCTATAGCAATTGATTTTGCTTGGAAATTAAGTCAAAAACTAGAAACATCAAGTTATCCATTGTATAAGGAAAAAAGTAAACATGAAGATAATATAGAAGGAAGTATTTTTATTAAGAAAAGTGAGGAAAATACATCAGAAATTTTTGGACTTTCAGTTTCAGATAAATATAAAGGAAAAGGTATTGAAGAAATTTTATTATCTAAATCATTAGAAGAATTATTTAAATATAATCCATTAATAAATAAAACAATCTTCTTTATTGATGAATGTGAAATAGAAGATTTAAATATGGTGCAGAAAATTGGATTTAATTACTTTAGTAGTTATCGTTGCTATGAGGTATGGTTATAAATTAAAAGGGGACAAGTAGGATAATGAAGAGAATTATTATTGGAGCAGGAAATACTTCTTATGAAGGTTGGATAGGAACACAGGGGAGAGGAGTAAATAAATATGATTATTATAAAAAATGAAATTCCAATTTTAGAGTTTGATACAGATGAAAAGTCAGTTATTATGCCAGAACATGAAAAACTTGACTTGAATTTACCAAGAAAAGCTGTTTTTGCATTTCTAGGTGAACATATAGATATATATGCAAAAAATAATGAATGTGAGAAAGTAGCTGAATTTATATCAGCGACCAAAGCATATCCCATATATGTAACTAACTATAAGGGAGAAAATATTTGCTTATGCCAAGCACCTGTTGGTTCAGCACCAGCAGCACAGTTATTAGATTGGCTTATAGCATATGGTGCTAAGGAAATTATTTCAGCAGGTTCTTGTGGAGCATTAGAGGATTTTCCTGAAAATACTTTTATTATTCCTAAAAAAGCTTTAAGAGATGAGGGCACATCTTATCATTATATGAAACCATCGCGCTATGTTGATGTTAATAAGGATGCTTTAATGGCAATTGAAAAAACTTTAAAAGATCATGGTTTAAAATATGTTGAAGTTATATCCTGGTCTACTGATGGATTTTTTAGAGAAACAAAGGAAAAGGTATTATATAGAAAAGAAGAAGGATGCTCAGTTGTTGAAATGGAATGTTCTGCATTAGCTGCTTGTGCACAGATGAGAGGCGTGATATGGGGACAAATTTTGTTTACAGCGGATAGTTTAGCAGATATTGAGAGATATGATGAAAGAAATTGGGGCGGAGATTCATTTGAATATGCACTAAAACTTTGTTTAGATACTTTAATTAATATATAGAAGTTTGAGAATAGAAGGGTAATTTTATATTTTTTGAAATATATATTCCATTAATGTATTTTCTTGAAAGGAGACATTTCTATGGAGAAAGTAGCAAATTTATTTTCTATTAAAATATCATCTCTACTTATTGGAATAGGGCTTGTAATTATTATAGTATTAGCCATCATCATCTGTAGGAAAAAAATTAGCTCATAAATTGTTTCAAGTAATGATAAGTGAAATTAAAAAAGAGGGAATGACAGATTTTAGAGGAGAAACAAGGGTTACAAACTATCCTATGCAAAAAGTATTTAGTGATTTTAATTTTATAAATGTAGAAACCTTTAAAGACTATTATGATAATCCTATTGAGGATGCATTGAGATATCAGTTAAATATATGAATAGTATTTATTTTTAATACAAGCCTATTTAAGGGATTATAGGAGAGGTTTAAAATGGGAATAGAATTTTTTATTATAGCCTTAATTTTATTAATTATATTTAATGTTGTGTATTATATGCCAAATAAGTTAAAAGAATATGAAGAAAAGCAAGCACTGTATTTAAAGGAATTAAATATTAGATTAAATAGAATTGAAAATAAAATAGACGAAATAAAAAAGGAATGATAGATGATGTATTTACCTCATATCAAAAAGAGTTTTGCTTTTTTTATGGCTTATGATATTACAGATATAATAATACTAACAGTTATTATTTTATTTTTAATGGGATTTATACTTTACAAAAAGAAGCATAAGAAGTGATAAAGATTTACTATGTTATTTTAAATATTTATTTGCTCTAATCATTTTGATACTAATGAAAAAATATTAGTATTCCAATTATTATTGGGATAAATACAATTAGTAATGATATAATAAATATATTTTTTATAACT
>NZ_JACSQZ010000025.1 GCF_014836325.1 Clostridium gallinarum
CCGTGGTAGCTCAATGGTGGAGCACTCGGCTGTTAACCGATAGGTTGGAGGTTCGAATCCTCTCCACGGAGCCATTTATATTTTAGGGAACTTTATAAGAGTAGATAAATTATCTATTGTTATAAAGTTCTTTTTTTGCTTTGAATGATGTAATTATTTCGTAACCATTTTTTAACTTATTGTAAAGATTAATAAATATAGATTTTATATAATTTTATTAAAGATAAGTAGTTAGGAAATGAGGCATTAAGATGATAGCAAAAGAAGTAAAAAGAAGAATTAAAAAAATAAGAATGATAAGAAAATCTATAATATTTATTATATCAATTATAGTAAGTATGACCATTATATTTCAATTTTTTGATAGATTAAATAAATGTAATGGAGAAGCCTATAAAAAAGTAGAAGTTTTAACTAGTAATAATAAAGAAATAAATGAAAAAATAGAAGAAGATATATCTACCGTAGAAAATTCAGGATACATTAGATTAGAAGATGATATAAATGCAGATGATGTCTCTGATATTTTACCTAAGACTATGTATAAATGGAACTTTTATCGAGAAGATAATAGAAAAATAGCTTATTTAACTTTTGATGATGGACCATCAAAACATAGTACTGATAAGATATTAGATATATTAAAAAAGAATAATATTAAGGCAACATTTTTTGTGTTAGGTTCATCTATAGAAAATAATAATAATTCATCTGAAATATTAAAGAGAATAGCAAAAGAAGGACATGCTATTGGAAGTCATGGATACTCGCATAATTATTCTAAGCTTTATCCAAATAGAATTGTTGATGTAAAAGCAGTTATAGAAGATTTTCAAAAGAATGATATGCTTTTAAAAGAGGTTTTAGGAAAAGATTTTTCAACAAGATTAATTAGGTTACCAGGAGGACATTCTAGTTGGAAGGGGACAGAAGCGTTAGATAATGTACTAAATGAGATGGGAATATGGCAAGTAGATTGGAATGCATTAAATGGAGATGCTGAGGGAATAGATTTTCCTAAGGATGTACTATTAGAGAATTTAAAAGAAACTGTTGGAGATAAAGATATTGCAATAATACTTATGCATGATACAGATAATAAAAAGGGAACTGTGGAATATTTACAAAGTGCAATAGATTATTTAAAATCTCAAGGATTTGAATTTAGAACATTAAAATAGTAAGATGTTAAATTTAATATATTAGAAAAAATATAAACTAAATAGTTACTTTTTATGGTAAATTTAGCTTCTTATTTCTATATTTAGGGTATAATTTAATTAGACATAATATAAAACTTAGTTAAGAGGTGAGTTAATGAATAAAATTTTATTAGTAGAAGATGAA
The DNA here is from genome assembly GCF_014836325.1 of Clostridium gallinarum. GTDB lineage: Bacteria > Bacillota > Clostridia > Clostridiales > Clostridiaceae > Clostridium > Clostridium gallinarum. The sequence goes on from NZ_JACSQZ010000025.1 coordinate 1,348, forward strand.
GAAAGCATAAGGGGATTCTTAAAAATAAATTTACAAAGAAATAATTTTAATGTTATAGAAGCATCCAGTGGAGAAGAAGGTATAGAATTAGCTAAAAAAGAGAGACCTAAAATAGCAATCTTAGATGTTATGTTACCAGGGATAGATGGATTTATGGTATGTAGTAAATTAAGAAATGATTATCCTGAAATGGGAATTGTAATGCTTACAGCAAAAGGGCAGGATATGGATAAGATTATGGGATTAGAGTATGGAGCAGATGATTACATAATTAAGCCTTTTAATCCTATAGAAGTAGTTTTAAGAGTTAAAGCATTACTTAGAAGATTAGGAGAAGATGAAAAGGAAAAGCTAGAGCTAGGACCTTTTATAATAGATTTATATTCACAAAAAGTTTTGAAAAATAATATAGAAATAGATGTTACTCCAAAAGAATATTTACTTATGAAAATATTCTTAGAAAATCCCAATAAAGCTTTTACTAGAGATGAACTTCTAGATTTAGTATGGGGAGAAAATTATTTTGGAGATGCAAAAATTATTGATGTAAATATAAGAAGATTGAGAGCTAAAATTGAAGATAAACCTTCAAGGCCTGATTATATTGAAACTGTATGGGGGATAGGTTATAGGTGGAAAGCAAGGGATTAAAAAGTATAAGAAATCAATTGTTAAGAGGAATTGTAATAATAATTTTCTCAACAGTAGTGGTATTAAATATATTATTAATGGTTTTTATTAGAAAGTATTATTATGATAATATGGAAAATATATTGAAAAGTAGAATAGAAGTATCTATGAATTTTTATAATAAATATTTTTCTTCGCAAGAATTAATTGAAAATGTTTATGATAATGTAGATGCATTTTGGAATGAAAATAATGCACAAGTAGAAATATTTGATGTAGATGGTAGCTTGCTTATGGATTCAATAGGTATAAAGGATGAGAAACTTATAAATGCGCCAGATGTAAGTAAAGCATTAAAAGGAGAAGTTTCAAGGTGGGTAGGAAAAGTAAATTATTACGATAAAAAGGTTATGGCTGTATCATATCCACTAGAAATTGATGGTGAAATAATAGGAATAATGAGATTTATAACATCATTAGAGGAAATAGATGGAATTATAACGAATATAATGATTATATTTGTTAGCATATCAATTGGCGTACTATTAATAGGAGTTACATTAAGCATAATATTAGCAAACAGTATAATAAATCCAATTAAATATTTAAACAAAGTAGCTGAAAAAATGGGAAGTGGAAATTTAAGTGTTAGAAGTAAAATAGATAGTAAAAATGAAATAGGTCAATTATCAAATACATTAAATTTTATGGCTAATGAAATATCAAGAAGAGAACAATTAAAAAATGAATTTATTTCTCAAGTTTCTCATGAATTAAGAACTCCACTAACAGCTATTAAAGGATGGACTATAACTCTAAATAATGATGAAACAGATAAAGAAACCTTAAAACTAGGTTTTGATATTATAGAAAAAGAGACAGATAGGCTTTCATTAATGGTAGAAGAACTTTTAGATTTTTCAAGATTAATAAACGAGAATGTACGATTAGAGTTGAAAAAAATTAATATTGGAGATTTTCTAAAGCATATAGAATCATTTATGGCACCAAGAGCTAAAAAGGAGGGTATTAATTTAGAATTTATTACAAAGGATGATGTAAATATAAGTATAGATAGTAATAGATTAAAACAAGTTTTTATAAATTTAATAGATAATTCTTTAAAGTTTACTGAAGCTGGAGGAAATATCAAGTTTGAAACATTTATCTTAGATAAAAATATCAAGTTTATAATAGAAGATAATGGTTGTGGAATATCTGAGGAAGATTTACCAAGAGTAAAAGAAAAGTTTTTTAAAGGTAAAAATTCTAATTCTAAAAATGGAATAGGCTTATCAATATGTGATGAAATAATAAAGCTTCATAATGGAGAATTTAATATTTATAGTAAGCTCGGAATAGGTACAAAAGTAGAGATTATTATTCCGTTAATAGAGGAGGAATAATATGAATATTATAAAAAGAATAGTATTCGTAATGGTTATTTTTATATTTACATTATCTATAGGTTGTAGTAAAGTAAATGGAAAAGATACTCAATCAATAAAAGCTCCAGATAATGAAAATTTAAGTATAAGAGGTACTTGGAAAATAGATGATATAAATATCTTAGATGATAAAATAGAAAATAAAGAAGAAACATTGTCTCTTAAGAACACTATAATTAGCATATCTAATACTAAGATTTCAATTTTTAATAATATATATAGCAATCCTAGTTTTAAGCTTAAGGTAGTAAAAGATGAATATGTTTTATCATACGAATTAAATTTAAAAATAAGTGATATAGTTGAATCTAAAGAAACAGTAGATGTAATATCCTTAATTGATTCCAATAAGTTAATTGGTGAATTTATAGTATTAGATGAGAATAGTGGATATTTATTTTATTCTGGAATATTATTAAAGTTATCTAAAGAAGATATAAATCCAACAGAAGTTGATATGGCTAATAGTAAATTTGAAGCAGAAGTTTTAGTTGAAGATTATAATAGCGATGTTGGAGTCATGCTTGCTTTAAAGACACCTAGAACAAAAAATGAAGATGGGACATACACAAATGAGACTTATAGGACACTTTGGATATCCTTTAAAGATAATGAAATTCAAACAGTAATTCAAAAGGATAATATTATTTTTCCAAGATTAAATGGAATATGGACAATTGAGAAACTGGTTGAAGAGAAGAATGACAAGCATATTGAATATTTTCTATCTAGACCTATTGATGGTAAATTAGATTCATATATAGTAGAAGATTCGAATGTAAGTATATATAAAAATATTAATTTTATTTCAAATGACTACATATCAATAGAAAAATATGAGGGAAATGAATTTAGTAATGAATTCTCTATATATCAGACAATTCCTATTGATAATATAAATTCTAAGCATGGGTTAAGTATAGAAGAAATATACTCAAATGAAGTAAATGAAAAGTATGAAAGAGATTTTAATGAGGCCTTTGAAAATTTAACAAAGGAAAATGCAGAAAAATCTATTAATATAGTTGATTTTACTAATTTTACCCTAAGAAGAGTTGAAGGAAAGTGGACATTAATAGGATCAATACTTAAAAATGATGGTAATGAAGAAAATATTGACTATAAAATATCTATAAGTCCAAGTAAGAAAATATTAAATTATGATAGATTATTAATTCCATGGAAGAATTTAAAGGGGAGATTTCCTTTTATAGATGATGCTTATACATCTCCTACAGGAAGGATTGCACTTATAATATTTGATAATAAACTTTTAATTTATGAAATGGAAGATAGAAATATAAAAGGTAGCCCATTATGTTATATAAATTTAAATCAAGATGAGAAAGTTATCATGTCAGAGTGGTCAAGTGGCTCTTACGTTGATACATGGTCAAAAGCTTTTAAAGATGGTATAGAAATAAATATGGAGGAGGATTAGATTATGTTGAAAAAAGATATATTATCTAGCGTTTTAGCTAGATGTCTAATAACTGGTGGAGATTTTGCAGAAATATTTGAAGAAGATACTATAGATACTTCTATAGGTATTTTAAATGGAAAGGTTGAAAATTCTATATCCGGAAGAACTCATGGTATAGGAATTAGAATTTTTAAAGGATTTAAAAGTGTATATGCTTACACTAATAATACTAGCTTAGCTTCTTTATTAGATACAGCAGAAAAAGCTGCGTTAGCTCTTGGAGAATTAAAAGAGGATATAAGTATAGTTCTAAATAGAAGAGAAGTATTTAATAATAATAAGATTATATATGTTCCATCTTCAATTTCAATAGATAAGAAAATTGAAGTAATGAAGAGAGGATATAAAGCAGCAAAGGAATATCATGATGAAATTTCTCAAGTATCTGTTGGATATTTAGATAAGGAACAAAATATATTAATAGCTAATACTGAAGGTTTACTAACTGAAGATAGAAGAATTAGAACAAGATTATCAATAAGTTCTGTTGCATCAGCTAATGGTGAAAATCAAACAGGTTTTGAGGGACCAGGAGCTCATAAGGGATTTGAATTATTTGATGATATAGATCCTGAATATTATGGAAGAGAAGCATCAAGAGTAGCTCATACAATGTTACATGCAAAGACTTGCCCAGCAGGAAAAATGCCAGTTGCTATTGATAATGGATTTGGAGGAGTTATTTTCCATGAGGCTTGTGGCCATTCATTAGAAGCTACTGCTGTTGCAAAGGGAAATTCAGTATTTACTAATATGCTAGGAAAGCAAATAGCATCAACAAAGGTTACAGCTATAGATGATGGAACTATTCCTAATGCTTGGGGTTCATTAAATATAGATGATGAAGGTAATAAAACTAGAAAAAATGTATTAATTGAAAATGGAATATTAAAAGGATACTTAATAGATAAATTAAATGGTAGAAGAATGGGCATGGAAGCAACAGGAAGCTCAAGAAGACAAAATTATAAATATGCTCCTACATCAAGAATGACGAACACTTATATTGCAGCAGGAAATGATGATGAGGCAGAAATAATAAAGTCAATTTCAGATGGATTATATGCAAAGAAAATGGGTGGTGGTTCAGTAAACCCAGTAACAGGAGAATTTAACTTTGCAGTATCTGAAGGATATATAGTAAGAAATGGTGAAATACAAGAGCCTGTAAGAGGAGCAAGTCTTATAGGTAAAGGTAGCGAAGTATTAATGAATATAGATATGGTTGGAAAAAATTTAGAACAAGGACAAGGAATGTGTGGTTCTATATCAGGAAGTATTCCAACTAACGTAGGTCAGCCTATGATAAGAGTAAAAGAAATTACAGTAGGTGGAAGATAAGGGGGGAAGAAAAGTGGAATTAAAAGAATTTATAAATAAGTTATTTGAAGAAGCTAAGTTAAATGGATTTGATGAATATGAAGTTTATTATGTAGATAGAGAAAGTTTAAGTATAAATGTTTATAATGAAGAGGTAGAAAAATATAATTTAACTACATCTTATGGATTATCCTTTAGAGGAAAAATAAATGGAAAAATAGGTTATTCATATACTGAAATATTAGATGAAGATGCTATAAAAATGTTAGTTAGAAATTCTAAGCAAAGTGCATTAGCAATTGAAAATGATGATGTTCAGTTTATTTATGAAGGTGATAAAGATTATGTAGAAGTAAATTCTTATTATAAGGATTTAGAAAACATTCCAGCAGATAAACTTATAGAGTTAGCATTAAGTATGGAAAAGGAATCTAAAGAATTAGATTCTAGAGTTTCTAGCTTTGGAGGTTGTGGAATAGGATACAATAAATCTAAATATGGAATTATTAATTCTAAGGGATTAAATTTAGAAAATAAATCTAACTTACTAAGTGCATATGTAGTTCCGATTATAAAAGAGGGAGAAAATATGCATGATGGTATGGGATATGCAATTGCAAAATCTTTAGATGAAGTAAATCCTAAGAAATTAGCTGAAGATGGAATAAATGAAGCTATATCAAGAATAGGTGGTAAATCAATTCCTTCTGGTAAGTATAAAACTATAATAAATAACGAAGCTATGGTATCATTATTATCAACATTTGCTGGAGTATTTAGTGGGGATGCAGCTCAAAAGGGATTAAGCTTACTAAAAGATAAAGAGGGCGAAATAATAGCAAGTAATAAAGTAACACTATTAGATGATCCACATTTAGAAGATGGATTAGGATCAGTATCTTTTGATGATGAAGGGGTAGCTACTAAAAAGAAGAATATAATCCACGAAGGAAAGTTAATCACATTACTTCATAATTTAAAAACAGCATATAAAGGAAATACAAAATCAACAGGAAATGGATTTAAAGCTTCATATGCTTCTTCAGTAGGAGTTTCTCCAACAAACTTTTATATTCAAAAAGGAAGTAAATCCTTTGATGAATTATTAGAAGAGGTAGGGGAAGGATTATTAATTACTGAATTTGCAGGACTTCACTCTGGGGCAAATTCTATAACAGGAGATTTTTCTTTAGCAACAAAAGGTTTTTATATTAAAGATGGTAAGAAAGATTTCCCTGTGGAACAAATAACAGTAGCTGGAAACTTCTTTGATTTATTAAAAAATATTGTAGAAGTTGGATCTGACTTAAAATTCCCAATGAGTAGTGTAGGAAGCCCATCAATAAGAGTTGAAGGCTTAAGTATAGCAGGAAAATAGTTTAAACTTAAATATAAAAAAGAAGAAATTCACGTAATGTTGAATTTCTTCTTTTTCTTTTATAATTTCCTTCAGTTTGCAAAGAGATAAACATTGTATGACAGTGACTTGGAGCATATGCGACTGAACAAGAAATATAATGTTTATCTCTTTAAAATAGCATTATCTGCTCTTATCATTTTATCTGAAAGTTCTACAATACTTTTATATAATTCTTTTTCTTCATCTGTAAGATTTTCACCTACAACATCAAGGTTAGTAAGAACAGCAAAGGATTTATTTGTATTTAATAAGTTTCTTCCTAAAGCAGTATTTAAATATTTGTCATTATCTACTCCCATAAGGTATAAAAGTGTTGGCATAATATCTACTTGTCCACCTATTGTTTCAAAAGTCTTGCTTTGAGCCATATCTTTTGACCAAATAATAAATGGTATTGTATGATTACCATTATCTAAGTACCAATCTTCTTTATTAGATAATTTTTCAATTGAGCTATTGTAGTATTTATGAACACCTGTATGATCTCCTTCTATTACAACTACAGTATTATCTAATAAACCTTCTGCATCTAACTGCTCAAGGAATTTACCAATTTGAGTATCTGTGTATTTTATACTTTCAAAGTAACCACCTAGTTCATTTTTATCCAATTCATCCTCTAAGTTTAGAACTCTTTTTTCTTCTGGTAAATCGAAAGGTCCATGACTTGTTAATGTTACAGTAAATGCATAAAAAGGTTCTTGTAATTCTTTAAGCATAGGAACTACTTGTCTAAAATAACTTTCATCAGATATTCCAAGACCTATTTCTTCATCAACATCAAAGGAATAATAATCAACAAATTTATTAAATCCTATTCCTTTAAGACCATTAACATAGTTCCAGAAGGATCCTTTATCAGGATGAATAGCAATAGTATCATAATTCATTTCCTCTAAAAGATTAGGTAAAGAATTATATTTAGCTGATGGGTATCTAAAGAAAGTACTACCCCTTCTTAATGGAAACATTGATGTATTTATCATTAAATCTGAATCGGAACTTGTACCTTCATTTACTTGTTCATAAATATTAGGGAAGTAAAGGCCTGTATTTACTAATTCATTTAAAACTGGTGTTATTTTTTGTCCATTAACTTCCTTATCAATAATAAAGCTTTCTAATGATTCAACTTGAATAACTAAAAGATTTTTTCCTTCTAGCATTCCTGCATATTCATTATCAGGTAAGTTTTCCTTTTGCTCAAAAAATTCATTTATTTTAGTAGTATCTTCCTCTGTAAGTTCATAAGGCATAGAATCTTTATAAACATTGTAGATATCGAATATATGATATCCTATTGGAGAAAAATATCTAGCTGTATTTGTTGGATCATAATTTGAAAAAATATAACCATTTTTGACATCTTCATTTTTTAAAATATGTAAATTAAAAGGAACATAAGCTAAAAATACTATGCTCGATATAAATATTAATAAGAAGCTTATAGGAGCTCTTCTTTTCACTTTTGAATAAGATTTTCTAGTAAAGAATACAAATAAACCTAAAATTATAAAATCTATTATTAATAGAAAATCTGTAGAGCTAAACATTGATGATATTGTTCCTCCCATATTATCAAGGTTAGCTGTTTGAGTTAATAATAATGCTGATGGCATAGTTAAGAAACCTCTAAAGTATCCTAAATCTAAAAGTATTAATGCCGTAGCTATTATGTCAATTATAAATAAATAAATAACTCTTCCTTTACCTTTAAATAATAGTGAAAAGCTAAGAATCACTAATATAAAAGCATAATAATAATTTATAAAAGGTTTTGCTGAATCAAGGCCAAGAGAAAAGTTAAAGCTGTATGGATCTTTATTAACAACATAACCTTGGAACATAATACATTTCAGTACTATAGCGATAAATGGAATTAAGAATAACACAGCTCGCATTACACCATCAAAGCTAGTTATATTATGTAATTTTTCTTTTAGTCTATTTAAAAACTTGTCCAACATACATTTCACCGTATATAACGCACTTAATTTTAAAAGGGCATTATATTTCCTTTCTTTAAATATTGAAACAATTAAATTATAGTATAGAGAATTTTATAAAGCAAACAAGAATTTATTAAATTTTTATGATACAATATATATGTTTTAGTTAACATTAACGGAGGTTATATATGCTTCAATATGATTTAATAATAATTGGAGGGGGAGCAGCAGGATTATCAGCTGGGGTTTCAGCCCTTCAAAATGGAATTAAAAAGGTTTTAATATTAGAAAGAGATAGTGATTTAGGTGGAAACTTAAATTTATTTATTCATGGTGGATTTGGGGAATATTACTTAGGAGAAGAAGTTACAGGACCAGAACTAGCAAGTGAATTAATTAGAGAATTTAAAGCTCAAGGTGGAGAATATAAGCTTGATACAGAAGTGTTAGAGCTAACTACAAGTAAAGTAGTTACTTATGTTAATCCTATTGATGGAATCCAAGATATTAAAGGGAAAGCTATAATAATAGCATCTGGTTGTAGAGAAAAATTCACAGGTAATATAAATATACCAATTCATAAGTATACTGGTATATATACTTTGGTTTCTGCACATAAATTAGTTAACTTTCAAGGATATTTACCTGGGAAGGAAGTTGTTATACTAGGTAAAAATAATTGGTCCTTAATACTAGCAAGAAGGCTATTAGTTGAAGGTGCTAAGGTAAAGGCTATAATAGATGGCTCTAATAAAGGTTTCCTAGATGAAAAAGGAAAAGATTTTATTAGCGGTTTTGATATTAATATAATAAAGAATAGTAGAGTTGTTGATATAAATGGAAATGAAAGAATTGGAAGTATAGATATTGAGAATAATAAAGATGGTACTATAACTAAAATTGATTGTGATTCTTTAATTTTAACTGTAGGACATTTTCCAGAAGTTAATTTTATTAAAAAAGCTAATATTTATTTAAATGATAAAAAGGAAATTTTAGTAAATAACAATGAAACTTCTGCGAAAGGGATTTTTGCTTGCGGAACAGTTTTAACTAAAGATACAGAAATATTTAAAAGTGGTGAAGATGGATTTAAAACAGGAGAAATAGTTTCAAATTATTTAAAGAAGTATTTTTATTAAATAAAAATATCATATTGCTAAATATTAAGTTTAGCAATATGATATTTATTTTAATTAGGGAATATTTTTCTTATAAATTCCTCTAAGAAAATTTTATGACCTTCATTATTAAAATGAATTCCATCTATATAAATATTATTATTTAATGTAAGAGAATAGAAGTCTATAAACTTTACATTATAATTGTTACAAAGATTTATTAAAGCTACTTTAAGATTCTCAAGATTTTTCTCGCAATAATCATAAGTTAATGAGGGCATAAATAATCTTTTAGCATCTTCTTTTATAATTCTAGGAGGTATTCCTATAATTATATCATTTGTTTTAGATAAGGATTCTTTTATCATCAATTCAATATTATCTACAATTGAACTTACTTGGCGATTAGATAATAAATCATTAGTTCCACCCATTATAAAAATTTTATTAGGATTTAAGTTTATAACATCTTCTGTAAATCTATTTAGCATATCTGTAGTTGTATTACCATTTATACCCTTATTAAAGATAGTATAATTTATATTTTTAGATATGATATAATTTTTTAAACCTTCAACCCAGGAGTTACTTTTACTTACTCCATATCCGAAGGTTAAACTATCACCTATAAGAACAAAATTATTATTCAATTAAATCACATCCTCTAAAATAATTTATTAAAGCAATTTCTGCATATTAGTGTTTTTCCACCATTACCTTTTATTAAATTGTCTTCTTTAACTTTCTTATTACAAAACTCACAGGTTGAAGAATTGGTATTTTCTTCTTTTTTATCTTTAGTAGTTTTAAGTAATTTACTAGCAGGAGATTTTCTAAGACTTGTATAAAGCTTTTTCTCACTAGGCTCAATTTTTTCTTCTACAGAATATGAAATCTTATATTTACTTTCACCAAAAAATTCAAGCTCAAAGCGAGGATTTTCTTTATCATAGAACTCTTCTGTAATTATTCTAGTTATTTGGGCATCATTAACAATAAGGCCACTTTTCTCTATACCATCAAAAATACTTTTAGTTATGTTTGCAGTATCAGGATGTCTTTTTTCACTTTTATAATAAACTTTTAATATTGCAATTAAAGATTCTTCAAGAATAACACCTGGATTTTGTAATCTAGCATAATAAGCTATTTTTTCTTCATAGATAGCATACCTATCATTAGAGGTTCCAGTATTGCTAGGTAAAATAGCCCTACCATCTTTGTTATGTAACTTAAAATTAGATTTTGTAATAGGTGATCCCGGTACAACTACTTTAGCATATGTATTCATTAATAAAACTCCTTCAAAAATTAATATATCCTTAAAAATCCATTAATTCTAATAAAAAATAATGAATAATTTTTTTATTCATTATATAATAAACAATGAAACAAAAGAAATATATAGGATATTGTAAAAATCAAATAAATTAAGATATATAATTTATAAACTCAAATTATATATACATCTTTAATATACAATAATTAGATTAGTTTCACAATGTTATAAAGAAATAGAAAGATTAAGCTACGAGGTTAAAAATATGGAAAGTAAATTAATTTTATCAATAGAATCAAGCTGTGATGAAACTTCAGCAGCAGTAGTAAAAGATGGTAGAGAAGTACTATCAAATATTATAGCATCACAAATAGAAACTCATAAGGAGTATGGTGGAGTAGTTCCTGAGGTAGCATCTAGAATGCATATAGAAGCTATTAATGGAGTAGTATTAGAAGCTTTAGATAAGGCAAATGTAAAATTAGATGATATAGATGCAATAGGAGTTACTTATGGACCAGGATTAGTTGGTGCATTATTAGTAGGATTACAATATGCTAAGGGATTATCATATTCATTAAAGAAGCCTTTAGTTGGAGTAAACCATATAGAAGGACATATATGTGCAAATTATATAGAACACAAGGATTTAAAACCACCTTTTGTATCTTTAGTAGTATCTGGTGGTCATACATTTATAGTACATGTTAAAAACTATGGTGAATATGATGTTATAGGCCAAACAAGAGATGATGCTGCAGGAGAAGCGTATGATAAGGTTGCTAGAGCTTTAGGCCTTGGATATCCAGGAGGTCCTAAAATAGATAAGCTTGCAAAGGAAGGAAATGAAAATGCTATTGAGTTTCCAAAGGCAAACTTCCATGATGATACATTAGATTTTTCATTTAGTGGAGTTAAATCAGCAGTTTTAAATTATTTAAATAAATGTAAAATGCAAAATATAGAAGTAAATAAGGCTGATGTTGCAGCATCTTTCCAGAAAGCAGTTATAGAAGTATTAAAGCAAAATGTTTTAAAAACTTGTAAAAGAAAAAATGTAGATAAGATAGCAATAGCAGGGGGAGTAGCATCTAATTCTGCATTAAGAGAAGCTTTAATAAATGCTGCATCTAAGGAAGGCATAGAAGTGTTATTTCCATCACAAATATTATGTACAGATAATGCTGCAATGATTGGAAGCGCAGCTTACTTTAACTTTATAAGAGGATTAGAAGCTCCTTTAAATATAAATGCTAAGCCAAACTTAAAATTATAGTTTGTAAGGGGGATGGGGAGATTGAAACTTTTACCACATTCAAATGGGGTTCGTAAGGTAAACATGAAAAAAGAGTTAAAGCCTAAGGATATAGCTAAAAATATAATTTTGAGTATAGTAGTTATTTTATTTATAGGGTTTATATATCAGAGAGTAAGTAATTTTATAGCAAAAGAAACTTTAAAAGAAAGAGTGGATTATGCAAGGGTAGAAGATAAAAGATTAGATTATGTAACAGATGGAGAAGGAAAATATACAGTAGTTTTCGATGGAAATATAGGAACTAACTTAAATCAGTGGAGTATAATTACAGATAAATTAGTGTCAGAGTATGACGATGTAGTGACATTTACATATAATAGAAGAGGATATGGATTTAGTGATGGTGGACAATCTAGAAGTCCAAAGGAACAAGCAGAAGATTTAAGAGCATTATTGAAAAAAGCAGCTGTTCCATCTCCATATATTTTAGTAGGAGAGGAATATGGAAGTTTGGTTTTAACTGAATTTGCAAAAGCTTATCCAGATTTAGTAGCAGGTATAGTTTTAGTTAATCCTTTAGTAGAAGATGAAATTAATACAGATAATTTTAAAAAGAGTTTAATTTTAAAAAAAATAAGATCTAGTATTGAAAAATTAGGCTCTCAAGTTGGATTTACAACTTTACTTGATAAAATGAATTTAAGTTTAAATACTGATGAGTTTGAAAACATGTTAGATGAAAGAGAACTTGAAGAATTTAAAGTACATAGAACAAAATTTAGTTATAATCAAGCTGTTAATAATGAGTACAAAAATATAACTTCTGGAAATAATACTAGCCAAGAAGAAGGTATTTTTAGTGGAAAGCCATATTATTTAATAGCCAAACCAGGTCAAGAAGTTTTGGCAAATTTAGGAGATGAAAATTTAACTAAAGTTTATAATATCAAATATGAAAATAATATAATAGCTATGTATGAGCCTGATACTGTAATAACAGGAATAAGACAAGTTATGAAACAAGCAAACGAAATAGAAAGACTCCAAAAGAAAAATAAAACAAGTTAAAATTATTGGATGATTGTCATATAATTGTAACAAAGAAGGGTTATATTAATAATTATAGTAAGGAATTATTAATAGTTAGGAGGATTTCAAAATGAATGAAGATAATATATATGACGTAGAAAACTATGAAAGTGTGAATAAGGGGGATAATGAAGAATTTGAAGAAAGTTTTAGTGAAGAGCATAAGACTTTTGAAAGTGATTCATATGTACATCCAATAAATAATATATCAGATAAACCTAAGAAAAAGAAAAGAAAAGGCACTTTTAAAATTATAGCATTAGCTCTTATAGCAGGATTAATTGGTGGAGCTATTGGAAGCGGAAGTGTTTATTACCTAACAAAGAATAATCAATCAGGAAATAGGGTTATAACAGCTAATCCTCAAACATTTAGCACTGATTCAGAAGCATTAACTGCTAGTGAAGCTTTTGATAAGGTAGCACCAGCGGTAGTTATAGTTTCAGTTAGTGGAGTAATTGATTATAGTGGAATTATACCTCAAGAAACTGAAGGAATAGGATCAGGATTTATAATAAATGAAGAAGGATATATATTAACTAACTATCACGTTATAGAAGGCGCTAAAGAAGTTACAGTAACATTATCTGATGGAAATGAAGTTAAGGCAAAGGTTGTAAATTATGATTCAAATAGAGATGTTGCAATGCTTAAAATAAGTGATGATACTGTTAAAGTACCAGCAGTAGCTGAACTTGGTGATTCGGATGCATTAAAGCCAGGTGAACAAGTTATAGCAATCGGAACACCTTTATCTAAGGAGTTTAATCAAACTGTAACTAGTGGAATTGTAAGTGCTGTTAATAGAAATGTTGAAACAAGTTCAGGTCAACAAGTAAACTTAATTCAAACTGATGCAGCTATAAATCCAGGTAATAGTGGTGGTCCTTTAGTTAATACAAAGGGAGAAGTAGTTGGAATTAACAATATGAAAATTGCATCTGATTCTGTTGAAGGAATAGGTTTCTCAATTCCAATAAATGAAATTAAGGATAGAATAGAAGCATTATCTAAGCCAATATTAAACTTAGGTATTTCAATAAGAGAAATTACTTCTGATCTTTCAAAACAACTTAAATTAGAAGAAGGATTATATATAGTTGAAGTTACAGAGTTTTCACCAGCTGAAAAAGCAGGATTAAAAGGTGGAGATTTAATAGTTAAATTTGATGGTAAGAGAATTAAAACTTTTGAAGAATTAAAGGAAATAAGAGATACTAAAGAAGAAGGCGATGTTGTTAGTGTTGAAGTTATAAGAAACGGAGAAACTAAAACATTTAATGTTCAGCTAGAAGCAAAAGAATAGATAAATAAAACAAGGGGTTGTCTCACAAAGGCAGCCCCTTTAATAATAAATAGATATAAATATATGATGTTAAAAAAATTGCTTATTTTTATTTTGCAAAAATAGAATTAATAAATCACATTTTGTTATTAATGGAATAGACTATAGTATAAATAAAACTTATATTTATAAAACTTAGGAGGCAAGATTATGAGCGGAAGAATAACATCATGTGAATTAAAGACAGGATGCAACGAACAAATTGAAGCAATCGTTAGATTACCGGAGGAAAAGAGATCAGTTATATTTGGAACAGTTTTAGACTGCAATAGAATGCCTGTAGTTGATGCAGTAGTAAAATTACTACAAGTAGTTGAAGGATCTAGATATCCTTATCCTTTAACTCATACTTTCACAGATTGTCACGGCCAATTTTTATTAGGACCATTATGCCCAAATACAAAGTATATGTTAAAGATATATAAAGATAATATAGTAATAAGATATACAGAATTAGAAACAACTTCTTATAATGGTAAGTGTATAGGAAAACCTGACAATAATTGTGATAATAAACCTGGAGATAATGGCTCTGGTTGCTGTAATTGTTAAGTTTTAACTTAAATAACAAAAAAAGCTCCTTTTAGGGGCTTTTTTGTTTTGTCTGTTTTTGATAGAATTAGCTTAACTTGAGTTAGGAGTAGAATAATAATGGAAAAAATAATGTTATACATAATATCTGCATTTTTTATTATAGGAATATTTGATTATATTCTAGGTGGAAAATTTGGATTAGGTAAAGAATTAGAAAATGGAATAAAAAGTATGGGATCTTTAGCGATATCAATGGTTGGAATTATTTCTATTACACCTATAATTTCAGAGGGATTAAATAAATACATAATTCCAAGATTAAATATTAATTTAATAGATCCAAGTATAATATCATCTTCTTTAATAGCAGTAGATATGGGAGGATATAAAATAGCTGAAGCAATAGGAAGAAGTAGTGCAGAAGTATATTTTTCTGGGATTTTAATATCTTCTATTTTAGGATGTACAATAAGTTTTACTTTACCTTTAGCGCTAGGGATAATAAAAGAAGAGGATAGGGATGTTTTGTGCAAAGGGGTACTTTGTGGAATAGTTACAGTACCTGTTGGGTTATTTATAGGCGGCATTTTACTTAGAATACCAATAATGATTATTTTTAAAAATTTATTACCAATAATAGTTATATCATTATTTATAATAATTGGTCTAAAAAAAATTCCGAATAAAATGATAGCCTATTTTGAAAGACTGGCAAGATTTATATTTATAATAGGGTTAATAGGGCTAGGAATTCAAGGAATTACATCAATAACAGGAGTAGTTATAATTAAAGGATTACTACCAATAGAAGAATCTATAATTATAGTAGGGAAAATTGCAATATTCTTAGCTGGAGCAAATGTAATGCTAAAAGTAATAAAAATAATATTTGCTGAAAAAATAAATAAGTTAAAAGAAGCACTAGGAATAAACACTGAATCAGTTACATCTCTCATAGGTAGTTTAGCATCTGCAGTAATAGTATTTACTGACTTTGATAAGCTGGACAATAGGGGGAAGATAATATGCTCAGCTTTCTCAGTATCAGGTGCATATGTATTTGGTGGACAATTAGGATATGTAGTTACAGAAGCTAAAGAAGTGGTATTTATTTATATATTAGTAAAGCTTATAAGTGGATTTTTAGCAATTATTTTAGCTATGAAAATTAGTAAAGATTGTGTGATAGAGGAAAAAAATCGAGCTGTTAATAATTAACAGATCGATTTTTTTTATAACTTTTTAGTTAGCTAATGTAAAATCTGTATTAGTTAACGTAAATACTGATCTTATACCATCAGTTATATAAATTTTATTATCTTTAGTTACAAATATAGCATCGATACCATCTATAGAATTTACAAATTTCATACCTTCGTCAACACCCATAGCAAATACTGATGTAGATAATGCATCTCCATCAACAGAAGTATCGCTTATTATAGTTATACCTGCAATTTCATTGTCATAAGGATAACCAGTTTTAGGACTTAAAATATGGTGATATTTGATTCCATCTTTTTCAATGTATCTTTCATATATTCCTGAAGTAACAATAGATTTATTACTAGTTTTAATACTTCCAATTATCTTTCCACGATCAGAAAAAGGATTTTGGATGCCTACATTCCAGTCACTTCCATTGACTTTTTTACCATGAGTAAATACATTACCACCTAAATTTATTATGGCACTTTCAACGCCTTCTTAAGTTAGTATATTTGAAATTACATCTGCAGTGTAACCTTTAGCAATTCCACCTAAATCAATCATCATTCCAGGTCTTTTTAAGAAAACAGTTTTATCATTTTCATTAAGTTCAATATCGCTATATCCTATTAAAGGAAGTTTTTCATTTATTTCTTCTTGAGTAGGAACTTTAGCCTCAGGAAGTCCAATATTCCAAAGCTTAACTATAGGTCCTACAGATATATCAAATAAACCATTGGAAAGTTTAGCATATTCAATACCCTTTTTTATTATAGTATATGTATCATCATCTACTTTAACAGGTTTAATACCTGCCTCTGCATTTATTTCATCAACCAAAGTTCCGTTTTCATTAATACTTAGAGTTTTTTCTAAATCTTTAACTTTTTCAAAAACTCTATCTAAAATTTTCTCATCATTACTATCATAAAGAGATACATCTACTACAGTACCCATTAGAACCTCACTTCTTGATAAAGGAGTAGTGACTTTGTTATCTTTTGAACAACCAGCCAATATTCCAAGAGAAAAAATTAACAAGGTCAAAAATATCAAGTTTTTTCTCAAATTTTTAATCATAAACATCCTCCTATTTTTTTTATTATTATAATTAATTTTTTAAACTATTGTTTTATATTTATATTATAAGTAAAAAAATAAAAAATAACAAAAGACTTTAGGGAAATTCCCTAAAGTCTTTTTATATAATAATTAATTATTTAGCGCTTTTTAAAGCTTCTTCAGCTAAAGTTTTGAAGTTGTTAGAAGTACTAGTAGCACCTGTTACAGTATCAACTGAAGCAACATCTTGCTTTTCAACTAATGATTTTTCTAAAGCTGGGAATGCTTCTATTGGATTAGTTCCACTAACTGATTTCATTTTTGTGTTGTATTCTTCATTGTCTAATTTGCTAACGCCTTCGCTTGAAACTTCATCGTATTTAACAGTAGCAATTTTACCATCTTTAACTTCTATTTCTATTGAAGCAGTATTACCTTTATCATCTGGTTGACCTTGAGCTGTATATGTTCCGTCTTTTAATCCAGCTTCTTTACTTCCGCATCCTACAAATACAGTAGTAGCTAAAGCAGCAACTGCTAATAAACTTACAATTCTTCTTGATTTCATAATAAAATCCCCCTTAAATTTCGGTTAATAATATTGAATTGTTTTCAATTACTAGTTCATTATACACAAAATAAATAAGTTTTGATATTCAACTTTCTTATGATATATAAGGTAATGCTAATACCGTTAAATAATAAACAAACATCTATAATTGGCTAAATATAAGGGGTTACAAAGAAAAAAACTAAAAAAATACCGAAAAAAATTGTTAAAAAAACTACAAAAAAGTATATGTTATAATGTAGACATATTAAGAAATAGTGTATAGAATTAAATATGCTATTTTAGAATTTTAAATGAAGGGAAGGGTGCAACATGTCAAAAAATAAGATACTTGTTCTTGGAGCTGGGTATGGTGGTGTTCACGCTGCTAAGAAATTAGCTAAAAAATACAAGAAAAATAATGATGTGGAAATAACTTTAATTGATAAAAACCCATATCATACTTTAATGACAGAGTTACATGAAGTTGCAGGGGGAAGAGTTCACCCTGAATCAGTTCAAGTTGAACTATGTAAAATTTTTGGTAAAACAAAGGTTAATGTTGTTACAGATTTAATAGAAAAGGTTGATACAGATAAAAAGCTTGTAAAAACTACTCATGGAGAGTTTTCATATGATTATCTTATAGTTGGAACTGGTAGTGAACCAGCATTCTTTGGGGTTCCAGGAGTAAAGGAAAATGGTTTTACTCTTTGGTCATTTGAAGATGCTATGAAAATAAGACATCATATTGAAGATATGTTTGCTAAGGCAAGCTTAGAAAGAAATGAAAAGAAGAGAAGAGCAATGCTTACGTTTATAGTAGCAGGTTCAGGGTTTACAGGTATAGAAATGGCTGGAGAACTTCTTGAGTGGAAAAGTAGACTAGCTAGAGAATACAATGTAGATGAATCAGAAGTTACTTTAAAAGTTGTAGAAGCTATGGGAACTATCTTAAATATGTTAGATAGAAAGCAAGCAGATAAAGCTGAAAAGTACATGGTTAAGCATGGAATGGAAATATTAAAGAATTCTCCAATAGTTGAAGTTACTGAAGATCAAGTAATCTTAAAGAGTGGAGAAAAGATTGATACTAGAACATTAATTTGGACATGCGGTATTCAAGGAAATCAAGATGCTAAAGAATATGGATTAGAAACAGCTAGAGCAGGAAGATTACAAACTAATGAATTTATGCAAGCTGTAGGTAAAAAAGACGTATTCGTAGTTGGAGATATGGCTTACTTTGAAGAAGAGCCAGGAAAAGGAACTCCACAAATAGTTGAAGCAGCAGAGCAAACAGCAAACACTGCAGTTAAAAATATAATTGCTTCAATAGAAAATAAAGAAATGGAAAAATTCAAGAGCAGCTACCATGGATTTATGGTTTCAATTGGTGGAAGATACTGTGTTGCTAACTTAATGGGAGTAAAATTATCAGGCTTCATAGCTATGGTAATGAAGCATTTAGTTAATATGTACTACCTATGGGGAGTAAATAATATAAATGCTGTATATAATTATTTACAACATGAATTCTTCACAATGGAAGATAAGAGATCTGTAATGAGAGGTCATTTATCATCAAAAGCAAATAGATTATGGTTAGTTCCATTAAGAGTATATATTGGTTGCTTATGGTTAATTGAAGGTTTAAAGAAATTACTTGGAGATTCTACTTGGGAATCTATGTGGAATGCTAGTAGTATAAATGGATTCTTTAATAAAATTACTATTGGTTCAGATAGCTGGGTTAAAGCAGGTAATGTAAAAATGCCTTTTGCTTGGTTACAAGATGCAACATCAGGTGCGTCAGCAGCTGGGGAAGCAGCAACTGAAACTTTAACTCCAATACTTAAAGAAGTACCAGGATGGTATTCAGCAATAATGGAAATTATGATGCCAAATCCTGAAGTTGCAGTTTGGTTCCAAAGAATAGTAGTATTAATGGAAATTGGTATGGGATTATGCTTAATAGCTGGTCTATTTACATTTATATGTAGTGCAGTTTCAGCAGGAATGACAGTTAACTTTATATTATGTGCTATGGCTGGTTGGGACATATTATGGTTCACATTTGGCTCAATTGCATTAATGGGTGGAGCTGGTAGAACATTTGGATTAGATTATTATGTTATGCCTTGGATTACAAAATTAGCAGATAATTTCTGGCATGGAAAGAAAACACCAGTGTATAAAAAAGCACAATAATAGATGAAATATTTTGATAATACATGTATAATGAACTTTATAGGGCTGCCTTGTGGCAGCCTTATAAAGTTGAATTATATATTCATCTAATATTTATAATGGAGATTATTATTATGTTTAAAAAATTAGATTTTGTTATTATTGCTGTATTAATGGTGCTTTCCTTTTTACCTGAGATAATACTAGGAGCATCTGTTGGAAAAGGCTTAAATAATACATATGCAGAAATAACAGTGGCAGGGAAGCTATACAAAAGAGTACCCTTATCAGTTCATACTGGTGAAGAGATAATAGAAGTAAACACAAAATGGGGTACTAATATTGTTGAAGTAAAAGATAATAAAATAGGTATAATAGATGCTGATTGCCCTGATAAGGTTTGTATGAATCCAGCATATATTGAGAAGGCAGGAGAAAGTTTAGTGTGTCTTCCTCATAAAGTAATGATAGAAATTAAGGGTGAATTAGAAGAGGATATTATTTTATCGTATTAAGGAGAAGTTATGAAAAAAACTAGTAGAATAGTATATATAGGATTATTAGTAGCTCAAGCACTGGTTTTACATATAGTTGAGAGATCAATTCCTGTCCCATTTATAACACCTGGAGCTAAATTAGGGCTCGCAAACTTAATTACTGTAATTGCTTTATATACATTAGATAGCAAAAAGGATGCGTTTTTAGTATTATTTTTAAGACTTACACTTGGAACTATGTTTGGCGGTAATTTATCATCATTTATGTATAGTGCATCTGGAGGAATATTAAGTTTTCTATCTATGTGCATAGTAAAAGATTTATTTAAAGATAAGGTTAGTATAATTGGGGTAAGTTCTGCAGGGGCTATATTTCATAATGTAGGACAATTAATAATTGCATCATCAATAGTAAAGAATATAGGTGTGATGCTATATTTACCTATATTATCAACTATAGGTATAGGAACGGGTATATTTATAGGAATAACAGCTAATTATGCTGTATCACACTTAAGAAAAATTCCAATGTTTAAAGTATAAATATCTATGATATAGATAAAATCACTAAGAAGGTGGGGATTAGAATGGACAATATTTGGAACAATTATCCTGAGTTAAAACAAGAGCTTACTAATGTTGTAGATTTAATGAAGAAAAATGTTAAATGTAAAGATAAAAAAATAGAAAATTCAATAATAGAGTTAATTGAATCGGGTGGTAAGCTATTAAGACCTGCTTTTGTTTTAATAGGAGCAAAATTTGGTGATAATGATATAGAAAAATCAATTCCTACTGCAGCGGTAATAGAAATGCTACATATGGCTACTTTAGTTCATGATGATGTAATAGATGATTCAAAGCTTAGAAGGGGGAAAGAAACTATCCAATCTAAATATGGAAAGGATTATGCAGTATATATAGGTGATTATCTTTTTTGTGTATGCTTTAAAATACTTGCAACAAATTCCTCATTACAATCAATAAAAGTTGATTCAAGAGCAATGTCTAAGATATGTATGGGAGAAGTAAACCAATTAAATTCTAGATTTTCTATGAAGCTATCTGTTAAAGATTATTTAAGTAGAATATCTGGAAAAACAGCAGAGTTATTTTCAATTTCACTATATTTAGGTGCAGCTGAGTGTGGTGCTGATACTAAGCTTGCAAAGGAACTTGGAAATATAGGACATAATTTAGGAATGGCATTTCAAATAATAGATGATATTTTAGATTATGAAGGTAGCGATAAAAGTATAAAAAAATCAGCAGCGAATGATTTAAAGCAAGGTATATATACACTTCCTTTAATTTATGCCTTTAAAAATAATAAAGATGTATTTAAAGATGTGTTAGGGAAAGAATATTACTCTGAAGAAGAAGTAAAGGAAATAATAAACTTAGTCAGAGAAAATAAAGGAATAGAATTCGCTAAGGAATTAGCAGAAAAATATATGAAAAAATGCTTTAAGGGAATTGATAAGCTTCCTGATAATGAATATAAATATGTGTTAAAAGAAATAGCAGAGTGGCTATTAAAGAGAACATACTAAAAGGTTACTTAATTTAAGTAACCTTTTAGTATGTTTTTTAATTTTTTAACAAATTCAGAGTTAACTTTATAAAAAGAATCTAAGTAACACATATAAAGAGGCAAAGAAATTGTTAAATCTTCTATATCAATAATTTTAATATTTGATAACGAATTATAATTATAATAAATACTTGCTGGTATGAAAGTAGCAGCTTTACTAGAAGAAACTCCATTTAAAGCAGAAAAATAAGAATTTGTGCTATATAGAATATTAGCATTATTAAAAGTTTGAGCATTGCAATTTAATTCATCAAATATTTTATTTCGTAAACAACTTTTATTTGAAGTAAATATTAATGGTAATTCAAATATTTGTTCTTTTTTTATGCTATTAATAGGAAAACTTTTATCAGCAACTAATATTATCTTATCAGTACCTATTAGTTTGGAAACAACTCCAGGAACATTTCCAGGTTCATTATAGCATATAAAAATATCACATAGATTATTTAATAAGCTTACTTTAGAACAACAATCTACATTTTTCAAACTAATTGTATGAGATGGAAATTGTTTTTTTAGTTTAGAAATAGTCATAGGTAAAATTGTTAAACCTATAGATTCAACTGATTCAATAGAAATAAACTTTTCCTTATTTATTGAGTTTAATAGTTCTTCTTGCATTTTATTATAAGAGTTTAATATTGATTCTGTATATTTAAAAACTATTTCGCCTTCAGGAGTTAAAGATACCCCCTTATTTGTTCTATCAAATAACTTTACATTAAGCTTATTTTCTAACTTAGAAATTTGTTGACTTAGTGCAGATTGTGAAATATGCGAATTTTTTGCAACAGTTGAAATACTTTTAGAATTAGCAACTTGAAAAAAATAATTTAAACTATCAATATGCATAACAATCTCCTATTCAATAATTTATATATTAAATTATTATATTATAATAATTTACAAAAAGCAAAGAATTTAGTAGGTTATATAATATAAGTATATGTTATAAAGAATAGTAATAAGTAGATTATTAATTGAAATATAGATATAATATATATATTTAGGATGTGATAATATGTTAGCAAAAAGCAAAAAAGTAACTTTTTTATTATCAATATTTTTAGTTATAATTTTAGGCGCACTATTTCTAAGTAAAACTAATAAGGATTATTTAAAAGGTGAAATTATTCTATGGAGTGAAGATAAATATTATTCTTATTTTTTAAACATAGCTAAGGAGTTTAAGGATACTCATAAGAAAGTTGATATAAAGATTGTTAATGTAGATGAAGAAGAGTATTTAAATAAGCTATTAACAACAGAAAAGAAAGAACTGCCCAATATAGTTCAGTTAAATTTAAAAGAAATTAATGAAGTTAGAGATAAATTCTATTTCTTTGAAGAAAATAAAAATATTATTGAAATATATAAGAAAAATTTTAGTGATGCAAGATTGCAAGAAGTTGAATTTGAAGATAATTATTATGGTATTCCTTTTGAATCTAAGCCACTAGCCTTATATGTAAGGGGGGACATATTAGAGAAATATGGATATGAAGCTGAGGATATAAACACTTGGAATCAATTAATTAATATAGGAACGGATATAAAAACTAAAACTTCAGGAAAAATAAATATATTTTTTAGTAAGGATAGAGATAATATTTATTCTTTAATGTTAGCAGAACTAATTAATAGTGAAGGTAATATAAAAAATAATGAGGATGTTTTAAAAGAAATTAGTAATATATATAAAGTTGAATATTTAACAGAAGATAATAATTATTTATTTAGAATTGATTCTTTAGATTTTTATAATGATTTAATAAATGAAGATATTGATGGGAAATGGATATGTAAAAATCCACCTAGCTTTAAAAGTGGTGAAAATAAGTTTTATGATTTAGGTGGAGATAGTATTGTTGCTTTAAATATAAATAATAAAAATACAGAACTGATTAAAGAATTTATAGCCTATTCAGCTACAAATAAAGAGCTACTTTCTAAAGAATTATTAGAGGGAAACTTTTTTCCAAGTTCTCTTTATGCATTAAGGGGAAGATATGGAGAAAAAGATAATAAAAACATAGAAGGGACTAGCCCTTTCTTAATACTTATGAATATTGTAGAAAGGGCTCCAAGAATAGAAAATTATGATGAGTTTAAAGAAAAGTTAATTGAAATTAATAATAATTAAGATTTATAAAATTTTTCATAAGCCTCTAAAGTTTTCATGGCAGTATTTTTCCATGAAAATTGGAGGCTTCTTTCATATCCTTTATTAGCTAAATCTAATTTAAGAGAATCATTATTCAATAAATTAATAAGGGCTTCTTCTAATTCAAATTTATTAAATGGATTAATTAAAATTGCAGCATCTCCAGTAACTTCAGGTATAGATGTAATATTAGAGGTAATTACAGGAGTTTTACAACTCATAGCTTCTAAAGGTGGAAGCCCAAATCCTTCATAAATAGATGGATATATAAAGGCCTCAGCTCCATTATACAAAGTTGGAAGTAAGTCATCTTCTACAAATCCAGTGAATATAATATTATCTTTAGAAGATAAATCTTTAGTAAGCTCTACTAATTTTTTTCCTTCATCTTTGATAGATCCAGCCAAAAGTAAAACATGAGGTTCTTTTAAATCTTTAGAAATTTTATCAAAAGATAAAATCAGATCTTTTGCATTTTTTCTTGAGCTAAATCCTCCTATGTATAAGATATAAGGTTTATTAAAATTATATTTTTCTCTTATAAAATTTTTACAGCTAGCTTTATCTAAGGGTTTAAAGTTAGAGTTAGCAGCTAAAGGTGTAACAAAAACTTTATCCTCAGGAATATGATTAAAGAATTTTAAAATATCTTTCTTAGAATATTCAGATACTGTAAGTATTCCCTTTGATTTATCTATTATTGAAGGCATTAATCTAAGAAATTTTTCTAAATAACCCCTTCCAGTAGTTTCGGGTAATACATAAGGAATTAAATCATGAATTGTTACTATACAATTTGTAACATAAGTATCAGAAAAACCAATTCCGTTTTGAGGGATATGGTGTATATCTATATCATTATTCTTTAAAAAATTGGGGAAATAGTAATTTTCATAAAATACTCCATGTTTTTTAGATGTAAAAACTATTTTACAGTTATCCCTTTTATAATTTTCATAATTTTTACCTGTCCAAAAAAGTAAATAATTATTTTTTTTATCTATATCAAGAAGTTCTTTAACTAGGTTTTCGGTGTAAGTGCCAATACCTGTTCCGTTATATAAATTAATCCCCCGAGCATCTATAGATATGTTCATAGTTCTCCTCCTAATTTTATAATATATATTATAGATATTATGAATGGGTTAATTCTATGATTATAAACACAATAAAATAAGGGTTGTCATATAATAGCATAGAAGAAATCTTAAGGAGAATCCCATGGATCTTTCATATATAAAGAATGAAATTGAAGATAATTATTTATTGGAATTAAGAACAATTGAAAAAGTGAAAAATAGCTATAAGATAAAAACTAATGAAGGGGATTATGGTATTAAAGTAATTAAATATCAGCATCCTCATTTTTATTTTATATTTTCAGCAATGAATCATTTGAAGAAAAGAGGCTTTGAAAATATACCAGAAATAATTAGAACTAAAAATAATCAAGGTTATATAAAGCTTGGAAATAATTATGCTTATTTAAATAGATGGATTGATTCAAGAAGCTGTAATTATAAAGATTTAGAAGAATTAAAATTAGCTACAGAAACCTTAGGGATTTTACACAATAAAAGTCAGGGGTTTTCATTAAATAAATTTATGAAGCCTAGAGTAGGATGGTTTTCTTGGATAAATGTTTTCGAGACAAGGTGCAATGAAATATTAGATTTTAAGAAAAGGATATATCAAAAAGCTTATAAAACAGAATTTGATGAAATTTATTTAAATAATTTAGATGAAGAAATAGAGAGAGGAAAAAAAGCTATAGAGGAACTTAAAAGAAATAGATATGTTGAAATTATGGAAAAGGAAGTCCTTAAAAGAGGATTTTGCCATCATGATTATGCTTATCATAACGTTCTTATAAATAAAAATAAGGAAATTAATATTATTGATTTTGATTATTGCATATTAGATACACATATACATGATTTATCATCTCTTTTAATTAGAGCTATGAAGGATGGAGGCTGGAGTAAGGAAAAGGCAAGAGTTATATTAAATGCATATTCAAATGTTCATAGTTTATTTGATGAAGAAGTAAAGCTTATGAAGGGCTTTATAGGATTTCCACAAGGATTTTGGCAAATTGGACTTCAAAAGTATTGGGAACAACAACCTTGGGGAGAAGAGGTTTTGATAAATAAATTAAATAAGTATTTAAGTGATAGAGAAAATAGAGATAAGTTCTTGATAGATTTTATTCCATAGGGGGGAGAAAATGCAAAGAATAGAGTTAAATTCATACTTAGAAGAGAAGGGGATTTATATAACAAATAAAAAGATACCTAGGGATAAAAGTGAAGAAGATAATAATATACTTAAGCAAATAGAGAATATAGTTTATTTTCATAATCAAATAGGTCCATATAAAGAGAATTTACTACCTAGAATAGGAGGGGCTATAGGTAAGGAAATAAATAATTATTATAATCAAATAATATTGCTAGATAAATATTTAAACATTATTGAAAAAAAGGAAGATTTAAATTCTTTAGATTTTTATTTTATAAATAGGGGCGAAAGTTTAATTAAGCTAGGGAGAAGAGTTTTAGATAATATATATTTGAATAATTTTAGAGGTCTTATTGAAAGAAGTATGAAAAATTATGAAGTTTGTTTAACTAGAGTAGATGAAGGAAATTTGAAAGTAGATATAGATGGGAAAATAGTAATTGGGACTATAAGGTACTTAACATACAATTTAAAAGAACATGATGTGTATTCTTATATAAAAAAGCTAAAAAGGCGTCAAATAAATTTAAAAGTAGAAGAAGTTATAAATTATTATATTGAATTAAGTAATTTAAAAGATGATAGTAGAGAATATTTAAAGGCTTTGGCATCATTTCCAAATGAGGAGCTTAGAATAATAGAAAAATATATTCAAGGAAAATTTATTTGTGATGATAAGGAAATATTAGAAAATTTATATGTGGCTAGAAATATAGATGCTAAGGGAATAATTATTTAATGGGGGTAAATATGAATAAGTTTAGATATGTGGACAATGATATATTATGCAAATATGATTTAAGTGAAGAGTTCTTTAGTAAGTTAGATTTTGATATAGAAGATATGATACCTTTAAGGAAGGTTTTCATATTAATAACCAATGAAGGTAAAAAAATATTAAAACTTATAGATTCCTCAGAAGAAAGAATAGAATTTATAAATAAAGCTTTAAAATACACTTCTTCTAAATATGAAGATTTATTAAGTTATTATGAAAACAAAGAAGGGAAAATAATTTATGAATCTATAAAAAATAAATATGTTATTTTAAATATGATAGAGGGGAGAGAGGTTACCTTTAGCAATCCTGTTGAAATAGAAATGTGCACTAAGGCTATGGCAAACATGCATATAGCTTCAAGAGGAATATTTAATGTATTACAAGCTGACATAGTAAAGGGGAATTTAGGAGAATATTTACCTTATGAATTTAGCAAGGCAAAAGATGATCTTGTGAGTATAAAGGAATATGTATTAAGATTTAGGCACAAAGTTGAGTTTGATGAAATATTTTTAGAAAATGTTGATAATAAAATTGATGAAATACAAAAATCTATAGAACTTATGGCTATGTGTAATTATAACACCTTATTAGAAGATTTTAATAAAAGGGTTCTTTGTCATAATGATTTAGCACATCATAATTTTATAGTAGATGGAGATAAGATAAAGATAATAGATTTTGATTATTGCAAAATAGATACAAGAGCTGTTGATATATCTAATTTTGCTTTAAAGGTGATAAAAAGCACTTATTATGATATGGACACTTTTAAGATTATAATAGACAATTATAATTCTATAGATAAATTATCTAAAGATGAAATTAAATTAATTTATTCAATTTTAAGTTTCCCAAGAGATTTTATAACAATAGTTAGAGATTATTATTATAAGCAAAAAAAATGGGAGTATGAAGTTTTCTTAAATAGATTAAATGATAAAGTTAAAAATGAAGTGCATAGAAAAGAATTTATAAATAAGTTTATATTAGATTTAAATGAATATTTTTATTAATAAATTT
Source organism: Clostridium gallinarum (assembly GCF_014836325.1). Lineage (GTDB taxonomy): Bacteria > Bacillota > Clostridia > Clostridiales > Clostridiaceae > Clostridium > Clostridium gallinarum. The sequence goes on from NZ_JACSQZ010000025.1 coordinate 29,538, forward strand.
AGGAGCTGTTTTTTTACAGCTCCTAAATTTATACTAACCTTTAATAATTTCACTATAAGCTTTTATTGTAGATTTAGCTGTTATATTCCATGAGTATTTTGAACTTTGAATAAGTCCTTTTTTAATCATTTTAGCTCTAAGAATATTATCTTTTAAGACTAATTCTATTGAATTTTTTAATTCATTAATATCGTAAGGGTTAATTAATAAAGCAGAATCATAACATATCTCAGGAAGAGAAGTTACGTTAGAAGCTATAACAGGAGTACCACAAGCCATTGCTTCTAAAGGAGGAAGACCAAATCCTTCATAAAAAGAAGGGTAAACTAATAGTTCTGAAGCGTTATAGAAAATAGGTAAATTTTCAAGAGGTATAAAATCTGTAAAAATAACTGAATCCTCAATATGAAGTTCTATAGCTCTATTTTTATAGAGATTATATGAAATACCTTTCTTCCCTGTTATGACCAATTTAAGATTTTTCCTTATATCTTTTGGTAGGAGGGAAAAGGCTTCAATTAATCCTGTGATATTTTTTCTGGGACTAAAACCACCAACATAAAGTATAAAATCTTCTTTAATATTGTATTCTTTTTCTAATATTTTTTTGCATTGACACTTATCTAAAGGTCTATATATATCCTCAGCAGCAAGATGTGTTACAAAAATTTTATTCTTAGGAAAATTAAATTCTTTTGCTATATCTTGCTTTGAAAATTCAGAAACTGTTAATATTCCATCACAATTATTAATAATTTCAGGAAGTTCATTGTTAAAAATATATAAATAACGATCGCTAACTGTTTCTGGCATTCTCAATGGGATTATATCATGCAAAGTAATAGCCTTGTGACAATTAATATTAGCGTTTAGACCAACTCCATTTTGAGGAACATGGTAAAGATCTATATTATTATCATTTAAAATATTTGGTACTCTAACTTCATCCCAAAAGTTTGTTGAAGCTGTAGCTCTAACTAACTCTATATTGAAATTATCACTTAAATCTAGAGCTGAATTTTCCGGCAAAAAAACTAAGTAATCATTATTATTATCAACTTTATTAATACTATTGATAAGCTGATAAGTGTATGTTCCTATACCCGTTCCTCTATACCATTTTGCAGCTCTACCGTCTACGCCTATCTTCATGATTTAATCCTTTCACATTGTTTTTAATTTATTATATTAAACTTAGGAATAAAATGTTAATAAAAGAGTAAATATAGTCATATAAATATAAAGGGGGTGATGGTTATGATGAGAGAATTTGAAATAGAAAGACAGTTTGACATCAAAATAGAAACTTTAAAAGCTAATAAAGGAGTTTACTATTTAAAAACAAATAAAGGTGAAAAGTGTTTGAAAAAAATTAATTATGGGCCACAAAAGTTGCTGTTTGTTTACGGTGCAAAGGAACATTTAATAAACAATGGTTTTAGTGCTGTTGATAAATATCATTTGAACATAGATGGGGAACCTTATGCCCTAGTAAATGAAGATCTCTATACTTTATCAGAATGGATTGAAGGAAGAGAGTGTGACTTCCATAACATAGACGAGGTGAAATTAGCAGCGAGAACTTTAGCAAAGCTACATGAGGCATCTAAGGGATATGATCCACCTGATAACTCTAAATTAAAGAGTGATTTAGGAAGATGGACCCATCTTATGAGTAAGAGAATTAAGTCTTTAGATAAGATGAGAGATATGGTAAGAAAGAAGAATAATAAAAATGAATTTGATTTACTATATATAAAGTCCTTAGAGTTTTACAAGGGAATTGGTAAAAAAGCCTTAAAAACTTTAGAGGAGTCAGATTATGAAAAGTTGTGTGAAATAGCACAAGAGGAAAAGAGTTTTTGTCACCATGATTTTACTTATCACAATATAATTTTAGATGGAAACAATGAATGTAATGTAATAGATTTTGATTATTGTAAAAGAGAAGTTAGAACCTTCGATATATCTAATTTTATGATTAAAGTATTAAAAAGAGTAGATTGGGATATTGATTTTGCAATTGCTATTATAGATTCATATAATGAGGTTTCACCATTGTTAAATAGTGAATATAAAGTGTTATATGCTTATCTACAATTTCCACAAAGATATTGGAGACTTGCTAATAGATATTATTATAATGAAGTTAACTGGGGTCAAAATACCTTTGGAGGAAAGTTACAATCTATTATAGACGAACAAGAAGTTATGCTTAATTTCTTAAATAAATTTAAAGAAAAATATAATTTAGAATAAGGGCTGTCGAAAGACAGCTCTTATTCTAAGATTAAAACAATTAATAGTGTAAAAATTAAAAATCACTTTAAGATAGTAAAATATTCAAAATATCATTAATTTATTTATGTACCAATGGAGAAAATTCGACATAAGATATTATAAAACAATACTAAGAGGTAGAAGAATGAAAGTAGGGGACTTAGTAGTAAGAAAATCTTATGATAAAGATATAACATTTAGAATTATTGATATTAAAGAAGATGGATTTGGGAAAAAGATATATATTTTAAAGGGAATAAGTATAAGGATAATTGCTGATTCAAGAAGTGAGGATTTAGAAATTGTAGAGGATGAAAGTGCAGGAACAAAGGAGAAAATATTAAATAGAAGAGTTGAGGAGGCTATAAAGAAGGCTGTTTCTATGAGAGGAGATGTTGAAGCTACAAATGCAATAAATAATGCATGTAGAGGTAATAAGTCATCAAAATACCAGCCTAAAAAGGAATTGATATTTGGAAGACCGGGAAAAATTCTTCATATAGATGGAGATAGTGAATATTTAGAAACATGCTTAAAAGTATATAAACAATTATCCTTAGATGCTGTAGGAAGAGCTGTGCCAGAAAGTAAACAACCAGAAATTATAGTTGATTTAGTTAAAGAAATTAAACCAGATATAGTTGTATTAACAGGACATGACAGTGTATTAAGAATTCCTGATGATTATTTGAACTTAGAGAATTACAGAAACTCTAAGTATTATATAGATGCAGTTAAAGCATTGAGGAATTATAACTCAAGTTATGATGAATTAGTTATTTTTGCAGGAGCCTGTCAAAGTTGTTATGAATGTATGTTAGATGCTGGAGCTAATTTTGCAAGCTCACCAAATAGAGTTTTAATTCATTGCTTAGATCCTGTATTAGTATGTGAAAAAATAGCCTTTACAAGAATTGATAAAGTAGTTTCAATAACAGATGTTATAGATAATACAATAACCGGTATAAAAGGAATAGGTGGATTACAAACTAGAGGAAAGTATAGAGAAGGATATCCTAGATCTCCATATATTTAAAAAATAATGATATATAAAAATTAAATGTATAAAACCATAGAAATGAGGAATAATAGTAAATGTATAAAAGAGAGAGAAAAAAAGGCAAAACTTAACATTGACAATTCTTTTGTAAGGTGGTAAAATTATAACTTTTACTTGACACAAATTGGATTAAAGTGTATAATTATAATTAAGAAAGAAGGTGTTTATGTGGAAAGTGTTAAGACTATCGAGTCTATAAAGAGAAACATAGAGAATCATATAGGAGAAAAAGTAACTTTAAAGGCAAACGGTGGAAGAAAAAAGATCCTTATAAACAACGGAGTAATAGAAAGTGCACATCCAAGCATTTTTGTGGTGAGATTAGACAATGATATTCCGAGAAAGGTAACATATAGTTATTCGGATGTATTAACAAAGACAGTACAATTATATTTTGCATTATAGGATTAGAGCTCAACATATAGAGCTCTAATTTTTTTCTTTTTTTTAATAAAAAAAAGAAAGATGGTGGGTTTCCATCTTTCAACTATGGTATAAAAGGGTATTGAGAATTTATGAGAGGTTATATGGTCAATAACCATATTTATAATACGACATATTTAAACTGGTGTCAACATATTTTTTAAAAAAAATTAGAAGTAAAAAGAAAATATATAATATTTATCGTAAAATTCGACATATAATTAGATAAATAGTACTTTCATGTAAAAAAGAGTAATAAAAATGTAGAAATTTGAAAAAAATATTTTTGAAGCAAATGGATAATTATTGAATAAATATATATAGTCAGCAATATATTTATTAATAGGTATCGTATGGGAGGGATTATATGTCACAAATAGATGTAATAAAAGAAAGTGTCCGCTATGAGCAATTACTACGAGAAGGTTTAAAAAATCAAGCTGTAAAAGGTGAGCATTTATTAAGAGATTCACAGTATCCTGATATGAAAGAAGTATTAGGAGTAGATGCAAAAGCTACTATAACTAACCAAGAAATAGTTGGAGATAAGGTTATGGTAGAAGGGAACTTAGATTATATAATTTTTTATGTATCTAAAGAAGAAATTACTGATGATTCACCAACAAATAAAATACATTCCGTTATTTTTAATGATAAGTTTTCGAATTACTTGGATCTTAATAACGATGAACATAATACTGTATGTAATGTTGAGTGTGAATTAGAACATATTGAAGCTAACTGGATGAATGAAAGAAAAGTTAGTATTGATGGAATATTAACTTTAAAATGGGAACTTTATAAAAATGGTGAGTTTGAATATGTTAAGGATATTGAAGGAAAAGAAGATGTTCAAACAAAAAAGGAAATTGAAACTTTAAATGGAATTAAAGGCGAAAAAGATATGGATTTAATGGGTAAGTCCATGTTGAAAGTTACAATGGATAAACCTGAAATAGATGAGATATTAAAGTGCGAGATGAATCTGCATAAAAAGGAAATTAAAGCAGTTGAAGGAAAAGTTTATGTAGGCTGCTATTGTAAGATATCTGTACTTTATAGAGGGAAAGATAATAAAGAGTTTGAATATATAGAAGATGATATATATTTATCTAAAGAAGAAGAGTTAACAGGAATAAATGGGGAAATGATAAGTACATTAGAATTAGCAATTGTAGATGAACAATATACTGTAAATTTAGATGATGTTGGTGAAAATAGAGTTATAAATGTTGAATTCCTTGTGAAGGGTAATATTAAAGTTTATTCAAATGAACAAGTTGAAATATTAAAAGATGCTTACTCGCCAACAATGAATTTTGAATTAGATAAAGGAAATAAGGAACTTACTTTAATCCATTCTATATTTAATTCAGAAGTTACGGCAAAGGGAATATTAGAAATTAATAATAAAGAAGATAGGGTAGAGGATGTAATAATAGTATCTGGACAGCCTATTATAAAAGATAAGATAGTGGAAGATGACAGAGTAAAAATAGAAGGTGTAGTTAAGTCTTATATAGTATATAAAATATCAGGAGAAGATTTTAATTATGGAGTTTTAGTAGGGGAGATTCCTTTTAATTCTAATATTGACGTTAAAGGATTAAAAAGGGATATGAATGTTGTTATTAAACCTTACTTAGAAAATATAGATGCTGGAGTAGAAGGTAATGCAGTATCTGTTAAAGCTACTATAGGGCTTTGTATTAAAACCTATCATAACATTACTAAAGATTATATAATAGGAATTTCTGAAGGGTCTGATGAAATAAAAGAAAAAAAAGCATCTGTAATAATATATGTAGTTGGAGATGGAGAGACTCTTTGGGATTTAGCTAAAAAATATAACACAACTATTACTGAATTAGAAAGATTAAATGACTTAGAAGAAAATGGAGAAATAATCTCTGGAACTAAGCTAATTATTCCAGGAAGAGCAATATTTTAAAATTATAATATAATTTAAATTTAAAAAGACTGTAATGTAATCTTAAGAATACATTATGGTCTTTTTTTATTTATATGAAAGTATAAAGAGTTGTGTCTTGTTATTAACTATTTATACTTTTCATCATTAAGTTTTGAAGTGTTATTGTGAATAATATTGACTTTAGGTGGATAAAATAAGAAATGCATGATAAGAGGTGAAAATATGGCAGAAAAAATAAAAGGTGATTTAATTATTATAGGTGGCGCTGAGGATAAAGAAGGCGATAAAGAAATTTTAAAAAAGGTATGTAATTCTATAAATAAGGATAAAGATATCATACTGATTGCAACAATTGCAACTGAATATCCTAAAGAGGCTTTTAAGAAATATAAGAAGATTTTTGAAAATTTAGGAGTTAAAAATATAAAAGGTTTAAATGTAGAAGAAAGAGAAGATTCTTTAAATGAAAATAATATTAGATTGATAGAGGAAGCAGAGCTTATATTTTTTACAGGTGGAGATCAATTAAGAATAACTAGCTTAGTTGGTGGAACTTCTATTTATGATGCTTTAAAACGAGCTAGTGAAAATGGATGTATGATAGTTGGTACTTCAGCAGGAGCATCTGTTATGAGTGATACTATGATTGTTAATGGAGAGGATGAAGAATCTCCAAGAAAATTTACATTAAAGATGGCACCAGGATTAGGACTTTTAGAGGGTGTGATGATAGATCAACACTTTGCTCAAAGAGGAAGAATAGGGAGGCTATTAACAGGAATAGCTCAAAATCCTGAAGTTTTAGGGGTTGGTATTGATGAGGATACAGCTCTATTAGTAAGAGATAATGGAGATGCACAAGTTATAGGAAGTGGAGCAGTTTATTTTTTAGATGCTAGAAATATAACTTATAGCAATGTTTCAGAACAAAATTATAATGAAGTATTAAGTATGTTTAATGTGAAATTACATGTATTAAAAGAAGGAGATAAATATAATCTCTTAAGTAGGTTACCTTTTGAGGAGGATAAAAGTAAAAATGAAAGTAATAGACACTAGAGTCTTTAAAGGAAAAAATATCTATTCCCTTAAGAAATGTATTAGAATGGATGTTGATTTACAGGGGTATTGTGAAACACCTAGTAAAGATATTGAGGATTTTAATTTTAATTTAGTTAATATGATTCCGGAATTAAGAACTCATAGATGTGGGATTGATGAGGATGAAGGATTTATAAAAAGGCTTAAAGAAGGCACGTATTTAGCTCATATTTGTGAGCATATAATTATAGCTATTCAAAATAAGTTAGGTATAGATGTTCATTATGGAAAGTCTAGAGAAATAAAAGATGACCACTATTATATAGTTTTTCAATACATTTATGAAAATACAGCCTTGGAAATAGCTAATTTGGCTATAGATATTATCAATGCTTTAATTAATAAAGTGCCAATTAATTATGAAGAAAGAGTAGAATTTTTAAAAGAAATTTTAAGTAATGAAATTCTTGGGCCGAGTACTAAATCGATTTGTGATTATGCTGAAGAAATAGGGCTTCCAATAATTAAGTTGGGTAATGGTGAGTACTATCAAATAGGGTATGGAAAGCAGGGAAAAATAATAGAAGCTTCTATAGGACCAAATACAAATTGTGTGTCAGTTGATATTGCTTGTAATAAAATGTTAACCAAAGAGTTATTAAGTGCTCAAAACATACCTGTAGCTAGAGGAAGTAAAGTTAACAATATAATTAATTTGTTAAAGGAAGCAGAAGAAATAGGATACCCTGTAGTTCTTAAACCTCAATTTGGGAATAAGGGTAATGGTGTCTTTTTAAATTTAAAAAATGAAAAAGAATTGTTAAATGCATATAGAAAGATTAAAGATAAATTTAAGGATATTATTATAGAAAAGTATCATAGTGGAAGTGATTTTAGAGTTTGTGTAGTTAATTATAAAGTTGTTGCTGCATCTCTTAGAATACCTCCATTTGTAATAGGAAATGGGATAGATACAGTATTTGAACTTATAAATAAATTAAATGAAAATAGTATGAGAGGCGAAGATCATGAAAAGCCTTTAACTAAAATAAAAATAGATGAAGATGTAATAGAATGTTTATCAGAACAAGAAAAAACTTTAATGGAAGTTTTAAATAAGGATGAAAAAATTTATTTAAGAAGAAATGCAAATTTATCTACTGGTGGAGAAGCTATAGACTATACAGATGAAATTTGTATTGAAAATATAAAACTATGTGAGAGAATAGCTAAGATTTTAAAATTAGATATATGTGGGATAGATATATGTTCTGATAGTTTGAGTAAACCTCTAGATAATAATAGTGTTGTAATGGAAGTAAACGCTGCTCCGGGTTTGAGAATGCATTTAAATCCTAGTAAAGGAAAACCAAGGAATATAGGAAAAGAAATTGTAAATATGATGTATAACGATAAGCCTTATAATATTCCTGTAATCTCAGTTACTGGTACTAATGGAAAAACAACTACAACCAGATTAATAAGTCATACTCTTTCTAAAATGGGATATTGTGTTGGGATGACAAGTAGCAGTGGAATTTATATAAATGATGAGTGTATGGATAGTGGAGATGATACAGGTTTTGAAAGTGCAAAGTCAATTCTTTTAAACCCTGAAGTAGATATTGCTGTTTTAGAAACTGCTAGAGGAGGCATTATTAAAAAAGGTTTAGCTTATGATTTAGCTGACGTTGCTGTAATCACCAATATAAGAGAAGATCATCTTGGAATTGATGAAATAAATACTATGGAAGATCTTTGTTATGTAAAATCATTAATTGGAGAAGCAGTTAAAAGTGATGGATATGTTGTAATAAATGCTGATGATAATTTGAGTAAGACTATTTTAAATAGAATAAAGAGTAAAAAGGTATATTTTACATTAGATTCTAATAATGAAGTATTAAAAAATATAAATGAAGAAGATGTTTATGTATATTTAGAAAATGATGAAATAGTTATAATAAATGAGAAGAAAAAATATAATTTATGTAATGTTAATGAAGTGCCTATAACAATAAATGGAATTTTAAAGTTTAATATAGAGAATATTTTGGCTGCAACAAGTGCTTTAGTTGCAATGAAAATAGATTATTGTATGATAAAAAATGGAATTACAACTTATTTATTGAATTCTAAAATGAATTCTGGAAGATTTAATTGTTATGATGTAAATGGAGTGAATGTTATATTAGATTATGGTCATAATGCTGATGGGTACAATGCTGTATTAGAATGTGTAAAAAAGATGAAAAGTAAAAAACTATTTGGAATAGTTGGAATACCAGGAGATCGATTGAATAAATCAGCAGAAGAAATTGGTGCAATATCTGCAAGATATTTTGATTATATTATGGTTAAAGAAGATAAAGATTTAAGAGGAAGAAATTCAGGGGAAATAGCAGGGTTAATTGTTAATGGAATAGTTAAAGAAGATAAAAATAAAAAATATGAAGTAATTTTAAATGAAAAAGAAGCTTTAATAAAAGTTTTAAGTATGGCTACTAAAGGAGATACTGTAGTTATTTTCTTTGAAGATTTGAAATCTTTAACAGATATAATTGAAGAATATATTAGTTATAAAAATAAAATATTAAATAATAGGTATGAAGCGTTAAATTAAACAATGTCTTCTAGTTTACTATATTATTAAAAAAATATATAATAAAAATAAACTTCAGAGTTAAACTCTGAAGTTTATTTAAAATTATTTAGTTGAAAGGAAATAAAAGTATGAGAATAAAGGCTTATGCTAAAATAAATATATCCTTAGATATAATAGGTAAAAGAGAAGATGGATATCATCTATTAGAGATGATAATGCAGGCTATAGATTTATATGATGAAATTAATATAGAAAAGCAAAAAGAAGGTATTTCAATTAAATGTAATAAACCTTATGTACCTACAGATGAAAGAAATTTAGCTTATAGAGCAGCAAAAATATTTATGGAAAAATACAATATAAATAGTGGAGTCTCTATAAATATTAAAAAGAATATTCCTGTATGTGCAGGATTAGCTGGTGGGAGTACGGATGGAGCTGCTGTATTAAAACTTATGAATAAATTTTTTAATGTTAATGCTAGTGATGAAGAACTTATGGAATTAGGGTTGAAACTTGGTGCTGATGTTCCTTATTGCATAAAGGGTGGAACTGCTTTATGTAAGGGGATTGGTGAAGATGTAACAGAATTAAGTGGCTTTAAGGATAAAATTGTGGTTTTAGTTAAACCACCTTTTGGAGTTTCAACTAAAAGCGTATATCAAGAATTTGATTTAAATAAAGTAAGAAGCCATCCGAATACGGATTTGTTAATTAAAGCTATTGAGGATAATGATTTACATTTAGTTTCAAATAATATGAAAAATTTATTGGAAAATGTAACATTGAGAAAGCATAAAATTTTAATTAATATAAAAGAAGAAATGAAAAGATACGGAGCAAGTGGGACTATGATGAGTGGTAGTGGCCCGACTGTTTTTGCTTTCTTTGATGATATGTTAAAGGCTCAAAAGTGTTTTGAAAAAATGAAAACTAGATACAATGATGTATTTATAACAAGAACAATTTAAAAAGTAAGTATAAACCTCCTTAAAAGTGGCAAAGATTAATTCTATAGGGGGTTTTGATATGAAGAAGATTATTTTAGTAATTATAGTTATGTTAATAAATACAGGTTTTATTAGTTGTACAAATTTAAATGGTAGAGAAAATGTAAGTTATAATGATGAATTAGTATATGAGGATATAGTTAATGAGATTATTAGATTTCATGTTATAGCTAATAGCAATTCAGAAGAGGATCAAAACTTAAAGTTAAAGGTTAGGGATAAAGTAATTGAGTTTGTTTCATATAATTTGAAAGATTGTACAAGCATAGATGAATCTAGGGAATTTATTATAGATAATAAATCAAAAATAGAAGAAATAGCTAAAGAAGTAGTAAAAGAAAATGGATATTCATACGATGTTACTAGTGCTTTATCAAGAGAAAATTTTCCGGATAAAGTATATGGAGATGTAATTTTTCCTCAAGGAGAATATGAAGCTTATAGAATTCTTATAGGAGAGGCAAAGGGAGAAAATTGGTGGTGTGTTATGTTTCCGCCTTTGTGTTTTGTTGATGGTACTAAAGAAGTTGTAGATTCTAATAAGATAATAAATTCTTTAGAGAGTAATAAAGATGAAGATTCTAATAAAAATAAAGTAAAATTTAAGTTTAAAATATTTGAAATTTTGTTTAAAAATAAAGCTTGATTAAATTAGAATAAATAATTAAACTATATGATATGTATAAAGGAAAAAAAAGCAAGAGCTTAATGAAAGGGGGACCTAGATAAATTTTATTGTTTATCTAGAATCTATATGAGAAAAAAAGCAGTTATATCTTTAAGAAGTTTTAATGATTTAGATAAAGATGATGTAATAGAAGTTGTAACTCCAGGTGAGTTTTTAGTGACTGATAATGGATTTAAAGCTATATATGAAGAAACAGAGTTATCAGGAATGAGTGGAACTACAACAACGCTAACTATGCTAGATGATAAGTTAGTTCTTGAAAGAGAAGGAAACATAAGTGCTAAAATGGATTTTAAAAAAGGAGAAACTTCTGTATCTTTATATAATACTCCTTATGGAGTTTTAGACCTACAAATTCATACTGAAGATTTGAATGTTAATATAAATGAAAATGGAGGAGACATTACAGCTGAATATTCTATGGAATTAGCTGGACAACCACCTATTACAACTAAATTAGCAGTAAAAGTTAAAATAAATTAAATAAAAGATAAGTTGTCTTTATGGCGACTTATTTTTTATTTAATTATAATTTTTAAAAATAAGATTATAATTTTGTGAATAAATTAAGTGATAGCTGGGGATAATATAGAAAAATAAGGGGGTGAATTTCTTTTGAGATATAGTAATGGTCTTGATAAAGTTACAATAGTGATGAATGTATTAGCTTCTTATTTAGAAGTTGATATGAGTGAGATGTCAAAGGAGTTAAGAAAAAGAGAAAATAGGTATATATTTCTTTTATTACTTAAAAATTATAAGTGTCTACAAAAAGATAGGGCGAAGGAAGCTTTGGAAATAATAAGCGATAAAAGTTATAAAAGCAATATGGATAAAGCTCAAGAGAAGTTTCTTGTGAATAAAGAATTTAGAGAAAGGTATTTTGAAATACAAGAAGGATTAAATAAGATAATATAAAAATAAAAACAAAAATAAAACAAAAAAATATAGATTTTTTGTTTTATATATGATATCATATCACTTATTGAATTTAGACATTATAAACCCATCATAAATAGTGAGGTAATTATGATTATATCAAATATGGGGATTAGTGTCAAGAAAATAAATAAATTTTATTTTTTTGGAGGAAGAGAATGAAAACTAAGTATGTATTTGTTACTGGAGGAGTTGTATCTTCATTAGGAAAAGGAATAACAGCAGCGTCATTAGGTCGTTTATTAAAAAATAGAGGATTAAAAGTATCTATACAAAAATTTGATCCATATTTAAATGTTGATCCAGGTACTATGAGTCCATATCAACATGGAGAAGTTTTTGTTACTGATGATGGAGCGGAAACAGATTTAGATTTAGGTCATTATGAAAGATTTATTGATGAAAATTTAAGTCAAAACAACAATGTAACTACAGGTAGAATTTATTGGTCTGTTATATCCAAGGAAAGAAGAGGCGAATACTTAGGTGGAACAGTTCAAGTAATTCCTCATATAACTAATGCTATTAAAGAAAGAGTATATAGAGTTTCTAAAGAAAAAGAAGTAGATGTAGTTATAACTGAAATAGGAGGAACTGTAGGAGATATAGAATCCCAACCTTTTTTAGAAGCTATAAGACAAATAAAGTATGAAGTTGGAAGAGAAAATGTTTGTTTCATTCATGTTACTTTAGTACCTTATCTTGGAAAGGCTGGAGAGTTAAAAACCAAACCTACTCAACATTCTGTTAAGGAATTAAGAAGTATTGGTATTCAACCAGATATAATTGTATGTAGATCACAAAAGGAATTAACTGATGACTTAAAAGCTAAGATAGGATTATTCTGTAATTTAGAAGCAAAGTGTGTTATACAAAACTTAGATGCTGAACATTTATATGAAGTTCCATTAATGTTACATAAAGAAGGCTTAGACAGATTAGTTTGTGAAAAATTAGAACTAGGATGTAGAGATATAGATAATAGTCAATGGATTGATATGGTTAAAAAAGTTAAAAATTTAAAAGAAAATGTAAAAATTGCATTAGTAGGAAAATATGTAGAATTACATGATGCTTATATATCTATAGTTGAAGCATTAAATCATGGAGGATTAGCTAATGATTCTAATGTAGAAATAAAGTGGATTAATGCGGAAGAAGTTAATGAAAAAAATAGTGAGGAATTATTAGGAGATTGTCATGGGATATTAGTTCCAGGTGGTTTTGGTGATAGAGGGATAGAAGGTAAAATAGAAGCGATAAGATACGCAAGAGTTAACAAGAAGCCTTTCCTTGGTATATGTCTTGGTATGCAGTGTTCAGTAATTGAATTTGCAAGAAATGTACTAGGTTATAAAGGTGCTAATAGTGCGGAAATAGATTCAAATACAGAGTATCCTGTTATAGATATAATGCCAGATCAAAAGGATATTGAAGATTTAGGTGGAACAATGAGATTGGGGCTTTATCCGTGTAAATTAGATGAAGAGAGTAAAGCGTACGATGTATATAAAGAAAATTTAATTTATGAAAGACATAGACATAGATATGAGTTTAATAATGAGTATAGAAAAGCTGTAATAGAAAATGGTATGAGTATTACAGGTACTAGTCCAGATGGACGTTTAGTGGAAATTGTTGAAATAAAAGATCACCCATGGTATGTTTCTGTTCAATTCCATCCGGAATTAAAATCTAGACCAAATAGACCTCATCCTCTTTTCGTAGGATTGGTAAATGCTGCATTAAAACAAAAATAATAACAAAACTAAGGGGCTGGAAAATTCAGCTCCTTAATTTTATATTTATAGTAAAAATATAAAAATACAAAAGAAAAAACACGCACATTAAATGCAAAATCATGGGGTAAAGTTTGTTTTAAAACGAAAGTTAAATGAGAAAAATAAGAAAAGGTTTTGAAATTAACATCAAATAAATAAATTTTATATAAATAATTTAAAAAATTTTCAATAATATCGAGCATTTATTGAGAAAGTTATTAAAAGATATGAGAAGTAGATTTAACTCTAGTATAAGTAAGTAAAATAGATATATAATATAAAGTGTAAGAAGAAATTATTAATTTTATGTAGTACTTTGTTTAACGAGTATTGCTATATATTATTTTTATGGAGGGATTTTTAATGAAAAAAAAGTTAATAGCACTAACACTTTCAGCTCTTATGATAACAGGCTTGGTAGGCTGTGGAAATAGTGAAACAGCAAAAAAGAGCCTTAAGGTAGGTATGGTTACTGATGCTGGAACTATTGATGATAAGTCATTTAATCAAGGAACTTGGGAAGGGATTTTAAAGGCTGAGGAAGAACTTGGAATTGACAGTAGTTATTTAAAGCCGTCAGGAAATACAGAGGCAGATTATATGAAGGAAATAGGAAACCTTTATGATGCTGGTTATAAGTTTATAGTAACTCCTGGATTTAAATTTGAAACTGCTTTATTCCAAGCACAAGATAAATATCCAGAAGCAAAATTTGTTATTATAGATGGCTCACCTAACAATGGTAAGGATGGAGAAGAAAGAGTAGAAAAAGTTGGTGATAATACTATTGCTATATATTTCGCAGAGCAAGAAGCTGGGTTTGCAGTAGGAGTTGCAGCAGCTCTTGAACTTAAAGAAGGTGAATTAGGATTTATTGGTGGTATGAAGTTACCTGCAGTTCAAAAATTTAATTGGGGATTCCAACAAGGAGTTAAGTATGCCAATGAAAATTTAGGAACTAATATGAACATAAAAAAAGAAAATGTTGTTTACCAAGGAACTTTTGATAATGTAGCAGCAGGACAACAAATAGCAGCTACTATGTTCGATAATGGAGTTAAAGCTATATTTACTGCAGCTGGTGGAGTTGGAGTTGGTTCTATAAAAGAAGCTAAAGATAGAGCTACAAATGGTAAAGAAGCTTGGATAATAGGAGTTGACGTTGATCAATATCAAGATGGTGTTTATGATGAAGCTAACAATAAATCAATTATTTTAACTTCAGCAGTTAAAAAGGTAGAGGCAGCAGCATTTGATATGATTAAGAGTGAACTTGATGGAAACTTTAAGGGCGGACAAACTTTAGTCTTTGATGCAAAGAGTGGTGGAGTAGGTATTCCAGCTGAAAATCCAAATCTTTCAAAGGAAACACAAGATAAAGTTAATGAAGTTTTAGACCAAATTAAAGAAGGAAAAATTATTGTTTCAGATAAAGCAGACAATTTAATTGAACCTTAATAAATGATGATTTAAGGAAATTTAAGGGGTTATCCTTTAAATTTCCTTATTAGTATAAAAGGAAGTGGTGAATTATATGGATTATGTAGTAGAGATGCTTAATATTCGAAAAGAATTTCCTGGTATTATAGCAAATGATAATGTTACTTTACAACTTAAAAGAGGAGAAATCCATGCTCTTTTAGGAGAAAATGGAGCAGGTAAATCTACATTAATGGGAATGCTATTTGGAATGTATAGTCCAGATGG
>NZ_JACSQZ010000026.1:0-16789 GCF_014836325.1 Clostridium gallinarum
AGAATATACAATCAATCCATTGTAAATGAAAAGAAAGGAGCTTCGCTAGCGAATTTTTTATCCGCTAATGCGACAGCCTCTTTTTATAATTGAATTTATCATATTCTTATAAATTATTTACTAATTCCTTATATCTATTTCCTCTAACCACAAAATTAGGGAACATATCAAAAGATGCACATGCTGGTGATAAAGTAACCACATCCCCATACTCCGCAATCTCATTTGCTTTAATTACAGCTTCTTCTAAGTTATCAACTAATACTATAGGAATTTCTATTCCTTTTTCATCTTTTAGCTTATCAAATGCATCTTTTATTAATTTCTTAGTATCTCCTAATAAAATAAGTTCTTTTATAAAAGGATACCCTTCTTCTGCTAAAGGTTCGAACGGTATATTTTTATCATATCCTCCAGCAATCAAAATAACCTTTTTTTCAAAAGCAACTAATCCTGCTAATGTTCTTGTAGGACTTGATGCTATTGAATCATTATAATAACTTACACCGTTAAATTCTCTAACAAGTTCACATCTATGTTCTACTCCAGCAAAAGTTTTTGCAACTTTTTTCATAACATCAATAGATACATCATCTTTAGTAGCTAAAAAGGCAGCTAAGTAATTTTCTATATTATGAATTCCTTTAATTAAAATGTCATCTTTAGCACAAACTTCTTCTCCATCTAAATATAAAATACTATCTTTAAAATAAGCACCCTTTTCTAATCTCTCTTTAGAGCTAAACTCTCTCACTTCACCTTTTGCTTCTGGAACAAAACCATGAGTTATTTCATTTTCTCTATTTAAAATAAGAACTCCATCACTTTCTTGATATAAGAATATATTCTTCTTAGAATTTATATATTCATCCATATCATTATGCATATCTAAATGATTTGGTGCTAGATTTGTAACAACAGCTACATCTATAGGTGTATCCATAGTCATAAGCTGGAAGCTAGATAACTCTAATACAACTTTATCATCCTCTTTAATTTCTTCTATATTAGCAAATAGCGGGGTACCTATATTTCCACCTACCCAAGTTTTATAACCAGCTTCAATTAGTATCCTTGATACTATAGTAGTTGTAGTTGTTTTTCCATCACTACCTGTTATACCAAATATTTTTCCCTTACAGTATCTAACAAACTCCTCCATTTCTGAAGTTATATAAGCACCTTCTTCTTTAGCCTTAACTAAAGCTTCACAATCTATTCTCATAGATGGTGTTTTAAATACTACTTCAAAACCAGTAAGTCTATCTAAATATCCTTCACCTAATTCTAATCTTACAGATAAATTCTCAAATTCTTCTGCTATATATCCTAATTCATCTTTGCTTTTCTTATCAAAAGCAGTTACTTTAGCTCCTAATTTAACTAAAAATCTTATAAGAGGTATATTGCTAACACCTATGCCTACAACAGCAACTCTCTTCCCTTTTATAAATTCTTTAAACTCTTCAAATGGCTTTTTCATATTATTCCTCCACCCATATCTATATAAAAATATTATATTTGAATCTTTCTAAATTGATAATAAGATATTTTATTTAAACTTATGTAAAATTTACTTAGTTTTCATCTATTAAGTCTGTCCCATTCTTCTGTAATTATAACACTTTAGTTAATTAAATACAAAAAGGCTATTTTAAATAAAAATTAACCTAAATACTTTATATTAAAATATATTATTTTATATAGTAATAGGCCATCTATACGACAGCCCATTAATACAAAATATTTTTAACTAATTAAAATTCTAAGCTCTTTTCAATATAAGCTTCTAATTCAGAAATTTTTATTCTTTCTTGTTCCATAGTATCTCTATTTCTTATAGTTACCGCTTCATCTTCTAGAGTGTCAAAGTCAATTGTTATACAGAAAGGAGTTCCTATTTCATCTTGTCTTCTGTATCTCTTACCAATACTTCCAGTTTCATCGTATTCTAAGTTGAATTTTTTACTTAAATCAGCATAAACTTCTAAAGCTTTTTCTGATAATTTCTTTGAAAGTGGTAATATAGCTGCTTTATATGGTGCTAAAGCTGGGTGTAAATGCATAACTGTTCTAACATCTCCACCTTCTAATTCTTCTTCGTCATATGCTTCAACTAAGAATGCTAAAGCAACTCTATCAGCTCCTAATGAAGGTTCTATTACATATGGAACATACTTTTCATTAGTTGTTGGATCTAAATAACTCATATCTTGACCTGAGTGCTCTTGATGTTTCTTTAAGTCATAGTCTGTTCTATCAGCTATTCCCCATAGTTCACCCCATCCAAATGGGAATAAATATTCAATATCAGATGTTGCATTAGAGTAGAAAGATAATTCTTCTTCACCATGATCTCTCATTCTTAAGTTTGCTTCACTAACACCTAAGTTTAATAGGAAATTAAAGCAATAATCTTTCCAATATTTAAACCATTCTAAATCTGTTCCTGGTTTACAGAAAAATTCTAATTCCATTTGTTCGAATTCTCTAGTTCTAAAAGTAAAATTTCCTGGTGTTATTTCATTTCTGAAAGATTTACCGATTTGAGCAATTCCAAAAGGTACTTTCTTTCTTGATGATCTTTGAACTGATTTAAAGTTAACAAATATACCTTGAGCAGTTTCTGGTCTTAAGTATATTGTACTTGCTGAATCTTCTGTGATTCCTTGGAATGTTTTAAACATTAAATTAAATTTTCTAATATCAGTGTAGTTTAATTTTCCACACTTAGGACATACAATTTTATTGCTTTCTATATATTCTTTTAATTGTTCATTAGTCCATCCATCTGCTGTTGCAACTTCTGCACCATTTTCAGTCATATGATCTTCTACTAATTTATCAGCTCTAAATCTTGACTTACATTCTTTACAATCCATTAACGGGTCTGAAAATCCACCAACGTGTCCTGAAGCAACCCACACTTCTGGATTCATTAATATAGCACAATCAACTCCTACATTATAAGGGCTTTCTTGCACGAATTTTTTCCACCAAGCCTTTTTAACATTATTTTTAAATTCAACTCCTAAAGGACCGTAATCCCAAGAATTTGCTAATCCTCCATATATCTCTGATCCAGGAAAGACAAATCCTCTGTTTTTGCAAAGAGCAACGATTTTTTCCATAGTTTTTTCTACTGCCATTTTCATACCTCCATTTTTTTTATAATAAAAAAAGGCCTCAAACCTAAAGGGACGAAATTTAATTCCGCGGTTCCACCCTTCTTGGCTCTAGCCCAACTTTCAACATTGTAATACTCAAAAGCGCCCTTCAACTTAATTTTATAACGATTTTCACCAACCATCGTCTCTCTAAAATAAAATTTAAATTTACTCCTCTTTATCACTGTATTTATTAAATTATAAATCCATTTTACCAAAAGGTTTTTATATGTCAAGCAAAAAGAGTTTTATAACAATAGATAATTTATCTACTCTTATAAAACTCTTTTATAAAATGGCTCCGTGGAGAGGATTCGAACCTCCAACCTATCGGTTAACAGCCGAGTGCTCCACCATTGAGCTACCACGGAATATTGCATAATTAATTTTAAAATTAAATTGGCTCCGCGAAGAGGATTCGAACCTCCAACCTATCGGTTAACAGCCGAGTGCTCCACCGTTGAGCTATCGCGGATTATTTTCTACATTAGTTATTATATCAATTTTTATTAATAATGCAAGTGTTTTTTTATATTTTTTTATATTTAAATACTAAAAAATTATATTTGAAATCTTAAAATGGCGATTTTACTTGCTTAGATAATAACTTATAAAATATTAAATATACAAAACTTTTTCTTTAAACAAACTGATTTTATAATAAATTTAATTTATTATAAAAATTACGATAGTATTTAATAGAATACTATCGTAACATAAGATTATAAATATCTCTTATTTAACTGGTTTCATTGTTGGGAACATAATAACATCTCTTATAGATGCAGAATCAGTTAGGAACATTATAAGTCTATCTATACCTATTCCTAATCCACCTGTTGGAGGCATACCTGTTTCTAAAGCACTCATGAATTCTTCATCTATCATGTATGCTTCATCATCACCAAGTTCTCTTTCTTTTTCTTGTTGATTAAATCTTTCTCTTTGAACTATAGGATCATTTAATTCTGAATATGCATTACATATTTCTCTACCAAATACAAAGCCTTCAAATCTTTCAGTAAACATTTCATTTCCTCTCTTCTTCTTAGTAAGAGGTGATATTTCTACTGGATAATCACAAATAAATGTTGGTTGAATCATATGTTGTTCTGCATATTCTTCATATAATGCATTTAAAACTTCTCCCTTAGTTACATGTGCTAAAGGCTTTTTAAATTCTAAATGTTTTTCTTTTGCTATAGCTTGAGCTTCTTCATTAGAATTTATTGCATTAAAATCAATACCTGTATGTTCTTTAACTGCATCTACCATAGTAATTCTTCTCCATGGTGGTGCAAAGTCTATTTCAGTACCTTGATACATAACCTTAGTACTTCCATTTACCTTTTCACATACATGAGCTATCATATTTTCTGTTATTTCCATCATATCATTATAATCAGCAAAAGCTTCATATAACTCTATCATAGTAAACTCTGGGTTATGTCTAACTGACATTCCTTCATTTCTGAAAGTTCTTCCCATATCATAAACTTTTTCTAATCCTGCAACTATAGCTCTTTTTAAATATAATTCTGGAGCGATTCTTAAATACATATCTATATCTAAAGTATTATGGTGAGTTATAAAAGGTCTCGCTGAAGCTCCACCTGCAATTGGTGAAAGCATAGGTGTTTCAACTTCTATAAATCCTCTATTATCTAAGAATTCTCTAATTCCTCTTAGTATAGCAGCTCTTTTAATAAAGTTTTGCTTAACTTCTGGGTTAGAAATCATATCAACTTCTCTTTGTCTATATCTTAAATCTGGATCCTTTAATCCATGCCATTTTTCTGGTAATGGTTTTAAAGACTTACAAATCAACTCAAAGTTTTTAACTTTTACTGAAACTTCTCCAGTTTTAGTTTTAAAAACTTCTCCAGTTGCAACTACCCAATCTCCAAGATCATAAGTTTTATAAGATTTTAAAGCTTCTTCTCCAACTTCATCTATTTTGATAAATAATTGAATTCTTCCATCTCTATCATGAATATCTGAGAATACAACTTTACCTTGACCTCTCTTTGACATAATTCTTCCAGCTACAGTAACTGTAGAACCTTCTAAAGATTCAAAGTTTTCTTTTACTTCTTCTGACATATGAGTTCTTTCAACCTTATATACATCAAAAGGATCTTTTCCTTGGTTTTGTAAATCTACTAACTTTTCTCTTCTTAAAGCTTCTTGCTCGCTGAACTGAGATTCTAACTCTTGTATATTCATTTCCTCAGTTGACATTGATATCCCTCCGTTACTCTCTTCTTATTCCTAAAATTTCAAACTTACTAGTTCCACCTGGTACTGAAACCTCTACTATTTCTCCAACCTTTTTACCTAATAAACTTGCTCCTACTGGTGATTCATTTGATATTTTAAAGTTCATTGGATCTGCTTCTGCTGATCCTACTATTGAATACTCAACTTCCTCATCAAATTCATAATCCTTTACTTTTACTATACTTCCAACAGCTACTTTATCAGTTGGTATTTCTGATTCATCAACAACGGAAGCATTTTTAAGCATATTTTCTAATTGTATAATTCTTCCTTCTGTAAACGCTTGTTCATTTTTAGCTTCATCATATTCTGAGTTTTCACTTAAATCTCCATATCCTAAAGCAACTTTTATTTTTTCAGTTATTTCTTTTCTCTTTACAGTTTTTAAGAATTCTAATTCTTCTTCTAATTTTTTAACACCTTCGTATGTCATTACGAATTTTTTAGTTTCACTCATGATTTTCTCCCCTTCAATTTTCTACTTTAATCAAAAAACTAACAATATATTTTTATTGTCAAAATCATTTAAAACATTATAAATCAGCAAATAATATATGTCAACTAATTCAAAAATAGCTATAATATCTTATAAATAATTTATTACCACTTCAATCAATAGATATATATTATTCTTATTTTTTATATATTTATTCATAAAAGCTTTTTATATTCAAAACTCTATAAAATTTGATTATAATTAATGCTATTCTTAAGCAAATCTTCTTTATAATTATTTAGAATTTCTATAACAGCATTACTTTCTTCTAAAGAGTTAATAATAGCTCTTATTTCGTTACTCTTTGGCATACCCTTTAAATACCAAGATGCATGCTTTCTCATCTCTCTAACAGCTTTTCTTTCACCATCATATTTAATTGCTAATTCATAGTGTCTAATACACATATTTATTTTATCTGAATAAGTTATTTCTTCTTGTTCTAATCCTTTTAATTTATTTTCTATTTGCTTGAATATCCACGGGTTTCCCATACTCCCCCTAGCTACCATTATGCCATCACACTTAGTTCTTTTAGTAAGCTCTAAAGCATCTTCTGAGGTGAAAACATCTCCATTTCCTATTACAGGAACAGATACAGCTTCCTTTACTTTACCTATTATATCCCAATCTGCTTTACCTTCATACATTTGTTCTTTTGTTCTTCCGTGTATAGCTAAAGCATCAACTCCGGCATCCTCAAGAATTTTAGCAAACTCAACTGCATTTATACTACCTTCATCAAAACCCTTTCTGAACTTAACTGTAACAGGCTTTGTTGATACTTTTTTTATTTCTTTTACAATATTGGCTGCTAACTCAGGGTGTTTTAAAAGAGCGGAACCTTCTCCATTTTTAGTTATTTTATTTACAGGACACCCCATATTTATGTCTATTAGACAAATATCTTCTCTTTCATTAAAATGTCTTTGCACAACATTCGCCATTATACTTGGATTATTCCCAAATATTTGAACTGCCACTGGACTTTCTTCATCTGCTATTCTAAGAAGAGATTTAGTATTTTCATTTTCATAATATAATGCTTTTGCACTAACCATTTCAGTATATACTAATCCGCATCCCATTTCCTTACATAGCCCTCTAAAAGATATATCTGTAACTCCCGCCATAGGTGCTAGAAAAACATTATTTTCAAACTTTAGGTTTCCAATTTTCATATTATACTACTCCTTATTCTTTTCGTATATTATTCTTAACCCCTCTAATGTTAAACTAGAATCTACCTTATCAATAGCATTAGTTTCTTTAGCAATTAAATTAGCTAATCCACCAGTTGCTACAACTAAAGGTTTATCACAACCAAGATCCTTCATTTCTTTCTTAATCTTTTCAACTATATACTCCACCTGTCCTATGTAGCCATATATTATTCCTGCTTGCATACTAGAAATAGTGTTTTTGCATATAATACTATTTGGCGTCTCAAGCTCTACTCTTGGTAACTTTGCAGCTCTATCAAATAAGGCATCAGATGCTATCTTAATTCCTGGTGTTATGCAACCGCCTAAATAATTTGCTTCTTTAGTCAAAGCACAAAAAGTAGTAGCTGTACCAAAGTCTATTATAATCAAATCCTTTTTATACTTATCATGAGCAGCTACAGCATTTACAATTCTATCTGCACCTACTTCTTTAGGATTATCATACTTAATATTAATGCCAGTTTTAACTCCTGGACCAACTACTATAGGATTTATTCCAAAACTCTTCTTTATCATGTGCTCTAAAGAGTGCATGATATTAGGCACAACCGATGAAATAATTATCCCCTTAACTTCTTTAGGATTTAATCCACCTTGTGTAAATAGTTGCATAAATTGAATAGAGTATTCATCAGATGTCTTTTTTGCATCTGTAGATATTCTCCATCCAGCAATATTTTCTGAATCTTTATATATTCCTAAAACTATATTTGTATTACCAACGTCCACTACCAGTATCATACAAGCACCACCTTAATACAATTAAAAGCAGCTTTAAAAGCTGCCTTGTTTAAATAAATATAATCTCAATAAATTTAACAATTTAATTTTAACAATTACAAATTATTTGTCAAGTGTTGTAAATTCAATACTTTAAAATAAACCAAGTATTTCTCCACCATCTAAAATATCCATTTTATTAGCTGCTGGCACTTTAGGAAGTCCTGGCATTGTCATTATATCCCCATTTAATGCTACTATAAATCCTGCACCATTTGATATTCTAACTTCCCTTACCGTTATTTCAAAATCCCTCGGTCTCCCTTTTAACATTGGATTATCAGAGAGAGAATATTGAGTTTTAGCCATACAAATAGGTAATTTATCTAAATTAAATTTTTCAAGTTCTTCAATTTGTTTTTTAGCATTTGGAGTAAATATAACTCCCTTTGCTCCATATATTTCTTTTGCTATAGTATTTATTTTATCTTCAATGCTAGATTCTATTTCATAAATTGGTTTAAAATTAGACTCTTCATTTTCAAGTAAGTCACAAACTACTTCACCTAACTCAATCCCTCCTTCTCCACCTTTAGCCCATACATCACTTAAAGCAACCTTAACTCCTAATTTATTACAATAACTTTTAATAAACTCAATTTCTTCTTCACTATCATTTACAAATTTATTAATAGCAACAACAACTGGCACATTGTATTTTTTAATATTTTCTATTTGTTTCTCAAGATTCTCTATACCATTAGATAAAGCCTCTACATCTGGTTCATTTAACATATCCTTAGAAACCCCACCATGGTTCTTTAAAGCTCTAACAGTAGCTACAATAACTACACAATTAGGTTCTAATCCGCCATATCTACATTTTATATCTAAGAATTTCTCTGCTCCTAAATCTGCTCCAAATCCTGCTTCAGTAACAACTATATCTCCTAATTTTAAAGCCATTTTAGTAGCAATTATAGAATTACATCCATGTGCTATATTAGCAAAAGGTCCACCATGTATTATTGCAGGAGTATTTTCTAAAGTTTGAACTAAATTAGGCTTTATAGCATCCTTCATAAGTAACGCCATAGCTCCTTGGATATCTAATTGTTTTGCATACACAGGATTTCCATCTAAATCATAGGCAATTAAAATATTACCCATTCTTTCCTTAAGATCAGATAAGCTATTTGATAAACATAATATTGCCATTATTTCAGATGCAACAGTTATCATAAATCCATCTTCTCTTAAGAATCCATTTAGCTTTCCACCTAGTCCAACCACTATATTTCTTAAAGCCCTATCATTCATATCCATTACTCTTTTAAATAAAATTCTTCTTGAATCAATTCTTAAAGTATTTCCTTGATGTATGTGATTATCTATAGCAGCTGCTAATAAATTGTTGGCACTAGTTATAGCATGCATATCTCCAGTAAAATGTAGATTTATATCTTCCATAGGCACTACTTGAGAATATCCACCACCAGCAGCACCACCTTTTATTCCAAATACAGGACCTAATGAAGGCTCTCTTAAAGCTATAACAGAATTTTTTCCCATTTTACAAAGTGCTTGCCCTAGCCCTACTGTAACTGTAGATTTCCCTTCCCCTGCTGGAGTTGGATTAATTGCAGTAACTAAAACTAATTTACCATTTTTCTTATCCTTATTCTTTTCTAATATATCTAATGATAATTTACATTTATATTTTCCATACTGTTCAATATCATCTTCAGTTAAATTTAATTTCTTTGCTATTTTTGTTATATGTTCCATATTTGCTTCTTGAGCTATTTGTATATCACTCTTCATATTATCCACTCCTATTTAATTTCTTATATTTAGTGTAATTTATATCATTCATATTAATCAATACAATAATCTCTAATATTAATTTAATATATTAAATATAACTATGTATTTAATAATAATTATATTTTTTTATAAAAAAGGGATAGTCATAAGACCATCCCTTAATATATTTTAGTTTTCATTGAAGATTCTTATAAATTCTTCTCCATCAATTTTTTCTTTTTCTAGTAATACTGCAGCTACAGCGTGAAGTTTATTTATATTTTCACTTAATAATGTTTGAGCTCTTTCATAAGCTGTATCTATAAATCTCTTAACTTCTTTATCTATCTCTGCTGCAACTTCTTCACTGAAGTTTCTTCCATGTCCTAGATTTCTTCCTAAGAATACTTCATTATTATCTCCACCATAAGATATAGTTCCAAGTTTTTCACTCATTCCATATTCCATTACCATAGCTCTTGCTATAGCACTAGCTCTATCTATATCATTTTTGGCACCTGTAGAAATATCAGATAATATTAACTTTTCAGCTACTCTACCACCTAACAATCCTACCATATCATCTTTTAATTTTTCTTTCGAAGTATATGCTCTATCTTCAGTTGGTAAATGCATAGTGTATCCACCTGCCATACCTCTTGGTATTATACTTATTTCATGAACTGGATCTGCATGTTCTAAAAGATTCATAACAACCGCATGACCTGCTTCATGATAAGCAGTAAGTTTTCTATCATAATCATTGATAGCTCTACTCTTCTTTTCTGGACCTGCTATTACTCTTGTTATAGCTTCTTCAAATTCTTGCATTCCAATTAATTTTTCATTTCTTCTAACAGCTAATAATGCAGCCTCATTTGCTAAGTTTTCTAAATCAGCACCACTAAATCCTGGTGTTCTCTTAGCTAAAACTTTTAAATCTACATCTTCTGCTAAAGGTTTTTTCTTAGTATGAACCTTTAAAACTGCTTCTCTTCCCTTAACATCAGGAGCTCCAACAACTATTTGTCTATCAAATCTACCTGGTCTAAGTAGTGCTGGATCTAAAATATCAGGTCTATTGGTTGCAGCAATCATTATTATTCCTTCATTAGCTCCAAATCCATCCATTTCAACTAGTAATTGATTTAAAGTTTGCTCTCTTTCATCATGACCACCACCAAGGCCTGCACCTCTTTGTCTACCAACTGCATCTATTTCATCAATAAACACAAGTGATGGAGCACTTTTTTTCGCTTGCTCAAATAAATCTCTAACTCTTGATGCACCAACACCTACGAACATCTCAACAAAATCTGAACCTGAAATACTATAAAACGGAACTCCAGCTTCTCCTGCTATTGCTTTTGCAAGTAATGTCTTACCTGTTCCTGGTGGTCCTACTAATAATACTCCCTTAGGAATTCTAGCTCCCATTTGAGTATATCTAGAAGGTTGCTTTAAAAAGTCTACTATTTCTTCTAATTCTTGTTTTTCTTCATCAGCTCCAGCTACATCATCAAATGTAACTCTTTTTGCGTCTGGAGGCATCATTTTAGCTCTACTTTTACCAAAATTCATCACACCTCTTCCACTACCGCCACCTTGTGACTGTTGTGTCATCATAAAGAAAAATACGAAAACTAATACCATAATCATAACTGTAGGTATTAAACTTATCCAAAGACTACTATTTGACGGTTGCTTAAAGTCTACCTTTATGTCATCCTTTGGATTATCAGACATTAACATTTGCACCATATCACTTGGAGCATAAGTATTAAATTGTTTGTTTTCTCTCGTTTTACCTGATATAAGCATTTTATCAGGGTGAACCACAATGCTCTCTATCTCGTCACTTATCCATTTTTGTTGAAAATCACTATATGATATCTCATCTGCCATTTTTCCACTATTCCACAAGAATGTTGCAGAGAAGAATAATATCAAAATTACAAATATCCATATTGTTGCACTTGAATATTTTTTCATTCAAGGCCCCCCTTTCTTCTAGTTTATTATGTTTCACTTATAATATATTTAAATTTTATTTTTTATATACTTCTTCTTTTAATATACCTACATATGGTAAATTTCTATACTTTTCTGAATAGTCTAACCCATATCCAACTAAGAATTCATCAGGTACTTCAAATCCGCAATATTTTACAGCTATATCAACCTTTCTTCTTGCTGGTTTAGTTAATAATGTTACTATTTCTATACTATTTGCTTTTCTAGCCTTTAGATATTTTAATAAATAATCTAATGTTATTCCACTATCTATTATATCTTCTACTATTATTATGTCTTTACCTTCAATGCTATGATCTAAATCCTTCAATATTCTAACTACTCCTGAAGTTTCTGTTGAACTTCCATAGCTAGATACAGCCATAAAATCTATTTCGCATGGTATAGTAATATTTTTTATTAAATCAGATGCAAATAAAACTGACCCCTTTAATATTCCAACTATAAGTAAATTTTTCCCTTCATAATCATTACTAATATTTTTACCAATTTCTCTAACCCTGTTTAAAATCTCTTCCTCTGTTATTAATACCTTCTTTATGTCCCTTATCATATTCCTATCCCTTTCTAGCAAAAGTAATTTTTATAATATTTTTAGTTTCTTTGGTTATTTTAAACCTATCTGAAACTTTATGTTCTACTATCCAAGCTACTTCATTATCAAAACATAAAATAGGAACAGTATCTCTCTTTTCTACCGGTATCTTTAAATCCATAAAAATATCCTTTATTTTTTTACTCCCCTTCATACCTAGAGGTGTCATCTTATCCCCATTTTTTCTTTTTCTAATAATTAGCTTTTCTTTTATCTTATCATAATCGAAATATTTTATTAATACATTGTTAGAAAATTCTATATTATTTTTATTACTTATTACAGTAAAACTTATATTATATTCTCCATATTGTACTTCTTTATTATTTATATTTTCTTTATTTAATATTATTTCATTTTCTTCGCTCTTATTTTCCTCTTTATACTTTAAATATATATCTCCATATACATTTTCAGCTATGATACCATGAGGAAGATTGATTTTTTTATTAGTTGAATTATTAGCTAAAGAAATCACTTCATAAATATGTTTCATTTCAAAATTAGTATGTTTTCCCGAAAATTCCACAAATGATTTCTTTATAACTCTAGTTAATATTGCTTTTTCTATAAAAAAAGCATCCTTTGCTATAACTAGATTTTTTTTACTTTCCTTACAATACTTTTTATAACTATTATTACATTCTTTTTCTATAAAGTCATTATCTATTTGTAATAAATTAGCCATTCTATTTAAAGTTTCTATTATATCTTTATTAAAATTATCCTTCATATATGGAATAATATCTAATCTAACTTTGTTTCTTCTATATATATTTTCAAGATTAGTTGAATCTATTCTAGGGTTTAAATCATAATAATTACAATATTCTTCTATCTCATTTCTAGATAAGCATAATATAGGTCTTATTATTCCACCATCTCTCTTACTTCTAATACCACACAAGCCCTCTATTCCAGAGCCTCTCATCATATTCATAATAATAGTTTCTGCTTGATCATTAGCATTATGAGCAATAGCTATCTTATTATATCCATTAGCTTTACTTATATCCTCAAAAAATCTATATCGTTCTTCTCTTCCCGCTAATTCATGAGATATTCCCATATCCTTTGATATCTTATTTATATCCACTCTCTTAGAAAAAAACTTAACTCCTAATTTATAGCATATAGACTTAGCATATTCTTCATCCTTTACAGCTTCATCACCCCTAAGCATATGATTTACGTGCGCTGCTCCTATTTCAATATTAAAATAATCCTTAAGCTTATAAAGAATACTTAATAAACAAACAGAATCAGGACCTCCAGATAAAGCAACCAAAACCTTATCATTATTTTGTATTAGATTATTTTCAACTACAAAATCCCTTACCTTGTTTATCACACTAAAACTCCTTAAACTTATTTTTTTTAATATATAATATAATAACCTTAACCTTCATAGATGTAAACTATATTTCTTAACTAATTTTTACAATTTCAATTTTAAAATGTATTCTAGATATTTTTTTCAATAATAAGCAAATTTAAAAGGCACCTTAGTGCCTTTTAAATAAAACATATTAATATATAGAATATATTTTTGATACTAAAACTGTCATATCATCCTTAACTTTTCCACCACTTAACGCTATAGCCTTTTCAATAATATCATTACACAAAGAAGATGGATTAGTCTCTGCATATTCTAAGTACTCTTCAAGCCAACTATAGCTTCCTATATTATTTTTATCTATATCTAAAACTCCATCACTTATAGATACTACAATATCTCCATGTTTCAATTTAAACTTTTCAGAATTTATATCTATACTATCTAATATCCCAAAAGGTAAACTATTAGATTTAATTACTTTAACTTCCCCTGCTCTCTTAATAAAACTAACTACACCTGCAATTTTTATAAATTCAGCATCTCCAGTATACAAATCTATCATATTCAAATCCATAGTTGTAAATTTTTCATCTTCATTAAACTTCATAGACATTATTGAATTAACTGTATTTATAGCTGTTTTTTCACTAAATCCACTTTCTATAAACTTTTCCATAAGTTCTACTGCTAGTCCACTTTCCACTCCAGCTTCTGGTCCTGATCCCATTCCATCACTAATTATACTTACATAAGTTCCATCGTTTGTTTTAGAAAAGCTGTAACTATCTCCAATAGAAGTTTCTCCATCCTTAGCTTTTACAGCAGCATAAGAAGTCATATGATATTTAGGAGTTTCTTCAATTGTTACAGAACATTCACCACTTTCAGGATCTATTCTACACCCTTCAGATGAAATTGATACAGGCACCTTTACCAATGTGTTTATTATAGGCAATATGTTTTTTACACAATAACGTTCACCTTCGCAATTATTGGTTGTTATTTTTATTTTCATTCTTCCTCGTCTATCTAAATAAGAAAAAACATCTATATATTCAATTTTATTTTTATTAAAAGCTTTTCTTAGTATTTTATCTATTTCAGTACAAATAGATATATCTTTTTGGAAATCACTAATCATATCATCCATTGTATTAGAAATGTTATTTATATGATTAGCAATTATACTTCTTCCCTCTGTTAATCTAGTTCTTAGAGCTTCATTAACAGTATAATTATTAACTATTTCTTGAGCATTTTTCATTAAACTTCTAGTTTTTACACACTTTTTATCTAAACTCTTAGGCAGTTTAATATTATTCTTTTCATAACCACTTATAAGTTCTGAAAAATCTTCAAAGGTTGAATGTAAGTTTCTATCCCAACATCTTTGTTTGAGTTCACAATTATAACATACTCTATCTGCTAAACTTTCTACCATAGCCGTCCCTTTATTATTTAAAGATAAAATATCATTTTCTCCTAAATTAGATATTGTTGATGATAAAGTTGACATTATCGATTTCATAGAATTAAGTCTATCTATAAACTCTCCCTTTACTCCTTTTAAATGAATATCATTTATAACTTCCGCTTTCTTATCACTATTTAATTCTTTACTTATTAAATCAATAATAATCTTAGGGATACATATTAAAATAATTGTTGATATCAATACTTCTATTCCACCATATATGTTAAAAGTATTTGAATACATCCATATTATAAAATAAACTACTAAGTAGGCTAATCCCGAAAAGATCCTTCCAGTTTCTCTAAATATTCCAACTATCATTCCACATAAACTATATAAAGTTACAGCCGATATAATATCATTATTTGTTATGCCTATTATAAATCCCATAGCTACGCCTATTGATGATCCTATTCCCGCTCCCCCTACATAAGCAAATACAGCAATTGTACTTAAAGCCAAAATATTTCTAATTTCAATATTAAAAACACCTATATTTCCTATCCCAGCAATCAATAAACAAATTAATATTCCTATACTTATTATCTCCTCTGTTGAGAAAAAATAATTATTTTCTAATTCCCCTGCACATTTCAAAGCATACTTTATCATATATTTAATTGGTATAATACTTAACACTTTTAAAAATGAAAATACCAGATTAACTCCAATTGGTTGGTTATTTATTAAAGAATTATAAATAATTAATACAGAGAAAATTAAAAAGAAAATTATAAAATCCCTCTGTTTTACTTCTATCTTATTACAAACTTCTATATATGATAGAACTAATATTGATGATATACAATAAGCAACCGCCCCCTCTAAGCTAGCACTTATAGATAAATATCCTATCATAACTCCTATTAATGAAGAAATTACATCTTTTCTATTATCCTTTTTTATTCCTATAAGATATGCAATACCGAATGGTGCTATCCCCATATCTATAGTTGCTGATAATATTACTCTACTTAATAAAAATCCCATAGCCAAGGATACTATAGCTCCTATAGTTGTTCCTTGAACTCGTATTTCTTTTTTTCTTTTACTATTCTCCACCCTTTTATAAGTTGATATGTCTACACCATATTGCATTTTCTCTCCCCCATACTTCCATAAAATGTAATTTAAATTATATCACCCATTTATAAAAATATATGTCATATGATGTATCATTATTTTTTTTTCGTAGGACAATAATATATAAAATTCCTTATATGAATACATCTTTTCATATAAGGAACTATTTATATTACATATTTACATAAATTTTAAAATTAGTTTTTATAATAAATTTGTCAATATTAATTAATTTTTGGAGAAAAATCATAATTTATTTTGTAATAAACATTACAATAACTACATATAATTAATCTTATACTAAAATATAAATTTATATATAATATAATACTATTCTTTTATATTAGCAGAAATTAAATTCGTAAAACTAATTTTATATAAAAAAAGATATAAACATTATATTCCTTGCTCCGTCGCATGCGCTCCAAGTCAACCTCATACAATGCTTATATCTTTGAAAACTGAAGGAAGGAAATTATAAAAACTTATTCATAGGATAACATTTTATAATTTTCTATAAAAAAACAAAAAGCACTTAAGTTAAACTTAAGTGCTTTGGTGCTGAA
>NZ_JACSQZ010000026.1:16889-44009 GCF_014836325.1 Clostridium gallinarum
GACCGGAATCGAACCGGTACGGTATCGCTACCGCAGGATTTTAAGTCCTGTGCGTCTGCCTGTTCCGCCACTTCAGCGTGTATGGTAGCGGAAATAGGACTTGAACCTACGACACCTCGGGTATGAACCGAGTGCTCTAGCCAGCTGAGCTATTCCGCCATATCTTTGGTTGCGGGGGCAGGACTTGAACCTACGACCTTCGGGTTATGAGCCCGACGAGCTGCCAACTGCTCCACCCCGCGATATTTAAGTTGAATTTAGCTTGGTGCTGAAGACCGGAATCGAACCGGTACGGTATCGCTACCGCAGGATTTTAAGTCCTGTGCGTCTGCCTGTTCCGCCACTTCAGCATATTTTTTCTGTCGCCCCTCAGCGACAAAATTAATTATATATTATGTTTTACATAGTGTCAACATATTTTTTTAATTTTTTCTTTACTGATTTTTTATACATAAAATTAACTCATATTAAAAATAATAGCATGTAATAAAAAACAGAAGTTATTTAAAGCTAACCTCTGTTTTTTTAGATTTATATATTAAATTTATATGATGTCAAATTTCATTTATTAATAACTTTTTCTAGATCCCTTAGATTTAAAATCTTGTTTCTTTTTTACATCTTGCATTCTTTCTTCGCTGTCTTTTAAGAACCTTGACATTATATCTTCGAAATTCCCTGTATTTGTACTAGTCTTTTTACTTTCTGAAGACCAATCTATTTCTACAGGCTTAACTGATTTTTTTTGAACATTTGCTTGTTTTATTGATAAACTTATTTTTCCATTATCATCAATTGATATTACTTTCACCTTAACTTTATCTTGTTCATTAAGATGTTGTCTAATATCCTTAACAAATGAATCTGCTACTTCTGAAATGTGAACCAGCCCTGTTTTACCCTCTATTTCTACGAAAGCTCCAAAACTAGTTATATTAACTACTGTACCTTCTAATATGTTTCCTGCCATCAAGGTCATGTTACAAAGATTCCTCCTTAAAATTAAATAATATATGTTATTATAATAATAACCTCATTTAAATATTTCTAAAACATATTCTTTAATTTTGCTTTTCAGAATTTACAACTTTTTCTCCTTCTTTGATCATGCCTAGTCTTTCTCTTGCAAGCTTTTCAAGATATTCATTAGATTCATTTACCTTTTTAAGATCCGATTCTAATTTACTATTCTTATCCTTAAGCTCTTGTAATTCTTCTTGACTAATAACAATGTCTTCTTGAATTCTTCTCATTGTAAGTTCTTGTTTTATATAATTAATAATAAAAATCGCAAAAATAAAAACTATAATTAATCTTTTAAGAGTTGCTTGCTTTTTAATTGCTCTCACCCTCTTCAAATATATTATATTATATATTTTATACACTATAAATATTTTATTCAAGTTATTTTTTTATGTTCATGACATTTCCTTCATTTTTTCCCAGAAATACTATAATATATTATTTTAATAGGATAAATAGTTGTCTTTAAAATAACTCTTATAAACTTACTGATTTTATTAATTATATATAACTCTACCTTCAAAACCTTAGGGCTTATAAATTTTATATGAAAGATTAAAGTTAAAATCATAAAAATATATACATAGGGACCTAAGAAAGCATAGTTTGTATAAAGTAAAAAAGCAAATACTATAATAGCAGTAAGAATCCAAAATAATATATCCTCTATAAACACTATTATTTTCGGAACTTTTACTCCTCTTATTATGTTATATAAATCAAATAATATCCCAGTTAATATTCCAGAAAATATGGAATATAAAACTATGTTAAATTGAACTTCTAAAGTTAACGGCATATCATCCTACTTAAATAATTTAGAAATTATACTTTCTTTTTCTTTTTTTACTTCTTTACCACTATACACTATGGAAGATACATTTCCAACTATTATTACATCCCCATTTTGAACGTCTAATTTATTCATTTTTAATTCAGATCCCTTAATAGTTAAAAATCCTAGGCTTGTATTTAATAAAATCTTTTCATCATCAAAGCTTATAACCTCTTCTGCCCCTGTAAGAACTAATTTCTTTCTATTTTCTAAAATTATATTTCCCCTTGGTTCTTCAAGTCTACCTTCACTTTTCTT
Organism: Clostridium gallinarum; assembly: GCF_014836325.1. Taxonomy (GTDB): domain Bacteria; phylum Bacillota; class Clostridia; order Clostridiales; family Clostridiaceae; genus Clostridium; species Clostridium gallinarum. Next base: position 19,006 of record NZ_JACSQZ010000026.1, read on the forward strand.
TTCCATCTTATCTCCTCCACATACTCTTTATAAAAATATATGAAAGAGATATTCTTTTTATTCTTTATCTTCTTCTCCTTCTAGTATCTCATACATTTCTTTTGCATTTTCTTTTTTTACATGCTCTACTATATTTATTATTCTTGCTTTTAATGATCTATTTGCAAACTGAATTTCAATTATATCTCCTTCTTTTACAGTTGTAGAAGGTTTTGCTACCTTTCCATTAATAGAAACTCTATCACCTTCACAAACTTCCTTCGCTACCGTTCTTCTCTTTATAATTCTAGAAACCTTAAGGTATTTATCTAATCTCATAATATACACTCCTTAAATTCATTATTTATTAAAAGAACCCGAGTAAACTCGGGTTCCATTATAAACTATTTATTTACTTTTTCTTTAAATTCCTTACCTGCTTTGAATACTGGAACAGTTGAAGCAGGAATGCTTATTGTTTCTTTAGTTCTTGGATTTCTTCCTTCTCTTGCAGCTCTTTCTCTAGTTTCAAAAGTACCAAAGCCAACTAATTGTACTTTTTCGCCTTTTTCTAACGCTTCTTCAACGCTTTCTATAAATGCTTTTAATGCTAATTCAGCATCCTTTTTAGTTAATTTACTTTTTTCTGACATGCTAGTGATTAATTCTGCTTTATTCACAATTACATCCTCCTTAAATAACCCGTGTATATTTTAGTAGTTAACTATTACTGTTATATGTACTATAACTACATTATCTTATTATATATCGTCTTTTGATACTAGTCTATAACATTATGAATTTTTTGTTATAAAAGCTATTTATTACAATAAGTTATTTATAGTATAGTATAATTCATTATATAATATTCTTCAAAAATTTTATAAATCCTTCTTATTTTTATCAAATTCTTCACCTTTTGCTCTATTCCAAATTTCATCCATTTCTTCTAATGTCATTTCATTTAGAGTTTTATTATTTTTTATTGCTTCATTTTCTATAAAAGAGAATCTATTTATAAATTTTTTGATAGTTGAATTTAGAGCTTCTTCTTCATCTATCTTTAACAGCCTTGCTACATTTACGCAAGCAAAAATCAAGTCTCCTACTTCACCTTTTATTTTTTCCTTATTATTGGATTTATATACATCTAATACCTCTTTCAATTCTTCTTCAACTTTTAAAGCTGCTTCTTCTACCTTTTCCCAATCAAAACCAACCTTAGCTGCCTTTTTTTGAACCTTATTAGCTCTTATTAAAGCTGGTAGTGCTTTAGCTACAGCCTTCATTTCATCAGTTATAGTTTCAAAGTGCTTTTCTTTTTTCTTAAGATCTTCCCAATTATCTAATACTTCACTACTATTTGAAACATCTAAGTCTCCAAAGACATGAGGGTGTCTATAAATCATTTTATCACATATTGAGCCAATTACATCATAAATATTAAAATACCCATCATCTTTTCCTATAGATGCATGGAATACTACATGTAATAACACATCTCCTAGTTCTTCTATCATTCCATCTATATCATCATTATTTATACTATCTACTAACTCATACGCTTCTTCTAAAAGCTGATTTTTTATGCTCTCATGAGTTTGTTCCATATCCCAAGGACAGCCATTTTCTCCTCTTAGTGTATCTACAATTTCTACTAAATCATTGAAATCTTTTTTATTATTCATATCCTTTGGTATATAGATAGAAGTTAAATAATCTATGTCCTCTTGCATATCAAGCTCATAAATTGGAATTTTTCTAACAGACTCTTCTCCAACTATACCTGCAGCTCTAACAAAATATATTTCAGTATCATCATTGTAGTAATCAAGTAATCTTAACTTAACTTCTGATGCTATTAAAGGATTATAAACTTGAGTTATTATAGTTCCTATTCTCTTATCCAGCACTTGATTGTTTATATCAAAGGCATCAATAACTTTTAAACCCTCTATTGGATCTATCTTTAATACATCCATCATAGCATCTATAAAGCTTACTGCAGGAACTATTTCATACTTAATTCCCTTTTCATCACATAAGTTTATAAGATTAAACACAGACTTTTCAGCTACTAATGGATGCCCTGGAACTGCGTATATTATTTCTTCTAAATCATTATAGTTTTTAATTATATCATTGGCTATACTAGAATATACTTCATCAAAGTTCTCAGAAACTTCATAATAGTGGTCATATGTTTTAAAATCTTTCATCCTTTTCTTTAAATAATCTACAGTTGGATGCTTTTCTGTTCTAAAGTATACATTTTTCCCTTCTTCTAAGGCATTAACTGCTCCAATAGTCAATGCTTCTGGTGCTCCAGGTCCTAAACCTATTATCTTTATCATTAGGTTCTCTCCTTACTTTTTAATTTTTTGCAATTCTACTTTTAATTTCATCTATACTAAATATTCTAAGTAACAATATTAATATTCCATATATAATAATACCCAAAAATATAGCTATTAAGCAAGAAGAAGTATTACTTCCTGTTTTATTAAATACAAATATATACGAAAATAATACACCTATAGTCATAATTAAAGCTGCTAAAATTGGCTTTACAAAGTTTTCATATACTTTAAGTCTTAACTTAAGCTTACCTTTTAAAGAAATTAAATTAAGTAATGTTGCAACTAAATAAGCAGATATACTTGCTATAACAGCTCCATAAATATTTATTTCTGGCATTGATACTAAAACAAAAGTTAATATAACTTTTATTATACAGCCTATAAACAAATTAATTATTGGTCTTATATAATGTCCTATTCCTTGCATTATTGATGTAGTTGTTTGGGTTATTATAATAAATGGAATTGATAAAGATAAATACTTCAATATTAAAATTCCATCATATTTCCCAGGAAATATAACTTTCATTATTGGTCCTGCAAGAAAAAATAATCCTAATGTACAAGGCATTGCAATTATCATCGACATTTTCATAGATAATTGGACTTTAGACTCTAATTCACTCCTTTTATTCATTATATAACTTTCTGCTATTATAGGAATTAATGACGTTCCTAAAGCTATAGATAAAGTTAAAGGAATATTAGTTATAACGTTAGCCTTCCCAGTAAGTTGTGCATATAAAACAGTAGCTTGTTCTGATGATAATCCCGCTTGCAATAATTTTTGAGGAACAAGTATAGAATCTATCAGACTCATTATAGTTCCAACCGTAGCCCCGACGGAAATTGGTAGCGCTATTTTTAAAATAGATGTTAATACCTCAGGATTACTTTTGACTTTTTTATTCCACATTTCCTTTTTAACTTTTTTATACTTTTCATGTAAATAACTTGCTCCTATTACTCCTCCTGCTGCTGCTCCAAAAGCTGCTCCCCCTGCTGCATATTCTATTCCCTTCGGTAAAAGCAATATAGCAAGTCCAACTCCAATTATAACTCTTCCTATTTGTTCTAAAATCTGAGATACACCTGATGGTGTCATATTTTGTAATCCTTGAAAAAATCCTCTGTAGATTGTCATAATAGATATTATAAAAGGGGCAAAAGATATTCCAAGTAATGAATAATAAGATTTCATATCCCATTGAACAAATTTTATTATAGGTTTTGCAAATATAAACAATATTAAGGTTGTACCTATTCCCATAAACATCATTAATATGCTGGACTCTTTAAGTATTACAAATATGCCTTCTATATCTCCCTTTGCTTTTTTTTCAGAAATCATCTTTGAAATAGCCACAGGAACCCCTGAAGCCATAGCAACGAAAAACATATATAATGGATATGACATTTGATAATACCCTACTCCCTCATCACCTATGAGCATAATTAATGGCCATCTAAAAAATAGCCCTAAGAATCTTGCTACTATTCCTGCTATTCCTAATATTAAACTTGCCTTTACTAGCGATTGTTTCTTCATAAAATACCTCCAAACTTTAAATTACTTTAATAATTTTTATTTAAAGTTTGGAGGTATTATTACTTTTATTGATAACTTTATATTTAATTAATATATTCTACTATTGTTCCATTTGTTTACCTAAGAAAGCTGAAGCTGTTTCTGCTAACTTTAATTCTAATTCTCCTAATGCTTCTCCTGATTCTTTAGATAGGATAATAACTGCACCTATAGCATCTCCCTCAGCAATTATTGGAGAAATTACTTGGCTAGTATACTTTCCTGGTTCTTCATCATTATGTAATGGAATAGTTTTGCTTTGGTCAGTTATTAAAACTGCTTTTCTATCTTCCATTATTTTTTCTAGTTCAGCACTAACTTTTCTTTCAACATATTCCTTTTTAGATCCACCACTTACTGATATAAATGCATCTTTATCTGCTATCAATACTATATGTCCAATTGCTTGTTGTAAACTTTCGGCATATTCCTTTGAAAAATCAGTTAATTCTCCAATAGGTGAGTATTTTTTTAAGATAACTCCACCTTCTCTATCAGTGAAAATCTCTAATGGATCTCCTTCTCTAATTCTTAAAGTTCTTCTTATTTCTTTTGGTATAACAACCCTTCCTAAGTCATCAATACGTCTAACAATCCCTGTTGCTTTCATTATTATATGCTCCCTCCTTTATTAATATAAGTTGCAATATTATTATTTGACTTCTTAGAAATTTTATACCCATATAACCAAATTTTATAACAAAAAATCTGTTTATATTATTTTTTTCCTCTTTTTATTCTCTGTAAATACAAGAAATTTCCCCATTTATTTTAATATTAAATTTAATAAAGAAGTATTAAGGTAACATTTTTATAATTTTCTATAAATAAAAAAAAGAAATTCAGCTTATGCTAAATTTCTTTTTTTATTTTATTAAAGTCTATTTTCGTATGTTTTAACTTTATAATCATTTTTCCATTGTTCTATAGATGATGTATATATTTCATTTTTCTTTTCATTTTCAATTGAAGTCTTTATTGAATCTTTTGCTTCATCTAAAGTTTGCTCTTTGTAATCAGTAACTTTTATTATGTGGTATCCATAATCACTCTTTACAGGTTCAGATATTTCGCCATCTTTTAATTGCTTAAATGCATCTGTAAACTCTTGAACATATTGAGTAGTATCATAAGTAACTGTTCCTAAGCTACCACCATTTTCACTAGTTCCTGTATCTTCAGAATATTCTTTAGCTAATTCAGCAAAATCTTCTCCATTTGCAGCTCTTTCTCTTACTTCCTTAGCAGTCTCTTCATCACTAATTAAAATATGAGAAACTGTTGCTGATCTATAACTATCTAAGTTCTCATCATAATAAGCTTTTATTTCATCATCAGAAACACTTATGTCCTTAAATATTTCATTAGTCACATTAGTACTAATTAAATTAGTCTCCATGCTCTCATTTAACTTTTCTGTATACTCTTCTAAAGTTAATTCTGCATCTTCTAAAGCAGAATTAAATTCATCTTCTCCACCTAATTTTTCTTTTAAACTCTCTATATAACTTTGAACTTCTTCATCTATTTCTTCTTGTGTTGGAAGTACTCCAAGTTCTTCAGCTTTTTTATACATAAGTTTTTCTTCAACTAATACATCTATTGCTTGAAGTCTTAACTCTTTTACAGCATCTGCTATTTCTGTATTTGTTTCATAATCAGCACCGTAATATTGTTCTAAGTAAGGATCTGCTATCTCATCAACATCTCCTCTTGTAATTTTAATGTCTCCAACCTTAGCTAATACAGTATTCGCTATAGCTTCAGGTGTCTTTTGTATCATTTCACACCCAACTGCTGAAAAAGCGAAAATGCTTAATGCTGCCGTAGCTATTAATCTTTTAATTTTAACCAATGATGTTCCCTCATTTCTATTTAATTTGTTAAACCCATTTAATTATACACAAATAGTATATCAATATTGTGTCAGTTATTCAATTTATTAAATTAACTTTGTATATTTTTTGTTAAGTTATCTAAAATTTCCTTAAACAGCCCTAATATACCTTCTTTTTTTACTTCCGAATTTCTTATTCCAAAATAAGGTTTATCTCCAAACATTAAAAATACTTTATCTTTATAATTTGCTAATAAGTATTTGTAGATTTCATTTAGATTATTTGTTCCATCTGCAAAAATAAACTTGATTTCCTTAGGAGTTTCCTTAATTTCTTCTATCGAAAGTAATTTTGCTCTACTTTTTATATATGCTATATCCATTAAATTATATACAGGCTCTGGTATTTCTGAATATCTATCTTCAAGTTCTGCCTTAATATCCATATAATCATCTAAGCTTTCTATTGCGGCAATCTTCTTATATACTTCTATTTTTTGAATTTCGTCTTCTATATAAACTCCTGGTATATATGCATCTACTTTTATATCTACAGTTGTCTCTATTGGTTCTTTTTCTATTTCACCCTTAATTATTCTTATAGTATCCTCTAGCATTCTACAATATAAATCATATCCAATAGCAGCCATATGCCCATGTTGAGCAGACCCCATCATATTTCCTGCTCCTCTTATTTCTAAATCTCTCATAGCTATTTTGAAACCAGAGCCAAGCTCTGTAAAATCCTTAAGTGCCTTTAATCTCTTTTCAGCTACTTCCGTTAAAATTTTATCCTTTGTATACATAAAATATGCATAAGCTATTCTATTTGATCTACCAACTCTTCCTCTTAATTGATAAAGTTGAGATAGTCCCATTTTGTCAGAATCATGAATAATCATAGTATTTACATTAGGAATATCTATTCCTGTTTCTATTATAGTCGTACATACTAGAACATCGTATTCTCTATTCATAAAGCTTACCATTTCTTTTTCTAGCTGTCTTTCTGTCATTTGTCCATGAATAATTCCAACCTTACATTCTGGCACTAAATCTGATAAATACTTGGCCATACCTTCTATACTTTCTACTCTATTGTAAACATAGTAAACTTGACCATCTCTATTAACTTCTCTTAAAATGGCATCTCTAACTAATTGATCATTTTGTTCTACTACATAGGTTTGAATAGGATATCTTTCTTCTGGAGGCGTCTCTATTACAGATATATCTCTCGCTCCAGTTAAAGACATATGAAGGGTTCTTGGAATTGGTGTAGCACTTAAAGTTAATACATCAACATTTTTCTTTAAGCTTTTAATTTTTTCTTTTTGAGCTACTCCAAATCTTTGCTCTTCATCTATTATTAATAAACCTAAGTCTTTAAAATTTATATCCTTAGAAACTAATCTATGAGTTCCAATTAATATATCTACATTACCTTCTTTTACTGCTTGAAGAGTAGCTTTTTGCTCTTTAGCACTTCTAAATCTACTAATCATATCTATTTTCACAGGGAAATCTGAAAATCTTTTAAGCAAATTTTTGTAATGTTGTTCTGCAAGTATTGTTGTAGGTACTAGAAAAGCAACTTGTTTTCCATCCATTACTGCCTTAAATGCAGCTCTAATAGCAACTTCTGTTTTTCCATATCCAACATCACCACAAAGAAGTCTATCCATAGGCTTATCAGATTCCATATCCTTTTTAATTTCTTCAAGAGATGTTAATTGGTCAGGAGTTTCTTCAAATGGAAACTCATCTTCAAATTGTCTTTGCCATTCAGTATCCTTATTAAATTTGTGTCCTCTTAATGTGGCTCTCGTTGCATAAAGTTTAACTAAATCTTGAGCTATTTCATTTATAGATTTTTTAACTTTAGCTTTTGCCTTGCTCCAATCATTACTACCTAATTTATTTATCTTAGGTGTCTTTCCTTCTGAGCCTATATACTTTTGAACTAAATCAAGCTGATCAACAGGTACATATAATTTATCTCCCTTATCATAAACAATATCTAAGTAATCTCTTTTATGACCTCCTACCTCAATTTGTTTTATTCCTTTATATACACCTACTCCATGATTAGCATGGACTACATAATCTCCTAACTTAAGCTCTGCAAAGCTCTTAATTTTTCCTATACCTTTTCTATTTGTTTTTCTTTTAGAAATTTTTCTCTTTGCTTCACCAAAAACGTCTTTATCTGAAATTACACATATTTTTAAATCTGGATACTCAAACCCCTTTAATAAGTTACCAAATGTAATTACTACTTCACCGAACTCTACAGAACTTATTTCATCTCTATAAACACTTTCAATTTCCCTATCTCTTAATGTATTAACTAGTCTTTTACCTCTAGGTCTAGTTCCTGATAAAATAATCGTCTTATATCCTTTAGCTTTTTTTTCTTTAATATCATCAATTAAAAGATCTAATTGGCCTTGGTAGCTATTTAATGTTATTCCATTTAACGAATATTTGTTAATAGGATTTAATATGTTTGAATTCGTTGCAAAAACATCTAATGTTATTACTTCATTAGATTCTAATTTTTCTATTAATACTTCTTTATCTATTAAAAGATTACTTTGAGAAGGTAATATTCCTCCCCTTTGTAAAAAGGCTTCATAATTTTCCTTAAACTCAAAATAACAACTCTCAAGCTTTCCTTCGCATTTCTTAACTTCATCTACTATATATACATAATTTTTTACATAATCAAAAAAGCTATCTGGCTTTTCATAAAAGTAAGGCAAATAACTATCTACAGTTTCAAATGTTAATGTTTCTGTTAAAGATTCTATGTTAGCTGTTACTAAAGCTTCTAACTTTTCTATTCTTTCTTTATCTGATTTATCGCTAGATTTTACTTCTTCAAGTTCTTTTAAAATATTTTCTTTTCCTCTATTTAGAGCTTCTTCACTTAATATAATTTCCTTAGCAGGGAAAATCTCCATGCTGTCAACCTTTTCAATACTTCTTTGGGAATCAGTGTTAAATGTTCTTATGGAATCTATCGTATCTCCAAAAAGCTCTATTCTATATGGATATGTTGATGTAGGCGGAAATACATCTAATATTCCTCCTCTTAAAGAAAATTCTCCCTTGCCTTCTACAGCTTCAACTCTTTCATATCCACACTCTAAAAGTTTTCTAGATAGTTCCTTAAAATTAATATCTTGATCTACATTTAAGATTATATTATATTTCATAAATAAATCTTTAGGAGTATAAACTGATGTTAGTGAATCAATTGAAGTAACTATTATTTTTTTATTATTATTTAATATTTCCTTAATTACTTTTAATCTAGCCCATCTTAAATCTCCAGATATAGCATCTATATTATAAAAAACTACTTCCTTTGCCGGGAAGTAATAGACATCATTAGTATAAAAGCTTAAATCTTCATATATATTTTTAGCTTCCATATCACTATGAGTTAAAATAACCATTGAGGAATTTATACTTTCATAAATCCCAAATATACCATAACTCTTTCCCGAATCAGACAATCCATTTATATTTATAGGATATTTATCACTTTTTATATCAGCTATTATTTCATTAAAAGTAGAACTGTCTATTAAGGGTTGCAATGCCCCCTTTAATCTCATTTAAATACACCATCCTTACTATTTATTTTTTGATAGCTTAAATCCATTTAACTTGTTCATAGCTTCTTTTGTACCATCTTTAATTATTATTTCAACAGCTTCAGAAGATGATTCTATAACTTCATTTAAGTCGTTTATTTCTTCTTGATTAAACTTACCCAATACATGCGAAACTAAGTCCCCCTTAGGTTGTCCTACACCTATCTTAATTCTTGGAAAAATATCTGTGCTCATATTAGATATTATACTTTTTATACCGTTATGTCCCCCTGCACTTCCTTTTTCTCTAATTCTAAGCTTACCTACTTCTAAACTTATATCATCATATATGACTAAAACTTCTTCATTTTCTAATTTATAAAAATTAATAGCTTCCCTTATACTTTCACCACTTAAATTCATATAAGTACTTGGTTTTAATAAAACTACCTTTTTATTGTTTATAAAACCTTCCCCAAATACCCCTTTAAATTTTGTCCTGTTTACATCTATATTATACTTCTTAGATAGATAATCTATAGCTTCAAATCCGATATTATGTCTAGTTCCATCATATTCCTTACCTGGATTTCCTAGACCTACAATTAAAAACATAGTATTTTGACCTCCTATTGAATGTTTGCATATTTATTATTATACTAGTTTTTTACAATAATAAAAGACTTTTAAAAAAAATAGCAACTCTATTATTTGGTTGCTATTTATTAACATTATATAATCGTATATTTATCTCTTCTTCTTTTCCGCCCCTCATTACTTTACAAGTAATATTATCTCCAGCTTTCTTATTTTTAAGCATTTTTAGAACTTCATTTGTATTATTTATTTTTTTACCATCTATTTCAAATATTATATCAGTTGGTTTTAATTCTGATTCATAGGAGCTATTATTAAGATTTATTCTAGCCACATATAATCCCATAAAATTATCTCCATTTTCTTTATTCTCTATGAATCCACCTTCTAAAATTCCTAATATACTTTTTATTTCATTTGTATTATTAAGAACTTTTTCTATAGAACTTAAATCTAAAGCATAATATAAACCACTTATATTCATATCATCAGTTGCCTTTTTACTTGCAATACCTATAAGTTCTCCATTTGCATTGCTTATTACTCCACCTGTATTCATTATATTAATTGGTGTGTTTACTTCTACTAAATCATAACTCTTATCATTAATATTTAATTTCCTATTAGTAGAGGTAATTACTCCAGGAATTACACTATCTATATACTCACTACCAGTTGAATTGCTGATTAAAGCTACTCTTTTTCCTTCTATTAAATCACTTCTAGGAGCAATTTTAATTGGTGTTAATTCTTCATCATGATACACTTTAATTATTGCTATATCAATATCTTTATTAGCTACTATAACATCAGCTTTGATTGGCTCTGAACCAATTAAAGGAAGTTCTACATATATATTATTAACATCACTTATTACAGAGTAATTAGTTAATATTTTTCCATCACTTTCAATTATTATTCCTGTTGTATTACCTTCTACAAATTCGCCTTTACTAAGATTTTCTTCACTTCTAGATATAGTAACTATTGAATTTTTAACTTTATCAATTAAACTTGAGTATTCTAAAATTATATTGCTATTTTGAATTTTATTATTCATGTCTATAATATTTTGTTTATATTTAATATTAATAAACGAGCTATATAAAATTATAACCAATATAATACATATTAAGAAAATCCTTAAAAACTTTATAATAATTTTTACATTAGATTTTACTTTTTTTCTTTTAAATTGTATTGAAGGAAAATTATCTTCTTTACTCATGTTTCACACTCCTTCAAAAAAACTACTTTTTAGCACTTCTCTTTAAAGTAAATGTAAATTTAACACCTTTATTAATAATATTATCAACCCAAATATCTTGATTATGTTGAGTTAATATTAATCGTACTATTGGTAATCCTAATCCCATACTAACTTTATTAGTCCTAGACTTATCCACCTTATAAAATCTTTCCCAAATCTTATTTATATCTTCTTTAAGGATTGTTGGACCACTATTAAATATACTTACATACACTAATTCTCCCTTAGTAAATGTTTCTATTTCTATTTTCCCACCTTCATGTCCATATTTAATTGCATTTTCTATAATATTAATTACAACTTGAATTATTCTATCTCTATCTCCAAGACAATACTCATGATTATCATTAAAGATAACTTCTACCTTCATCTTTTTCTCTTCTATTTTACCTTCTAAATTTAATATACAAACTCTTATTATTTCATTAATATCCATTTCAACAATATTTAATTTAAATTTTCCAGATTCCATAGAAGATATATCTAATAAATCCGATACAAGTCTAGAAAGTCTCCCTATTTCATCATTAACTATATTTAAATAATAGTTTTCCTTATCTTTTGGTATTACACCGTCTATAATACCTGTTATAAATCCCTTTATAGATGTTATAGGAGATCTTAATTCATGAGAAACATTAGAAATAAATTCTTTTCTTACTGTATCTACTTTTTCCAAGGATTCTGCCATTATATTAAAGGATTCTGCTAATTCACCAATTTCATCTTCAGAATCTATGTAAACTCTTTTTTCCACTTCTCCCTTTGCAAGTTTCTTAGCTGCATTATTGATCTTTGCTAGTGGTTTTATTAATATTCTTTGTGCTAAATAGTAAACACCAATGCTAGATAGTATAACAGCTATTAATACACCTAGCCATACTATTGTATATAAATTATGTATACTAGATTTCTTTTGTATCTCTATTAAAACAGTTATTCCATTAAAGCTATTATTATTAAATAAAGGTTTATAATAAGCCTTATATCTTTTATTAGAATTAATTATGAAGTCTCTTTTTATAATTTCTCCTGTCTTTAATAACTCCATATCCGTGTCATCAATTTTTATTTTAGTATACTTTAACTGAGATAGTTCATTATCTGAAACAGCATAAATATACCCTTGGCTATCAACAATTAATGAATCCATATCAACAGAAGCCTTTATTATTTTCATAGTGTTTTTTAAATCTTCAAAACCCTCTTCATTGTTATTTAAAAATTCTGTTGTAGATTCCTCTATTATTTCTATATATTTTTTTATACGTCTATCTTTATCATCATAATACTCTTTATTTATCCAAGCAGTAAAAAACATTCCTATAAGTATTAAAAATAATGATGTAATTGATGAAAATGTAATTAAAAGCTTGTATATTACGCTTTTCTTTTTCATCTATTTCACCTCAAACTTGTATCCCACGCCCCATACAGTTTCAATTTGCCAATTATCTCCTCCATTTAATTTTTCTCTTAATCTTTTTATATGAACATCTACAGTTCTTGAATCTCCAGGATAATCATAACCCCAAACCTCGCATAATAACTGCTCTCTAGTAAAAACTTTATTTTTATTACTTGCTAAATAATGTAGTAGTTCAAATTCCTTTGGTGGCATCTTTATTTCTGTGCCTTTATAAACTACACTATATGAATTTGCATCTATATTTAAATCTGAATAGTTTATTATCTCAGTATCTTTTTCATCATAATTATACCTTCTCATAACAGCTTTTACTCTTGCTAAAAGTTCTTTAGGTTCAAAAGGCTTTACTACATAATCATCCGCTCCAAGTTCTAATGCTAGAACTTTATCAAAAGTATCGCCCTTAGCTGTTAACATTATTACAGGAATTTCATTATTTCTTCTTATCCACTTTAATACTTCAATTCCATCTATTCCAGGAATCATAATATCTAATAAAACTATATCAGGTTTAAACTCTGTAAATATATTACATGCTTCTCGTCCATTAAAACATTTTCTTGTTTCATATCCAGCACTTAATAAATACATATTTATAACTTCACATATATTTTCATCATCATCTACAATTAATACTTTTCCTAATCTATTATCCATAAAAACACCTTCCTTATTTTTATTATAATTGATTTGATACTTATATTATTTCTTTTATTAGAATTATAAATAATAATTAATAATCTTTACAATTTATTAATCTTATTTTTATAATTTCCTAAATAGTAAAATAATAAACCTCTAAAAAGTTTGTGCTTCTTAGAGGTTTTTTATCCTAATATGTATTAAGATTCAAATAATTTACTTATTGGTTCATCATCATATATTCTCTTTATAGCTTCTGCAAATAAAGGTGCTACTGATAATGCCTTAAATTTAATTAATCCGTCTCTTTCTGGTAACTTTATAGTATTTAGCATAACTAATTCTTCAATTGCTGAATTATTTATTCTTTCAAATGCTGGTCCTGATAAAACCCCATGAGTACAACATGCATAAACATTTTTAGCACCTAAATCCTTTAAAGCATTAGCTGCATTTGCTATAGTTCCTGCTGTATCTATCATATCATCTATTAGGATACATTTTTTACCTTTTATATCACCTATAATATTCATTATTTCTGATACATTTGCTTTTGGTCTTCTTTTATCAATAATCGCTATTGGTGCATGTAATCTATCTGCAAACTTTCTAGCTCTAGTTACACTTCCTAAATCAGGCGAAACTACTACTACATCATCATCTTCATCGAATCCTTTATCAACAAAATACTTTCCTAATATTGGTGATCCTAATAAATGATCAACTGGTATATTAAAGTATCCTTGAATTTGGGCTGCATGTAAATCCATAGTTAATACTCTATGAGCTCCTGCTGCTGTTAATAGATCAGCAACTAATTTTGCTGTAATTGGATCTCTTGATTTAGCTTTTCTATCTTGTCTAGCATATCCATAGTATGGCATAACAACTGTTATTCTACCAGCTGAAGCTCTCTTAAATGCATCTATCATAATTAATAGTTCCATTAAGTTATCATTAACTGGTGAACTAGTTGATTGAACTAAAAAAACGTCAGCTCCTCTTACTGTTTCTCCAATATCGACAGATATTTCTCCATCACTAAAAGTTGAAACCTTTGCCTTACCAAGTGGTAATCCTAATATATCTGCAATTTCCTGTGCAAGTTCTGGATGTGAGTTTCCAGTGAATATTTTAATGTTTTTTCCATGGGTTATCATTATGTGAAGACCTCCTTAAATTTTAAAATACTTTTGTTTATCTAAATATTTATTTATTGGTAAGACCTTTTTTATCTACCCAACCTTCAATATTTCTTTGTTTAGACCTAGCTATAGCAAGCTCTCCTTTTTTTACATCATTAACTATAGTAGAACCTGCAGCAATGTAAGTATTATCTTCTACAGTAACTGGAGATACTAAATTAGTATTGCATCCTATAAAACTATTGTTACCTATAGTTGTAGTATGTTTTTTCTTTCCATCATAATTAACTACAACTGTTCCACATCCAAAATTACAATTTTCCCCTACGTTTGCATCGCCTATATATGTTAAATGAGATACTTTTGTATTATCTCCTATATTAGACTTTTTAATTTCTACAAAATCACCTATTCTAGCATTGTTTCCAATTACTGATTCAGGTCTTATGTATGCAAAAGGTCCAACTGTAGTTCCTTCACCAATCTTACTATCTATTATTACAGATGATTGAATTTCTACGTTATTAGAAATCGTACTATTTGATATCCTTGAATTTGGATATAATACTACGTTTTCTCCTATTTTAGTATTTCCCTCTATAACATTTCCTGGATATATTACAGTATCTCTTCCTATTTCAACATCATCACCTATATATGTTGAATTTGGATCAATTAATTTAACTCCATTTTCCATATGTCTATTATTTATTCTTTTTCTTAATATATTTTCTGCTTCTGAAAGTTGCACTCTTGAATTAACTCCAATAGTTTCTTCATAATCTATTGATAAAGCTCCAACTCTTTTTCCTTCATTTTTAAGTATTCCTATAACATCTGTTAAATAATACTCTCCTTGTTTATTATCATTAGATAGCTTTTCTAATGAATTTAATAAACTTTCAATATCAAAGCAATATATTGCAGCATTCATTTCATTTATTTTTAATTCTTCTTCTGTACAATCTTTATGCTCTACTATCTTTAAAACTTCTTCTCCATCTCTAACGACTCTTCCATATCCTGTTGGATCTTGAACTATTGAAGATAGCAAAGTAGCTTCATTATTATTTTTATAATGAGTTTCAAATAATTTTTGTATAGTTTCAGGCTTAATTAAAGGAGCATCTCCTGCAAATACGCCTACAACACCTTTTTTTCCTTTTAAGAAATCAACTGCACATTTTACCGCATGACCTGTACCTAATTGTTCCTCTTGCAATGAATAACTAATATTCCTTGAAGCAGTTTTTTCTTTTACTAATTCTGCTCCTTTACCTATTATTACATTTATATCATCTATTTCTGCTTTTCTCATTGTGTCAATAACATGATTCACCATTTCTTTTCCACAAACCTTATGTAGAACCTTAGGTAAATTTGATTTAATTCTAGTTCCTTGACCTGCAGCTAAAATTAATGCACATTTATACATAAAATACACCTCACTAATAAATGTTAAGGACAAATTTTTATTTTTCTTTAAAAACGTTCGTAAACATCTTATTATATTATATTGTATTAAGGTAAGTATTTCAACCTCAAATATTTCCTATATATGCCTATATTCTTATCCTTTAAAATTTATATTATATAATAAATACTTTATACAAAAAAATAAAAGGGTTATCCCTTTTATTTTTTATTAACAAATATTATTCACTAATTACTTCAGACTCTTCTTCTATTTTAGCCTTTTCGTAAGCTTCTAGAATTGATGATTGAATCTTTTCTCTAGTATCTGTGTTTATTGGATGTGCTATATCCTTAAACTCACCATCTGGTGTCTTTCTACTTGGCATAGCTATAAACAATCCATTTTGTCCTTCGATTACTTTAATGTCATGAACCACAAATTCATTATCAAAAGTCACTGAAACTATAGCCTTCATCTTTCCATCGGAAGCTATTTTTCTAATTCTTACATCAGTTATTGTCATTGCATTACACCTCCGTTGCTCTGATAGATATAAAATTCTATAAAAATTGTTAAAATCCTCTTTTTATTTTGAATTTTTTTAATTTTTTTGTTTTTTTCAAAAACTTAGTTAATTTATGCAAAAAAAAGTGTTAAAATATCATAGCAAGGTGACTGGAGCTTGCGACGGAACCTGGATATGATATTTTAACACTTCAAAACTGAAGGAAGGAAATTATAAAAATCGTCTTCTTAGAATCTGATTTTACTACTTTCATAAAGTCATCCATAGATTTGACTTTATTATAAATTCCTATGAAAAAAGCTATAAAAGTTAAATTATCAATAACCCTTATAGCTTTCTATTAAATATACTTTTCTAAAGAATAAAATTAGATGGTTTTACCTCTAATCCTTGTTCATCTTCTAAATTTCTAAGTTGAACTATTGAGATATATTCATCTACTCTCTTTTGTGTTACTCCAATATTATCAATTAAAACACCAATTCCTATTAATTCACTTTCAAATTCATTTAAAAGATCCTTAATTCCTTGAGCAGTTCCACCACCTCTTAAGAAATCATCTATAAATATACATTTACTTCTTGGTTTCATAGATCTCTTAGACAGTGACATTTGTTGAATTCTACCATTTGTTCCTGATACGTAGTTAATAGTTACAGTTGATCCTTCAGTTACCTTATTATCTCTTCTTATTATTACTAATGGAATTCCTAAATTTCTTGCAACTTCATAAGCTAATGGAATACCCTTAGTTTCTACTGTAACTACATAATCTACCCCCTTATTATAGAACTCTGAAGACAGTATAACTCCAGCCTTACTAACAATTTGTGGATCATACATTAAATCTGTTACATAGATAAAGTTTCCTGGAACTATTCTACTTTTATCTTTCAGCATTTCACAAATTTCTTCTGCAAACTTTCTTCTGCTTTCGTCTTCTATCCCCGGAATAAACTTTATACCTCCAGCTGCTCCGGCAATAGTTTCTACTTTTCCCATCTGAAGTTTTTCTAATATTTCTCTTACTATTACTATATCTTCACTTATAGTTGACTTTGCTGCATTTAATAAATCAGAAAACTTATTAAGCCCTATAACCTTATTAGGGTTTTCCGTTAAAATTTTAGTAATGGCAACAACTCTACTATTTCTACTTAACTTTTCCAAAATAAATCACCTACATCTTTATTTTTTTCCGAATTATATGTTGTTTTTCAGCATCTAATATTCATATTTTATTCTATATCTTTCTCAATATCAATAGATTTTACTCAGTATTAATTGAAATCCCTTATAAATTTGAAAATTTTTATAAAAATTCGTCAAAAAGTTCAATATATAACTTTTTAATGTGTTCATTTTCTTAAATTTGTATATAATTATAAGGTGAAAACTATTTACTTGTAATTAATAAATTTATTTTATATAGAAGGAGTTGGTATTTTTGTCATTCGATCTTAATAAGGATATAAATAAAAAAGTTCACTTTATAGGAATCGGTGGAATTAGTATGAGCGGACTTGCTGCTCTTTTATTAACTAAAGGTTATAAGGTCTCTGGTTCTGACTCAAAAGAATCTGAAATTACTGAAAAACTAAAATCTGAAGGTGCAGAAATATACATAGGTCATAATGAATCTAATATAAAAGATGTTGATTTAATAGTTTATACTGCTGCAATTCCATCAGATAATCCAGAAATTATAGAAGCTAAAAAGAAAAATATAGAACTTATCGATAGAGCTGAATTCCTTGGTTTAATAATGAAAGGTCATAAATATAATGTAGCAATAGCTGGTACACATGGAAAAACAACTTCTACATCAATGTTATCTCATATAACATTAAAAGCAAATTTAGACCCTACAATATTAGTTGGTGGAGAACTTGATGTTATAGGGGGTAACTTTAAAATAGGGAATAGCGAATACTTTATTACTGAAGCTTGCGAATATAAAGAATCATTTCTAAAATTCCTTCCTTATATTGGAGTTATATTAAATATAGATGCTGACCATTTAGATTATTATAGAGATTTAAATCATATAAAGGAAACCTTTGAAAAATTCTCTAATATAATTCCTAAAGATGGCTATTTAATTGGTTATTGTGAAGATGAAAATGTGGCGGAAGTCTTAAATAAAGCTACTTGCAACACAATAAGCTATGGAATAAATAAAGGTGATGTAAGAGCTACTAATATTTCATTTGATAATAAAGGATGTGCAACATTTACAGTTTGCAAAGATAATAAGGAATTATTTAATGTTACTTTAAGCACTACTGGAAAGCACAACATATTAAATGCTTTAGCTAATATTTGTGTAGGACTTGTATTTAATATTCCTTATGATGCAATTATAGAAGGTTTAAAAGAATGTAAGGGAGCTCATAAGAGATTTGAATATAAAGGTGAATTTAATGGAGCTACTATAATAGATGATTATGCTCATCACCCAGTTGAAATAAAAGCCACTCTTAGTACTGCTGATTTAATACCTCACAAAAACATTTATGCTGTATTCCAACCACATACTTATACTAGAACTAAAACTCTATTTGATGATTTTACTACTTGTTTTGATGATGCGAATGAGCTTTTACTTATGGATATATATGCAGCTAGAGAAAAAGACACTGGACTTGTTTCATCTGAAGATCTTGGTAATGCTTTAAGAGCTAAGGGAATTAAATGTACTAATGTTCATAGTCACGAAGAAGCAGCAAATTATTTAAAGAATAAAATGTCAAAAGAAGATATTGTTCTTACTATTGGTGCTGGAGATGTTGTTAAAGTTGCCGATATTATATTAACAAAATAAAAATAAATATAAATATTTATAATTACAAATACTATAAGTAAATTATGCTTATAGTATTTTTTATATTTCTATTTTCACTATCAATTCTATAATCTTGATATTCTTCAGCTTTATTGTTTCTTTTTATAGCTATTTATTTTATAATTTACACATAGATAATTATTAAGTTAATTAAATTTATATATAGAGGTGATTTTATGGACTTATCAATGAAGATTAAAACTGCTGCAGATTTTATTATAAATAAATCTAAGTATAAACCAGAAATTGGATTAATACTAGGTTCTGGACTTGGCTCATTAGCTGATTCAATCGAAAACCCAGAATTTTATCCTTATGAAGAACTTCCTCACTTCCCAGTATCAACAGTTGAAGGTCATGCTGGAAGATTAGTTATAGGTATGTTAAATGGAAAATGTGTTATTGCAATGCAAGGTAGATTTCACTACTATGAAGGATACCACTTCAATGAAGTAACTTTCCCAGTAAGAGTAATGAAGCTTTTAGGAGTTGAAACTCTTATAGTTACTAATGCTTGTGGAGCTGTAAATGAAAGCTTTAAACCTGGAGATTTAATGATTATAACAGATCAAATTAACTTCTCAGGAGATAATCCTTTAATAGGTAGAAACTTAGATGAATTTGGGCCTAGATTCCCTGATCTTTCTAACGCATATACTAAAGACTTAGTTAATAAAGCTAAGCAAATTGCAAATAATTTAAACATAGATATAAAAACTGGTGTTTATATGATGTTTAGTGGTCCAACTTATGAAACTCCTGCTGAAATAAGAATGGCAAGAGTTATAGGTGCAGATGCCGTTGGTATGTCAACTGTTCCAGAAGTAATAGTTGCTGCTCATTCCGGTATGAAGGTTCTTGGAATTTCTTGCTTAACAAATATGGCTGCTGGTATCTTAGATCAACCTTTAAGCCATGAAGAAGTTATGGAAACTTCAGCTAATGTGAAAGAAAAATTCACTACACTTATGAATAAAATCATAGAAGAAATATAGAAAAGGTGCTGCCCATGCAGCACCTTTTTATTATTCTTTCCTTCTCCTTATAAAACCTCCAATATATACAAGTGCACTTCCTAAAGTTAAAGGAATTATTGGGCTTACTCCTCCTGTATTTGGAAGATTCCCATTATCCTCTCTTTTACTTTCTTCATCTTTAGAATTGTTTGGAAGCTCTGTATCCTCTGTTTCATTACTTTCCCCATTACCTTCTGAAATTCCTGGAATGCTTGGTTTTTCTATTCCAGGAGTACTTGGTTCGTCTACTCCTGGAGTACTTGGTTCCTCTGTTTCAGGGTTACTTGGTTCTTGTGGCTTAGTTGTATCTATAGCTTTAATACTATCAAAATATATTGTAGATTCTACAGTCCATTTTCCTGCATGATTTTCTGGTACTATTGTGTTACACCATATACCGAATCTCTCTAAGCTTCTTAAATCTATAGTTCCACCATTTTTACCTACAAAATCACTAAATTTCAATGTAACAAGTTGAGGCTCTGTTGTTCCTGCTAACTCTGGAAGGAATACTTCAAAATCCTCTCCATTTGTTGTAACTTGGATAACAAGTTTTTGAGCCTTTCCATCAGGATAAACCCAGAATTGAAGAGCATCAAACTCTGACCAATCTTGTCCTATTGCCTTAGTCATTCCAGCCCATCCTTCTGATGTCTTTTCAGTTGAAATTTTATAATTAAATGCTAACCCATATTTACCTTCATTAAATTTACCTTCTTCTGTTACTAATGTTGGAGTTAAAGAACATCCTGCTCCGACATTTGTAGCCCAGTTATTTTCTAGTAGTACACTTTCTCCATAATATCCTTCAAAATCATCAACTAATTCCTTAGATGATTCTTTTTCTTTTATATTAAATATTGCACTAATAGTATTTACAACTTTATCACCTACATATAATTCAATGCTTCCAGTCTTTTCACCAATACTATCTAATAATTCTTTTGTTATATTGCCTTCATAACTACCATTATTAAGAGTTGCCTTTAATGTCTTAATTTCATTTCCTAGGTTATCCCTTAAAACAAACTTAACATTTCCATCTAAATTCTTTACCCTTGCAGTTATTTTAGTTGGCTGTAATATTCTACTTCTTGAAGCTGGTGATGTTATATAACCATAGGAATATGCTTCTCCAATAGTAGTGCTAACGGACTTATAATCTCCAACACCATCTGCAAATACTGAAGATTCTTCATTATAATAATCAATAAATGAATTAATCATTTCATGACCTTTATTTTCATTTACCATATATGGTGCAAAAATATTTCCTTCATCAAAGTTTGCCCAAACCATATAATAAGGCATATTTGATTCGGCAACTATATTCGAAACATCACTAAACCAATTTTTATTAGGATTCCCACTTACAGGCATACACCCATAATTCTTACGAATTCCTGTTTCTGAAACTGCTGATAGCTTTCCTCTTTCATCTGCTATTCCTTGTACTAAGTTTATAGTTTCTTTTAAAGAACTCATCCACGTATCTTCTTCTGCATTTTCTATAGGATTATCATGATACATATCAAATGCTATTACATCTATAAATTCATCTCCAGGATAACGAGATAAATAGTCCTTTTCATTTTCAAAAGGTCCATTTGGAGAATATACATATAAGAAGTTGTGCACTTCTTTAGTATCTCTAAGATATTCTACTGTATATCTATATAAGTTTTTATATCCCTCTTCATCGCAAAAGGCTTTCCCCCACCAGAACCAACTTCCATTATTCTCATGGAAAGGTCTAAATAATACTGGCACCCCCTCGTCTTCTAAAATATTAGCATATTCAGCTATTATGTCTAAATATCCAGTATAAACTTCATTTAAATCTCCACCTGGCATTATTCTTGAAACTACATCACCAGTTGTTATTCCTGGAGTATAGCCTGAATAGTCATAACTTCCATTTGAATTCTTACCCTTTTCAGCTACTAAAGCAAAGTTAGGCATATGTGCTGACATAGTTATTATTGAACCCTCATTTGCAGCATCTATTCCTAATTGTGCAGCTTTTTTAGGTAGAGTAACACCATTAGCTATATCCTCATCACTTAATTGAAGTTCTGCTCCAGTTAATGATAAAGTATCTATACCTACTATTGCAGCTAAAGAACCTGTTAAATCCTTAGTATCTGAATTACTTGCTGATTCTTTTAAAACAGCCTTATGATGAGTATCATTTTGATGTCCATATAAAGCCTTATCTTCTTTTCCTATAGCTTTTAAGTAAGCATATAATTTTGCAGTTATATTTGTTGAGTTTTTATCTACTAATCTTACAGGAGAATCTACCTCTAAAGTTGATACATCTATAACACTTTGAGGTTTTACTTCAGATGTTTTTACAACGTATACATCTTCTGCAATAGTTTGTCCGAAACTTATATTATCTATATATATTGGTCCAACATAATTAGTTGATACTCCTACTGTACTTAAAATAATAGAATTAATTTCAACATCCTTAGAATTAAATTCAACTGTAACATTTACCTTCTTTAAATTATTCCCCAAATCCTCTGCATTATCTAAGTTTATGTCCATATCTTTATTAACAGCATTTTCTATATACAATTTAGTTTTAAATCCACCAGTTGCCATTTTGCTAGAATCATAAATAAAATCATAAGTTAATTTATTATATCCATTAAAATTAATAGGTTCACTTAAATCATTTTGTAGCTTTACTTCGCTCCAGGTAATCTTTGAATCCTTGCTATAATCAACATCTAACCTTATAGATCCAGCTCCAACTGTTTTATCATAAGAAACCTTTGGTTCTCCTGAGCTATATTGATATCCCCCACCATATTTCCAGCTATCTATACCAATACCCTCATTATCAAAATTCCATTCTATTGGTTTAACTGCTGGTAGTTCAATCTCTTCTTTTTCACTAGCTATAATAGATATATCATCTATTAATATTTCCCCAGCATAATCACAATTGTAGGCCGCTATTTGAATAACTAATTTTTTTAACCCATTTGATTCTCCTATTGAAGTTTCAACTTCTACCCTAGAGTATCCATTTCCTAAATCAATAAATTTATCAGAAGTTAAATCCCCATAGGAACCACCTATCCAACCCCAGCTACTATCTGATGATCCTGTCCCGTATTTTATAATTCCATTAAAATTTTTATTTTCAGTTGGAATTAGCAAATTAAATTTAACCTTAGTATCTGCTTCTATATGATTATTGCTTTCTGTAAAAAATGAAAATTCATGTTTATTGTTATCCCAATTATCTGTTCCGTCAAACTTTACATTAAATGACATAAACTTATTTCCATTTAAGTCTCTTATACTAACGTTATCTTTTGTTATTACTCCATCAACCTCATCTGGTAATAAGCTACTTTCAAAATCATTTATATATATTGCATTATCATTTGTTATAGCATAGGTTATATTTGGCTTTGGCGCCATAGTACATGCTATCATAAAGGCTACTAAAAAGGATAAATTTTTAAATTTTCTTCTTAACATTAATTAAACCTCCCTATTTTTAAATTATTAACCCAAACCTTTTATACTTTAGTCCTCTGTTTTGTTATCCTTTACAAAGCTTATCATATATATTTATATATAATAAGTTTATACTTTTAATTTTAAGATATATTTCTTTGTATTTCAAGATAAATTTAGAAAAATAAACTTCTTGATTTTTTACCAATAATATACAATAATTTTATGTATAGTATTTTAATTTTCAATTTATTAGGGAGGTTAAAAATGAAAAAAGCTTTAATTAAGTTTATGCCTTTCTGGGAAAGTGACGTTATAGGGACTCTATCTAAAATAAGTTTAACTTTTACAACAACAATAATGGGTTTATTTTCAGGAACTATATGTTTAATCTGTGGAATTATGATAATAAAGTTATTTACTTATTCAAAAGCTGATTTTACAATAGGATATGCTTTTCGTGGATTGTTTTATTTGGTAATAGGTAGTGCATACATATTTCATTATATTTTTACTAGAAAAGGGTTTTATTTAAAAAACTCAAAACTTCTTACTAAATCGTATATAATGCTTGCAATAGCCTATTTCTCTTATAGATTTATAAATTTTGAAATAAATATAACCAAGCTAATTTATACTATCATTATAATTATGACTTTAGGAATACCCTTAAATAAAGCTAAGGAAGCTTTCATAGCTCAAGAAAAATCTTTGAAGAAAGACTATTCTTCTAATTAATTTGTAAGGTGGAAAATAATATGAATAAGAAATTAAAGATTATATTAATATCGATTGTATTTATATTAAGTGTATTTTTTATATTTATAAAAACTATTAATTCACCAGAAAGAACAATAAAAAATTATATAGAATCTATAGATACCCATAATATCGATAGGCTAAATAAGTGTGTTACTTATGATAATAGACTAGGAGCCGAAGGTATAGATACTATAAAAAATGCAATAGAGAGTATGAAATTAATTAATGTAGAATTAGTAAATGATGAATCTATTTATAGTAGCTATATACAAGGTAAGAGCAAAAGTTTTAAGGATGAGTTACCAAGAGATGATATTAAAATATATAAAGTTAAATATTATATAAAATATAAAGATGATAATAAATCAGTTAAAGATAGTGGTGAATATACACAAACTTATTATTTAATTAAAGAAAGTTATAGTAAAAAATGGAAAATAAATGATATAGGCGACTAATAAATTTTAATACTCTATGTGATGCTCATATTAAATATTATAATT
>NZ_JACSQZ010000027.1 GCF_014836325.1 Clostridium gallinarum
ATATAAAATCAATTAATTATTTAGAAAATATTTTAGAGAGAGAAGAAGCAATAAAAAATGGCTATGATGAAGTTATATTTTTAAATGAAAGTGGATATTTATCAGAGGGAAGTATGTCTAATATATTTATTATAAAAAATAATAAAATTTTTACTCCTGATATTAATCAAGGACTTCTTCCAGGAATAATTAGAAATTTTATTGTAGAAAGATATAATGTTATTGAAAAGAGAATTACTTTAGAGGAATTATTTAACGCAGATGAAATATTTATTACAAATAGTATATTAGGTATAATGAAAATAAGTAAAATTGAAAATAAAATTTTAGTGGAAAACAAGCTTACTAATATTATTAAAGAAGAGTATAACCAAATGATTGAAAGCTAGGAGGCAGATTAATGATAGATATAGAGAAGATAAAAGAAGGAGTAAAACTAATAATTGAAGGTATAGGGGAAGATCCTAATAGAGAAGGGTTAGTAGAAACTCCAGATAGAATAGCTAGGATGTATGAAGAAATTTTTTCAGGTATAGGTAGTACAGCTGAAAATGAGTTAGCAAAAACTTTTACTGTTGAAGGAAATGATTTAGTTTTGGAGAAGGATATAACTTTTTACTCTATGTGTGAACATCATTTAGTACCTTTTTATGGTAAAGCACATATAGCTTATATACCAAAAGGAAAAGTTGCAGGCCTTTCAAAACTTGCTAGATGTGTAGAAGTTTATTCTAAAAAACCACAATTACAAGAGAGACTTACAACTGAAATTGCAGATGCATTAATGAAGTATTTGGATGCAGAAGGTGTTATGGTAGTTATTGAAGGTGAACACATGTGTATGACTATGAGAGGCGTGAAAAAGCCAGGAGCTAAAACTGTTACAACAACATATAGAGGATGTTTTAAAGAAGATTATGAATTAAGAAAAGAAGTAATGAGCTTTATTAAATAGCCTATTATAAGAGGTGATAATTTGGAAAATGTAAATAAAATTTTAAATCATCCTAAATACAAAAAATTATTAAATGAATTAAATGATTTAGAAAAACATAGAGAATTCTGTAATCATACAATAGAGCACTTTTTAGATGTAGCAAGAATTTCTTATATATTTATATTAGAGAAAGGTTTAAGTTATAGTAAAGAGATTGTTTATACTATAGCATTATTACACGATATAGGTAGAGTTTTAGAGTATAATAATGGAATAGATCATCATGAAGGAAGTGTTATTATAGCTAATGAGCTATTAGAAGAAACATCTTTTACTACTGAAGAAAAAGACTTAATTATTAAGGCTATTAGGGATCATAGGAAAGAATGTGATGATGAATTATCTAAAATAATTTATAAAAGTGATAAGCTTTCAAGGAATTGTTTTAATTGTAAGGCTTACAATGAATGTTATTGGGATAAAGAAAAGAAAAATAATGAAATAACAATATAGTAAGGGAGAAAGAGATGAAGATAGGTAATAAAATTATTAATTTAGATGAGAGAACTTATGTTATGGGTATATTAAATGTAACTCCAGATTCTTTTTCTGATGGTGGAAGTTATAATGAAGTTGAAGCAGCCGTTAAAAGAGCTAAAGAAATGGTAGAAGAAGGAGCAGATATAATAGATATAGGTGGGGAATCTACAAGACCTGGAGCTGAATTTGTTTCAGAAGAGGAAGAAATAAATAGAGTTGTTCCTATAATTAAGGCTATAAAAGAAGAACTTGATGTTTTAATTTCTATAGATACATATAAAAGTAAAACAGCAGAAGAAGCTATTAAAGCAGGAGCTGATATTATAAATGATATTTGGGGATTTAAAAAAGATACTAATATGGCAAATATAGCAGTAAAATATAATGTTCCTTGTATTTTAATGCATAATAGGGAAACAAATAATTATAGAAACTTAATGAAAGATGTTTTAGAAGATCTAATTGAAAGTATAAATATAGCTTTAGACGCAGGGGTTAAAAGAGAACAAATTATACTTGATCCAGGCATAGGGTTTGCAAAGGATTATGAACAAAATCTAATTGTAATGAATAATTTAGAAAAAATTATTTCGATTGGATTTCCTGTATTATTAGCTACATCTAGAAAATCAATGATAGGTTTAACTTTAAATCTCCCTGTAGATAAAAGAGTAGAAGGAACAGTTGCAACTACAGTTATGGGGATAATGAAGGGATGTAAAATGGTTAGAGTACATGATGTTCTAGAAAATAAAAGGGCTTGTGTAATGACTGATAAAATATTAAGTAAGAAATAGAGGTAAAGCTATGGATAAATTATATTTGAAAGATGTTGAAATATTTGCAAATCATGGTGTATTTCAAGAAGAAAAAAACTTAGGACAAAAGTTTATATTATCCTTAGAATTAGATGTTGATTTAAGAGAAGCGGCAGTAACTGGAGATTTAAGTAAATCAATTCACTATGGAGAATTATGTCATAATATTGAAAGGGAATTTCAAAAAGAAAGTTATGATTTAATTGAAACAGCAACAGAAAAAATAGCAGAATATGTTTTATATAATTATAATTTAGTAAAGGGGGTTAAGGTTTTATTAAAAAAACCTTGGGCACCTATAGGAAGACATTTAGATAGTGCAGCAGTTGAAGTATATAGAAAATGGCATAAAGTTTATATTTCTATTGGAAGTAATATTGGGGATAAGGAAGAAAATATAAATCAAGCAATAGATAAGCTTAAAGAATTTAGAGAAATTAAAGTTTTAAAGATTTCGAGTATAATCGAAACTGAGCCTTGGGGATATGAAGAACAAGATACATTTAAAAATGCAGCTATAGAAATAGAAACTTTCTTAAATCCTAAAGAACTTATGACTATATTACTAAATATAGAAAAGGAAATGAAGAGAGAAAGAATAATTAAATGGGGACCGAGAATCATAGATTTAGATATTATCTTTTTTGATGATTATATATCTTCAGATGAATATGTAACTATACCACATCCTAGAATGGAAGAGAGAGAATTTGTTTTAGAGCCTTTAAATGAAATTGCCCCTAATTTCATACATCCATTAAATAATAAAAGAGTCTTTAAAATGTTAGAGGAAATAAAAAATAAATAGCCTAATAAAATAAGGAGCTACCTTTTGGTAGTTCCTTATTTATTATAGAAATTAACCCTCAAAGCCTCTAGAAACCTTTTTTATATATTCACAATACTTATAAATATTATAATAATCAGGAATTCCTTCCATTGATATAGTATCTTGAGGATAAATACCATCCCAAGGATGAATGGATATTAATTTATCATTATAAGCATTTATTATATATTTTTCTTTTTCAAACTCAATGATAATTTCATATTCAGGTGATAAATTTTCATCTATTTCTATATCATAATTATCATTATCTATATTATCTATAAATTCAGGGATAATACTATGTTCTTTTTTACTTACTTCATAATATTTATATACATTTAAATCAAATATTTTAATTGTATATGATTCTTCATTCTTTATGTGATTTTCAATTTCACTTGTATAATAATTTATTTTTGGTTTATTTTTAGGGCTTATGTATTGAGATTTATTAAAATTGCAACTGGTTAAGAGTAATGAAATTAGAATAGCTAAAAAGACTGTAATATACTTTTTCATGGAAACCTCCTTTAAATTTAACTATATACTAACTTATTCTTTACTATAATACTTTAGAACATTTCTATTAAAAAGAGAGTAAGAATAAAAATTTATTAAATGACTATGGTTATATAATTATTTAATAGATTTTGGTAATAAAATAGATATTTTAATAGTAAAAATAAGTGATAATAATAATTAGGAGAATTCAATGAATATAATTGCAACTGTAGGCCCAAAGTCTATAGATAAATGGATAATTAAAGAACTGGTGGAAAATGGAGTGGAGACATTAAGATTGAATTGTTCACACTTTAATATGGAAGACTTTGAAAAAGTAATAAGTTACTCAAAAAGTTTAAAAAATAGAGTACATATACTTATAGATTTATCAGGAAAGAAAGTAAGGGTATCAGAAGAGTTAAAATATATTTATAAAGTTTATAATAATCAAGAGGTATTTTTTTGTGGGGAAGATTATTATAAAAATTTAGATTTTGAAATGGAGAAGGGAAAAAAATATATTCCGTTAAATTTAACAGCAGATAAATTGAGGAAAAGTAATATTAAAGAAATATCTATGAAAGATAATACAATGGGGTTTAAAATTTTAAATATAAGTAATGGAATAGTAAGGGCAAAAGTATTAAAGGGAGGAATAATAAGAGGGGGAAAGGGATGTAATATTTCTGAATTATGTAATGATAATAAAGAATTAAGTTATAAAGATAAAGAAAATATAAAATGGGCAATAGAAAATGAAATAGATATTATATGTCAATCATTTGTAGAAGAGAGAGAGGATATAGAAAATATAATTAAATTTATAGACAAAGAAAATAATAGATGTAAAAAAGATATTTGGGCTAAGATTGAAACACCAAAAGGTATAGAAAACTTAAATGAAATACTAGATATTGTTGATACTGTAGTTATAGGAAGAGGGGATTTAGTTCCTGAGTCTGGAATGTTAAATTCTGTTAAATTACAAGAAAAAGCTATAAATATAATAAAGAATAGAAATAAAAATGTTATAATAGCTACTAATTTATTAAATAGTATGAAAAATGGACAGTTAGCAACTTTACCTGAAGTAGAAAGTATATATAATTTTATTAATTTAGATGTAGATGGTTTTTTATTGGCAGGAGAAACATCTATAGGTAAGGTGCCAGTACAAACAGTTAGATTTTTGAAAGATGCAATAGATTATTATAGTGTTGAGGAGTAAAATGGAAAAAGAAAAAAAGTTAATAATATTATTATGGATTATCATGGGGATAATAATATTAATTTTACTTTTATATGTATATAATATGTTAATTAAGTTTTGAATAAATACATTTTTAGGCTTTGTAACAATATTGACATAATAACATAGTATTATATAAATATAGTTGTTAGTGCTTAACAATTAGTTATTTATCCCCTTAATTAAAAATGATATCCATAATGGATATCATTTTTTATTTGTATTATTTTCTACAAAAGCTTTCACAACTTGTTTCACTATATAAGTTAGCTCCATTACCTGAAACATAGATTGAATCAAGGGAGCATAGCTGATTGTCGTTATATTTGCAACTTTCAACATTACAAACTAAGCAATCACAAGGATTTCCTTCTTCAAAAATATTATTAGTTAAAGTCCCATAAGTTTTACTATCTAAAAATGAACCACAAGAAGTATCATCATCTTTATTAGAGTTTTTACCAACGATATTTATTCTATTAGAATGGCATACCATATCTTTATTATGAGAGCAGTTAACTGCATTACAATTAATCAAGTTCATTAAAATCTCTCCTTTATTTGAAATATCTATCTAATAAGCCCTTAAAAGCGCATCCATGCCTAGCTTCATCTTTACACATTTCATGAACTGTATCATGGATAGCATCTAGATTAAGTTCTTTAGCTAAAGTTGCTAATTGCTTTTTACCATCACAAGCACCATATTCAGCTTCAACTCTAGCTTGTAAATTTGCTTTAGTGTCAGCTACTACAACTTCACCTAAAATTTCTGCAAATTTACTTGCATGTTCTGCTTCCTCATATGCAATTCTTTTATATGCTTCAGCAACTTCAGGATAACCTTCACGATCAGCTTGGCGAGACATTGCTAAATACATACCAACCTCAGTACATTCAGCAGTAAAGTTAGATCTTAAGGCATCTAAAATTTCTGAATTAAGGTCTGAGGCTGTTCCAATTTGGTGTTCATCTGCCCAATCCATTCCATCTTTTAATTCTTTAAACTTTTCAGCTCCTACTTTACAAACGGGGCAAATTTCTGGGGGGTTATCTCCAGTATGGATATAACCACAAATAGTACATACGAATTTTTTCATTTATATTCCTCCTTTTAGTAAATTTATCTAGTATATAAAAGACAATAGTAGTATTTACTAAATTGAATAAAAAATACATAAATAATTTATTTTACATTTGTGTATTTTGTTATATTTTGCTAAAATATACTGGAAAAAGTTATTAATTTACAGAAGGGAGATAATAATGAAACTTATAAGAAAAATTATAAATTTGATTGAAGGTAACTTAAAAGTAAAGATAGGAATATCAGCAGTTTTAATAGTAGCATTAGTTGTAGTATTAATTAGTGGTGCGATTTATTCAAATCAAATAAATAAGAAGAATTTATCTTTTAAGGTTACTAAAAATAATAATTCAGATGAAAATGATAATAAGAAAATAGAAAATAATAATAAAGAAAAAGAAATTAATGATAAAAAAGAAGAATTAGAAGAAATTAAGAAAAAAATTAAAGAATTAGATGAAGACATAGATATAGAGAAAACTGAAGGAAGTTTAGATGATGATATAGTTTATTATAATAATTTATATAATGAATTATTAAAAGAAAAAGAAGAGGAAAATGTAGAAGAAGAACAAGAAAATCAGGAAGATGATAGCAATATTTGGAATCCGAACTATTCTACAGAAAGTGGTTCAACAAGTGGATGGGAATCCAATAGTGTAGGTGGCTCAACAGATGGAGGATCATCCAATAGTGGAAGTGACTCAACAGGTGGAGGATCATCTAATAGTGGAAGTGGTTCAACAGGTGGAGAATCATCTGATAGTGGAAGTGATTCAGCAAATGGAGATTCTTCAAATAGTGAAAATGATCCAAACAGTGGAGAATCATCAAGTGATGAAAGTGGTTCAACAGATAATGAAACAATAGAAGATGAATTAGATAACTCAAATAGCAATTTAGAAACACAAGAAGAATCACTAAATTCAGAAGGGGATTCTCAAGGATTAACAGATACTTTAGATGTTATAGTTGACAAAGTTGATGAAGTAAATCAATAGAATATTTTAAATAGAAATTAATAAAGTAATTTTAAAACATATAAAGGTGTTATGATAATAATGTTGATATTATCATAACACCTTTATTAGGTTGAATTTTTATAGAATATTTATTTTGTATTATTTTTAGTGATAAATTAGTAGTTTATAAAAGAGAAAAATTACAAAAATAAAAATGGCTTTATCAAAAGGTGTTAAAACCTAGTGATAAAGCCATTTCTTATAAATATTGGTGCCGGCAGTGGGAATCAAAATATTATTTTTGGTACAAGCCTTAAATATGTTTATACTCTTGATATTTAAAGGGTTTGTGTTATTTAGCTAATTATATTATTTTTATTAATTGTTACACTAGTTGTAACAAAAAGTGTAACAAAAAATAGGCTGATATGAATATACCAACCTATGCAAACATATTATTTATCTTATCATATTCTTTTAAATTTTTAGCTTTATTTACTTCTGCATAAATCCCCATAGTAACAGAAATATCAGTATGACCAACCCAATCCATAATAGTTTTTAAATTAATATCATTACTTATACAGTTAGTAATAAATATATGTCTTAAACTATGGAAATGTATATCAGTTTCTATTTCAGCATTCTTAAGAGCTGCTTTTAAACGTCTATTGGGTTGCTTATTATCTAAGTAGTCACCAGTTTCCTTACAGAAGATTAATTTATTATCAAAATATAATTCTCCAAGTTTAAGTTTATTTTCTTTATTTTTCTTAATAAGAGCCTTAAGTATAGGACTAAGTAAAGATGGGAAAGGAACTTCTCTTATACTTTTTTTAGTCTTAGGAATAGTAACTCTATTTTCATAGATCTTCTTACCTTCTTTAGTACGTTCTCCAGTCCATACATATTTAACAGATTTATTTATTTTTATAACTCTATTATCAAAGTCTATATCATTCTCCTGTAGAGCCATAGCTTCACCTAGACGAAGTCCACACATTAAACCAAGTAAGATTATTCCCTCAAGCTTATCTCCTTGTAGAGCTTTAATTAAAGCCTTCTGTTCATCTTCTGAAATATAGTTTTCTTTTTCTTCTATAACATCGTGATTTTTAGGGTAAACAATGCCCTTAGTAGGATTATTTTTAACCTTATTTATAGTAATAGCATAATCAAAGCATTTACCTATAGCACGATTAAGATTTTTAATTTGTGATAAAGTATGTTTTTCTAATAATTTATTAGTTATCTTTTGAAGATATAGAGTATCTACATCAACTAATTTAACATCATTTAAGCCTTTATTTGGCTTTATATATAATCTATATATACCCTCAATTCTTTCAAAGGTAGAAGGCTTTAATTCTTGTTTTTTAATATTCCATATCCAATCATAAAAGAAGTTTCCTAGGGTAGAATTATCACTATTTATAGTATGATTTTCTTGGTACTCTTTTAATTTAGCTTTAGCTTCTTTTTGAGTTTTACCATATATGACTTTTCTTTTAGGTTTCCCTGTTAAAGAATCATATCCTTCAAAAATGGAAATACGCCAGTATTTAATACCATTTCTAGTTACCCATCCAGCAGAGCCTTCTCCATTAGATCTTTTAGCCATTATATACATCTCCTTTCTTATATTTATTATTAGTAAAGATTTAGTACTAAACATTTTAATGTAGTTACCATTAAATTTTATAAAGTAACTACTTATGATTTATATTAGAAATAAACAAAATTTGCATTATTCAATTTCTTAAATGTAGTTATCATAAAAATAAACATAGTAACTATAAACCACCTAAATTTTAAGGTGGTTAGTTATATTGATAAGTGAAAATTCCCCTTTTCAATGTAGTTACCTTTAATTTTTATATAGTATTACTATTCTTTGTTAGTGTTTTTATTAGATATTTCCATTACCTTATGTTCTAATAATGGATCTATTACTTGAGTTAAAAAATCACATATTTCTAGTTTATCTTTAATTGTTAAAGTTATATTTCTATCATCTGCAAATCTTTGTATATAAGAATTAAGTATAAGTTTCTTATCTAGTCTACATTCAGTTGATTGATAAACTCCATTATTTAAAATTTTATTAAGTGATTCGGCAAGAGTACCAGTACCATTAAACAATTCACTTATTTGCTCATAGCAAAATGGTGGATCAGGCTTAAATAAATCATTTAATCTTACGGCGAAATCTATTCTTGGATTAGGAATAGTACCAGCTTCTAAACCTTTAAGATCTTCTAATTTAATACCTATTAACTCGCTAAGGGTTTCTTGAGATAAATTTAGTTTTTCACGATATTTTTTTATATCTCTAAAATCTACATTATTGTTAAGTGTGTATCTAACATCAGATTTTATACTACTGGTTAATTCGGTTAAAGGAATTCCAAGAGTTTTTGCAATTTTAAATTGTATCTCTAATGATGGATTAGCCTTTTCTCCACTCTCTAATTTAGTAATATAAGATGGTGAAACACCGATAGCTCTTGCTAGTTCGCTTTTTGTCATACTGCACTTTTCTCTATATAGTTTAATTCTTTCATTTAATTCCATAAAATTAACCTCCATAAACTAATTATAAATTATTTTTGACTAAAGTCAAAGAAAAATTTAAAAAAAGTGTTGACTTTTTGACTATAGACAAATAAAATTGTATTATAAATTGACTTGAGTCAAAAGGAGGGTTTTTATGAATGTTAAATTAGCAAGGATTAAAGCTGGTTTAACTCAAAAAGAGTTAGCAGCTTTAATTGGTTTATCAAATGTGACTATAGTTAAAATTGAAAAGGGCAATTATGATAGCCTTACAAGAGCTACAATGATTAAAATTGCAAAAGCACTTAATAGTGATGTACAAACATTATTTTTCAGTGAGGAAGAATAAGAAAGTGAAGGTATTCACTATCAAAACATATCTAAAATATCTTATACCCACTTGTGGGTATGACATAAGTAAAGTGAAACACTTTATATATTATTTCTGCTTATAAAATTAAGCCTAGAAATAGATTTAAGTAATAAAAGGTATATTTATCCCTAATAAAATCAAAACGCTATAAGGAGCTTATGGAGGGATATAGAATGGAAGAATTAGAAAATAGACCAAGGACAATGGAAGAGTATAGAGAGAAGTATCAGGATTATAGAAGAACAATAGAAAAGAAAACTTGTAAAATTCAAGACCTTGCAGAAATGTTAGATATATCTATGGATAAAGCAAGAAGAATTGCAAGGATTGAAACATTCCCAAAGGTGAAAATAGGAAGAGACACAAGGATTATATTAAGTAAATTAGATGAATGGTTAGAAGAGCATATTGGAGAAGTATTATAGGAGGCGTAATTATGGATATAAAGATATTTAGAGCATATGTGGAGTTATGCAGAGCATGGAATAAAGAAATTTCATGGCAAGGATTGAACAATTTTAGAATGGCTTTTAAATAAAAGTAGGTGAGAAATTGCATATAGTTGAACGTGAAATAAGAAAAAAATATAGATATTCAAATTTGAGTTATGTATTTGATGTTTATATGGAATGTGAATATAGAGCTAACCTTACTCAAGAAGAATATGAGGGATTACAACCAGGAGAATTTAGGTTTGATTATGAGAGTTGGGAAAGAAGATTAGGAATCTCTAAAAAACAATTAGTAAGAGCTATAAAAGAATTAACTGTTAATAATGCAGTAATAGTACAAACTTTTAAAGGCAGAAAGGGGATTTCTAGTAAGTATTTTTTAACAAGATTTAAGGAACAGAAAAAAGAACAGAATGAGGAACTTAAAGGGAACTCAAAGGGAACAGAAACAAACCTTGAAAATACAGGGTTTGAAGATGATGGAGGAACAGAAAAGGGAACTCAAAAGGAACAGAATGAGGAACAGAAAAAGGTCCACTCATCTAGATATAATAATCTAGATATAATATCTAATAAAGAAAAAGGTACAAGCATAGATAAAATTATAAATGCTTATACTGGAAATTTAGAGTTAAGAAATACATTAAAAGAGTTTTTAAAAATGAGAAAGTCTATAAAGAAACCTATGACAGATCAAGCTATGAAATTATTAATTAATAAATTGGATAAGTTAGGATCTAATGATAATGAAAAGATAGAAATATTAAATCAAAGTATATTTAATTCATGGCAAGGAATATTTGAGTTAAAGAATAAGGTTGTAGAAAATAATAAAACTATAGATATTTCATCATATATAACTAAGTAAGGAGTGAGAGAATGGAATATGAAAAGCTTCATAGTTTAGAAGTAGAGAAGAATATTTTAGGGGCTATGATTATAGATAATAATAGTTGTATTCAAGTTATTGAGGAAAAAGTAAGAGAAGAAGATTTTTATTACACTTACAATAAAATTTTATTTAGAACAATAAAAAGTATATTCAAAGATAATACAACTATGGATTTACTATTACTAATTGAGGAGTTAAAGGATAAGGATCTATTAGATAAGGTTAATGGAATATCGTATGTAACAGATGTATCTTCATCAGTAATAACAACTGCTAATTTAACAAGTTATATAGAAATACTAAGAGAATATAGTCAAAAAAGAAAGTTGCTAGCATTATCTAATCATATAAGAGCTAATATAGGAAAGGGATTGGAAGAGCTACAACAAGAAGTTACAGGATTAATAGCAGAAACCATAGAAGGTGATAATAATACAGAAACATCAGAAAGGCAAGAAGAAGAGTATTTATATATACTTGAAAAAAGAATGAAGGGAGAAATAAGACCAACAAAGACAGGTTTAACAGGATTAGATAGTAAAATAAGTGGATTTAATGCAGGTGATTTAGTAACTATATTTGCATTTAGTGGAGTTGGGAAGACTGCATTAGCAGCACAGATAGCGTTAAATAATATAAGGAATAATAATAAGGTTTTATTCTTTAGTTTAGAAATGCCAAAAGAGCAAGTAAGGGATAGATTAATATCAAATTTAACAGGAGTGCCATTTAAAAATATAAGAAGTGGTCAATTGAATGATAATGAGCTAGATAAGGTAATAGAGGCTAATACGTATTTATCGTCAAATAATAGGTTGTTAATAAGTGTTGAAGATGAATTGCTAAATATAACAAGTAAAATACAAGTAGAAATAATGAAAAATGATATAGATATTATATTTATAGATTATATAAATCTTATCAATATTACTGGTAATAACAAAGAGGAGCATTATAAAGTTGCAGAATGTACTAGACTATTAAAGAAGTTAGCAATAAAGGTTAATAAGCCTATTGTAATATTGGCACAAGGAAAGCAAGAATGTGCTAGTAAAATAACTAATAAGAATCTTAATATATGGGAAAAGGTTGCAGTAAATGATATAGCAGGAGGAGCTAGTATATACAGAGATAGTGATATAGTAATAGGAATGTATAGGAATATAGAGCTAGATAATAAAGTAGTTAGAGATATATTGGCAAATCAAAGCAAAATAGATTACAGTTCAACAGATCCAGATGTTAATCCAGAGTGTATGAATTTATTAATAAAGAAAAGTAGAGCAAGTGGAAAAGATATTATTGCAGTTAAATGGAAAGCTCAAAATTATAGAATTAGTAATTGGTATTAAAGGAGTGATATTTATAGATAAAACAGAAGAATTAATGTGTAGAGCATTAATAATAGGCGAGAAATATGGACAAGCTGATAAACCTACGAAAATTGAAGTAGGAAAGCTTATGACCAGTAAAAGAAGGATTAAAAGAAAGAGATATAAAAAGAAAAAATGCTTATAGATACTACCAATACCTATAAGCAAGGAGCTATCCATAGGATAACACTTTCGTTTAGCAACTTAAGTGTATCCTATAAGCTCCTAAAAAATCAATAGTAAATTAAAGGAGAATGTAAGATATGATTAAAATTTCAGAAGAAAGAAAAAATCAAATAACCAATACAAGGATATTTAAATATAAGGGGGTAGTTCATATAGTAACAGAGATGAAAGAAGATATAAAGGGCTTTACTGGCTGCTATCAAAAGAAATACGGGGTTAAGTGTTGTCTTATAAATTCTAATTTAGATCCAAGAGAAAAGAGAAGAACACTACATAGTTTAATTAAGGAAAAGCATTTAACTAGGGGGTTTTAATATGGAAAATAGAAAAGTATTAGAAGAGCAAGGGAAATTACTTGCTGAGATAGATAACCTAGTTATAAATAGAAAAGTTAATAATATAAAAAGAGAATTGATATTGTTACTTGATGAAGCAAGAGAACATTTAAATAGAAAAGTGAGTAATTAATATGGATAAGTGCATAGAGTTAGAAATTGATTTTTATAGAAAATTACTCAAACTTTTAAACAATAAAACTAATAATAGGAGGAGCTATGGCAAAAATACAAATTAGATATGAGAATGAAATAGAAAAGCTTAAGATATTAGAGGTTCTATCTAAGGGAATTAAAATAAACAAGATAAGTAAGCCTTGTAAGACAGGTAGATATTATAGGGTTTATGTAGATATAGAGTAGTGGCAATAATGCAGTAACACTACAAAGAAGGTGAAATATGTTTTGTTCAGTAAAAAAGGATAAGAAGAATAATAAATATAAGTTCTATTTATGCGATAGATATAGGGATAAAGCAACTGGAAAAGTAAAAAGTAGTGATAAATATATAATGACACTACCAAAAGAAAGTATATTAAGTATATCTATTGATAAGATTAAATTTGATATAGAGAATGTATTAATAAACAAAGGTATAAGTCTTGAAAATATAGATTTGATTTTAGAGAAGTTAATAAGCATTAAAAAAGTAGTGGCAGAAGAATATAACACTACAGATAAATTTGATATAGTGGTACAAGATAATGACACTACAACTGTAAATGAAAATATAGAAATAGTACAAGCTGAAATAGTGGAAGAGTGTACCCCTACATATGACACCACAATTATGTTTGATGTTCAGCAAATGCATAGAAGAAATATAGATACTACTATGAGATTTAATTCTATGTCAAAAGCCTTTGGAGGTAGAACTAAAGAAAGGTTTGAGATAGAAGATGAAGAGTTGAAGAAGATACAAGAGCAAGGGGGAAATATTAGAAATAAAATAGATGATATATTCAAAGAGGATTTATATATTAATGAACAGAATGAGGTATTAAAGGCTCTAGGAAGTGAAATAAGGTTAGTACAGGATATTTACATAAGTTGTTATGATAAGTTCCCAAGTAGTGAAATATGGCTTATTGGAGGGGGATATATTAGGCGTATTTATGGAAAGCTTGATTTTGTACTACCAGGACATGGAGAGAAAGTATTTGAAGGTTGGGAAGAGCTTAAAGAATACTATAATTTAGATGAAACTAAAGCTTATTTTAACCATGAAGAATATTTTGAAGAGATAGACCTGTACAGAGAAAGTAATTTAGATATAGATAAGTCAGATATAACAGGCTCGTTAGTAAGAATGATACTAAGTGGTAATTATGAAATAGAATATTCAATGTCAGATTGGATTGATATTAAGGTCGAAGGTGATACGATAGGATTAAGCATAGAGCATTTTATAGATTGGATTAATAATAAGCCTACTAAAGATTATAAGGTTAATATTGATAGTTTAATAGAGTATAGAAAGCAGTTGTATAAATTTAAGAATGTGGAGCTTTGATATAGGAGCAACTGGATAACGAATTGTTATTGAGTTAAGAAATGTTAAGCTCATATTAACATCTGAAGTAGCAATATGCGACAGTAGGTTATTATGCTAAGAAATGCTAACATCTATATAATTAAGAGAGTGCAAGTTTGCACTCAGTACTAGAATTAATATAAGTTTTATGATAAAATAAATATAAAGATAAACATAAAAAGAACAAGTAAATAAATTAGTACCACATTGAAAAATGTAAGGCATAAGCCACGGGAAAATATATCAGTTTAAATACTGGTTATTTCCTGTGGCTTTTTATTTTGTAATAAAGGAGTTGTTAGTATGGAAGCTAGTGCTAGATTAGCAAGGCGAGAGTATATGCGACAATGGAGATTAAAAAACAAAGATAAGGTAAAAGCTCACCAGGAGAGATACTGGGAGAAAAAAGCACAAGAGGGGAGGAAAGAAGTAAACAAGTGATAAGAGATAGTTTTGTAATTCCAATGAAAAAGCTTGGATTAAAGTGTTTTAAAGAGTTAATGGAAATAGACAAAGATAATAGATACTTAAAAGCTGGCAAGAGAAATAAATATGTTTATTTAATTAAAAGTTACTCAGATATTTATTATTTAAAAATGCCTTTAGATAATGGCGATATTTTAAATGTTAATTTAGGTGGTAATTATAGAAAAGCTATAAATAAATCAGCAAAGATATTGGAGTTCTATAAAAAAAAGGATTCTATTTATAAGGTTTATGATTGTATAAATATTATTTTTAAAAAGGAGGGATAAAATGAGTGACAGCGTAGGAAAGATAGGATTAGAACTTGAAATTGTATCAGATATAAAAAATCAAGTAAGTAAAGTTAGTGATTCTTTGAAAGCTTCATTAAAAAAGAACTTGCAGAATACAATGAGTAAGTCTTTAGATAATGTAACTAAAGAAACTAAAAATAAATTAAATGGGGTATCTAAAACGATAAGTAGCTCCATAAGTAAAACTTTAAATAATACAGTTAAATCATTAAAAAATATTTTAAAAAATATATCTATACCTAAAATGGAATTACCAAGAGCTAGTAAGAATATCACATCAAAGAATTCAATATTAAAGGAAAGTATGGGGAAGAGAGGACCACCTATTAATTATGATGTAGTTACAGCTCAAATTGAGAATGTTACTGCTGCATTAGAAAACACTAACGCAAAGATAGAGCAGCAGCAAAGTAAATTAATCCAATTAAGAGAATCTTACAGAAATACTTTTAATATTTCTAAGAAGAATAAAATACAAGAGCAAATATTGAAAACTGAATCTAGTATTATCAAATTAACAGGGCAGTCAGATAAGCTAGGATTTAAATTAGCTGATTTAGATGGCAAACTTGCTAGTTTAGAAAATAAAAGTGCTTCAACTGGGAAGAAATTAGGTTTTATTAATAATTCAACATCTAAAGCAAGTAATATAACTAAAAAATATAGTTATGGTTTAGGTAGCACTATAGGACAAATGTTTAAGTGGATGATTATTCTCCCTATGATAGTTAATGGATTAAAAGCCATGACTACAGGACTTTATAATAATTTAATGACCAATGAGCAGTTTTCTAACTCTCTAGCTCAAATAAAATCTAATTTAATGATTGCATTTACTCCAATATACGAAGCTATACTACCAGCTATAAATGCTTTAATGAGTGCTTTAAGTGTAGCAACTCAATATATAGCAAGTTTTATAAGTGCTATATTTGGAAAGACATTTGAACAAAGCAAGCAAGCAACACAAGGATTAATAGATGCTAAAAATGCCATGGGAGTATATGGAGATAGTGCAAAGGCTGCTGGAGAAGCTGCAAAAGATGCATTAGGATTAGCTAGTTTTGATGAAATAAATACATTGAATTCTAACAATGATTCATCTGGAAGTAATGGAGGTGGAGGAAGTTCAAGTATTCCTCAATTAGTTACACCAGCATTAGATACATCAAGTGTTGATAGTGCTATGAAAAGTCTTGTAGATAAGATAAAAGCATATATTAATACATTTAATTTTGAGCCACTAATAAATTCATTTAATAGATTAAAAAAATCTGTAGAGCCTATAATAAATAACTTAGGTAAAATTATAAAATGGTTTTTAGTAGAAATTCTTGATCCATTAGCACATTGGACTATATCAGATTTATTACCAGCTTTTATTAATTTAATTGCAGGTGCTTTAGATTTTTTAAATCCTATATTAGAAGTATTCATGAGTTTAGGGGCTTGGTTATGGGATAGCTTTTTACAACCAATAGCTAGTTGGACTGGTGGAGTTATAGTAGATGTATTAAATGGCTTAGCTGATATGCTTAGTAATATTGGAGCATGGATTAGTGAACATAAACCATTAATAGAAGATTTGGTTTTAGTCATAGGAAGCTTTGCTTTAGCTTGGGGATTAGTTAATGCAGCAATAGGATTATGGAATTCAGTTGGAGTAATAGCAACAGCGGTTACGACAGTTTTTGGAGCTGCTATGACGGCTGTAAATTGGCCTTTACTTATAGTGGTAGCAGCAATAGGAGCTGTAATTGCAATAGGGATTCTCCTATATAAGCATTGGGATGAAATAAAAGCTAAAGCTATAGAAATATGGGATAAAGTAAAAGAAAAAGTAAGTGAGTTTTGTGATAAAGCAAAAGAAAAATTTAATGATTTTAAGGTAAAAGTATCAGAAATATGGGATGGTATAAAATTAAAATTCAATGACTTTAAAACTTGGTTGGGTAATGTATTTGCTACAGATTGGTCTCAAAGATTTGGTTTCCTTGGAGATATACTAAATGGATATTTAACTAATGTTAAAAATATTTTTGATAGTGTTAAGCAAATATTTAAAGGAATAATTGACTTTATCGCAGGAGTATTTACTGGTAATTGGTCTAGGGCATGGCAAGGTGTTAAGGATATTTTTAGTGGAATAATGAATGGTTTAGAAGCAGTAATGAAAGCACCATTAAATGGAATAATAGGATTAATAAATGCTGCAATTAGTGGACTAAATAAAATAAAGATACCTTCTATAGATATACCATTCTTTGGAGAAGTAGGAGGTTGGGGATTTAATATACCTAAGATTCCTTACTTAGCAAAAGGAGGTATTATAGATAGTCCTACACTTGCTATGGTAGGTGAAGCAGGTAAAGAAGCTGTAGTCCCATTGGAAAATAATACACAAGGATTAGATTTGTTAGCTTCTAAACTTATGGAAAGACTAGGTGGAATGAATAAATCTAATAATTTCAATA
This sequence comes from Clostridium gallinarum, assembly GCF_014836325.1. Classification (GTDB taxonomy): domain Bacteria; phylum Bacillota; class Clostridia; order Clostridiales; family Clostridiaceae; genus Clostridium; species Clostridium gallinarum. The sequence continues at coordinate 17,881 of NZ_JACSQZ010000027.1, forward strand.
GTGATAGACCTATAGAGATCACTCTTAAAGTTGGAGATACAGTATTCGGAACTAAAGCTATTGAATCAATAAATAAAGTACAAAGAATGGCAGGAAAAACTTTATTAAGAATATAAAAGAAAGGAAGATAAAATAATGAGTAAGAAAAGTGAATTATTAAATGTTATTGAAAGCTATAAAGGAAAGCAAGAAGGCTTTGCAAGTAAAGTAAATGAAATACTTAAAAATGGAGATTTAACACAAGAAGGTGCAGAAAGAAGAATTAATGAATTAGCTGTACCATTTGAAATAATAGCAGAGAATACAAATATCAGAGCTATTGGAATATTAAATGATGGCATTGAAGCTTTAGAGAAAAAATGGAAAGATAATTCAACTGGTAAATTAACAGATTCAAGTTATCAAATAGGACTAGCCAATACAATAAAAATGATAGAAACAGGAGCAATAACAAATCAAGAAGATTTTAAGAATATCATTGAAGTGTATAAAGATGATTATAATGCATTAGCAACTATAAGAAATTTATTAGGCACAGATATTGATAAAGGTGATTTATTAATGTTAATACCTAAAGATAATAGAGAATATAACAAGAAGGCTTTAAGCAATCTAAGAAACAACATAGAAAGTAATATAAATCCAAGCAACATAAGAAATTCATTAACTATTAGCCTAGAAAGTATGATTGTATTTATTAAAACTAGATTGAAAGATGATTTATCAATAATTCCATGGGAAGAAATGCAATAAAATTATACTTAAAACAAGCATTAAGGGGTTAAAAAAGCCCCTTTTTGGCTATTAAAAACAGGCTTAAAGCATTGATATTACTAAGAAAGAAAGGAGGGATATACCCCCATGAATAATGAAAATAAGAAGATTAGGCTAAGATTAAGTACTCCAAGCGATATAAGAAAGACCTTAGCCAAAATAACTAATATGATAGCAAATAATGAAATAGATACTAAGAAAGCTAATACAATAATATACTCATGTAATTCAATTTTAAACAGTATAAGAGTTGACGACCAAGAAAAGAGAATAGCAGAGCTTGAGGAATATATAAATGATAAGCGATAAAAGATTAGAGAGAATAAAAAGAACATTAATGAAAGATAAAGGCAAAATGGCAACTATAAAGTTTTCTGATGATACTGAATTAAGTGTTAAGGGTACTGATATTCTTGATTCTATCACTAATTTACCTAATGAAAATGAATTTATAAAAGCTATAAAGAGCAAGGAAATAGTCAGTTGTTCAAGTTATGGTGGCTTAATTCATATATTGCAGCAGTTAATTGAGAGTTAATTTAAAGATAGATTTATGAAAGTTACTAATTTAGATGTTAAAGATATATATCTAAGAGAGCATATATATAAAAAACTAATACAAAAACCAAGATATGATATTAGTATTAGCTTTGAGGATTTAGGCTTTATTCAATGCTATGCCAATACTGGCAGAAAAATAATAAAACCTATATTTGCTAAAGTAAATCTTTATAGTGCTTTTAAATTTTATATAAATCTAGGGATTGTATTTAGGGATAAGAATAAGAAATATTATACATTAGAAGAAGCTGAGCATAAAATTATTGAATATTATAAGGAACATAATATTAATTATGGAATTTAAGGTATTTCGTTAAGACTAATGCGAAATACCATTTTTCTTTATTAAAGTTTATTAATAGTAAACTAAAACTAAGTATTTTGACTTTAAAGAAATGGCTTAGATAGATGATATTTAATAATTTCGCTAAATAACGATTATACGAATACTATTAAGGGTATAATTTTATTTTTATATGAAGGAGTTTATAAATATTTGTAGAATAATAAATCTAAGAGGTGGGATAATGGAGAAGAAAAAAAATAATAACAAAGTATATATTATAAATGTAAATAGCATTATATATTTGATAGTATTTTTATTAATTCTTATAAGTACAATATATTTTATATCTAAAGGTATGGGAGATACTAATGTAACAATACAATCAACAGGAGAATATAATCAAGATCAGATAATTGCGATAGAAGCTGTAGCTAATAATGTAACAGGAAGAATAAACAATATAATTGCTGTATCAGCAATATTTTTTGCAGTAATAGTTTCTTCGGTATCAGTATTTCAATTTGTGAAAGTTAAAGATTTTGATAAACAAATAAATGATTTATTAGAAGGTACTCAGTTATTAAATAGAGATTTGACTTTGAGTAAGGCGCAAATAGAAGAATTAAGATACGAAATTAATAGTATTTATGATGAGAAGAATATACTAAAGCTAGATAATATTAGAATTAAGTTGGAATTTAATATATATAAAATAGAAGATAGTTTTTTAAAACCAGGAGTTAATACTATTAAGTTCATTAATTTGATTGACGAATCTATAAATTTAACAGAAAAATATCCAGATATAATAGATAATATTGAAGTTTCAAAATTATATTATAAAAGAGCTTATTCATCATATATAATAAATATGAAAAATGATGCTATTTATTATGGTAATCTAGCTTTAAAAAAAGTTAAGAATGTGTATCCTGATATGGAAGTTGATAATTTATCTGAAATGGAATATATTGAAAATATAGGAAGGTTACTTATAAATATTTATTTAGAAGATAATAGTAATGAATTAATAGATAATGTAATTAACGAAATTAAGAATGTATTAAATAGTCAATTAAATGATAGATTGTCTTTTTTATATTTATCAAGTGTAGAAGAAGCTATAGAAATTATAGAAGAGAATTACAAATATTATGGAGATTATTTCTTGAAAAAATTTAATGAATATTATAATAAAGGTAGTTTTGATAACTTTAAGAACGATAATGCCTTTATTAAATTAATAGAAAGTTTTAACGTAAGAATTAATGAATAGATTTAAAGAGCTCTTTTAGAGTTCTTTTTTAGTTGTAACAAATAGTGTAACAAAAAAAGAAAAGGGCTTTATCAAAAAGTACTAAAACCTAGTGATAAAGCCATTTCTTATAAATATTGGTGCCGGCAGTGGGAATCGAACCCACACGGTTTCCCGCATGATTTTGAGTCATGTGCGTCTGCCAGTTCCGCCATGCCGACTAGCTGCAAGAATTATTATAGCAAATTAGGTTTAAAATAGCAAGAGAGAAATTTTCATGAAGAAATGATAAGTTTTTTATAATAAAAATATTGTTAGACTTTTTTTCATCTGTTATTATAGATGTAGGATAAATATGCCCATACTGGGGTAATATTTGTCCCGATTTAAGTAGTTTATATTTTAAGGGAAATTATTAAAGCTACTGGAATCTATAATTAGGGAGGAGATATAATATGATGTATTCAAGAGAAGTGGAAGAAATGTGCGTTGTTGCTAAGGGACCAAATCATGGATCTGCACCAATTCCTGTTGAAGGAAGATGGGTACAAGCTAAAGAGGTAAAAGACATTTCAGGTCTAACTCATGGAGTTGGTTGGTGTGCACCACAACAAGGAGCTTGTAAGTTAACTTTAAATGTTAAGGATGGAATAATAGAAGAAGCATTAGTAGAAACAATAGGATGCTCAGGAATGACTCATTCAGCTGCTATGGCTTCAGAAATTTTACCAGGAAAGACTATATTAGAAGCATTAAATACTGACTTAGTTTGTGATGCAATTAACACAGCAATGAGAGAATTATTCCTTCAAATAGTATATGGAAGAAGTCAAACTGCATTCTCAGAAGGTGGACTACCTATAGGAGCTGGACTTGAGGATTTAGGAAAGGGGCTTAGATCACAAGTTGGTACAATGTACGGAACAGTTGCTAAGGGATCTAGATATCTAGAAATGGCAGAAGGATATGTTACTAAAATAGCTTTAGATGCTAATAATGAAATCATTGGATATAGATTTGTTCACTTAGGAAAGATGATGGAAATGGTTGCTAAGGGAATGGATGCTAATGAAGCAATGGAAAAAGCTACAGGACAATACGGTAGATTTGACGAAGCAGTTAAAGTTATCGATCCAAGACACGAATAATTTGAAGGGGGAACAGTATTATGCCATTATTTGAAAGTTATGAAAGAAGAATAAATCAAATCATTCCTGTATTAGAAAAGTACGGAATGAATAAAATAGAAGATGCAAAGACAGTTTGTGATGAAAAAGGTATAGATGTTTATGAAATAGTAAAATCAACTCAACCAATCGCATTTGAAAATGCTATGTGGGCTTATACTTTAGGAGCTGCTATAGCTATTAAAAAAGGATGTACAAAAGCTGCTGATGCTGCAGAAGCTATTGGAGAAGGATTACAAGCTTTCTGTATTCCAGGTTCAGTTGCAGATGATAGAAAAGTTGGACTTGGACACGGAAATTTAGGAGCTATGCTTTTAAGAGAAGAAACTAAATGTTTTGCTTTTTTAGCAGGACACGAAAGTTTTGCAGCTGCAGAAGGTGCTATAAAAATAGCCGAAAAAGCTAATAAAGTAAGAAAAGAACCATTAAGAGTTATCTTAAATGGTTTAGGAAAAGATGCTGCATACATCATATCAAGAATAAATGGATTTACTTATGTTGAAACAAAATTTGATTTCTTCACAGGTAAATTAGAAATAGTTAGAGAAGTTCCATATTCAAATGGACCAAGAGCAAAAGTAAAATGCTATGGTGCTAACGATGTTAGAGAAGGTGTTGCTATAATGCATCACGAAGGAGTTGACGTATCTATTACTGGTAACTCAACTAACCCAACAAGATTCCAACATCCAGTTGCAGGAACATATAAAAAAGAATGTATAGATCAAGGAAAGAAATACTTCTCAGTAGCATCAGGTGGTGGTACAGGAAGAACTCTTCACCCAGATAATATGGCGGCTGGTCCAGCTTCTTATGGTATGACAGATACAATGGGAAGAATGCATTCAGATGCTCAATTTGCAGGATCTTCATCAGTACCAGCTCACGTTGAAATGATGGGGCTTATCGGAATGGGAAATAACCCTATGGTAGGAGCTACAGTTGCTGTTGCAGTTGCAATAGAAGAAGCAATGAAATAAAAAATATTTGTATTAAACAAATTTATTAAGAGTCATGGATAAACTTTTAGATTTATCCATGACTTTTTTAGCATATATAATTTTGTTATAAAAAATATTTTTATTAGTTATAAGAGTTAAATAATAATAGTATGTTTATTATTTTATATTATGAATATAAAATAAATTACTTATATAGGAAATTGATAAAATTCAACATACTTTGCAATTTATTTAATAGATTTAATATTAATAATGAAAAAATACTTATTAAATATCAAAAAAAGCAATAAAAAAATAAAAAATTCAAAAAAATAATTGACATTGTTAAATAGATAAGATAATATCTGTATAAGGAAATATTAACTTTAAATCCAAAAATATAACAAATTAGTTATATTTATTAAAAAAGATAAAGGTTAGATTTTATTGGGGTTAATAAATAAAAATTATATAAACATAATATTAAGGGGGAATTTTTAATGAAGAGCAATAAGCTAAGAAAAATTTGTGCAGTAGCACTAACACTAGCTCTTGGAATGTCTGTTTTTGCAGGCTGTGGAAATGGTGGTGATTCAGCAGAGGCAGGAAGAAGTTTAATTTATAATTTAGGTGCGGATCCAGAAACAATAGATCCTACTTTAAATACTGCATCAGATGCTGGAACTATTATAGAAAATGCATTTGAAGGGTTAATGAGACTTGATGAAAATGAAAAGGCAACTCCAGGAGTTGCTGAAAAATATGATGTTTCAGATGATAAATTAGAATATACATTCCATTTAAGAAAAGATGCTAAATGGTCAGATGGAGAGCCTGTTACTGCAAAAGACTTTGAATTTTCATGGATTAGAGCATTAACTAAGGAAACAGCAGCAGAATATAGCTATCAATTATATTATATAAAGAATGCAGAAAAATTTTATAATGGAGAAGCTACTAGAGAAGAATTGGGAATTGAAGTTATAGATGATCATACTTTAAAAGTAACTTTAGAAGCTCCAACAGCATATTTTCTAGAACTTACTGCATTTACAACTTATTTTCCAGAAAGAGAAGATATAGTTACAGCTGATCCAGAAGGATGGGCAACTGAACCAGAAACTTACGTTTCTAATGGACCTTTTAAATTAGTTCAATGGGATTTAAAAGATCAATTAGTATTTGAAAAGAATAAAGAATATTGGAATGCTAAAGATATTAAGCTTCCAGGACTTGTATTTAAATTAGTTACTGATGAAAATACTGCTTATGCATCTTTAAAATCAGGTGAATTTGATATGGTTTCTAGTGTTCCACCAGCAGAAATTGCAGGAGGCCAAGAAGAAGGTTTAGTTACAATTTATCCGAACCTTGCAACTTATATGTTAGTATTTAATGTTGGTAAGCAATCAACATTACCTGAAGATGTTAAAAAAGCTTTAAGTAATGCAAAGGTTAGAAAAGCGTTATCAATTGCAATAGATAGAAAAGCTATTACAGAAAATGTTACTAAGTCTGGACAAATCCCTGCATATAGTTTTGTTCCACAAGGAATTTTAAATGATAAGGGAGAAGATTTTGCAGATAGAGAATATTATGATGCAAATAAAGCTAATATAGAAGAAGCAAAAGCATTATTAGCAGAAGCTGGATATCCAAATGGAGAAGGACTTCCAACTTTAGAATTTATGTATAATACTGAAGGAGCTCATAAATTAGTTGCTCAAGCTATACAACAAGATTGGGCTAAAATAGGTGTTAATGTTGAATTAACTAACCAAGAATGGAAGGTATTTTTAAATACTAGACAAGAAGGTGGATATGAAATAGCTAGACATGGTTGGTCTGGAGACTATGTTGATCCAATGACATTCTTAGATTTATGGGTAACTGATGGTGGAAATAACGATGCTGGATATTCAAATCCTGAATATGATAAGCTAGTTAATGAAGCTAAGATAGAAGGGGATTTAGAAAAAAGATGGGAAATCATGAAAGAAGCTGAAGATATAGTAATGAATGATATGCCAATAATCCCAATATACTATTATACTCTAGTTAAGGGTGCTAAACCTGAAGTTAAAGGGGTTAGAGTTTCTTCTTTAGGACATGTATACTTTGATAAGGCTTATATTGAAGAAAATTAATATAAAAAGGATTGTACTTTGTACAGTCCTTTTTTAAAGGATATAAAGGGTATATTTAAACTTTTAAAATGATATTATATATCTCTTGTTGAAAATGAGTTTAGTTTATGGTATAATTACCTCAAGTTAGAGAAAAAATAATATTATCAAATAAAGAGGTAAATTAATATGAGTGATAAGATTAAATTCTGGTTATTTATAGTGAGTACAATATTAATAATAGGTATAATAGGAGTTGTAGCTTTTAATATTTTAGTATTTTTACTTCCAATATTATTTGTTCTATATGTTATATTTAAAATTAAAGTATATATAGAGAGAAGAAGTAAAAAAAATAGTACAACTACTTACAATTATGAATATAAAACAAGTTACAATAGTGAAAGTATAGAAAATATTGATGATTCTGTTGTAGAAGTTATTGATGTTGATTACGAAGATGTAGATAAATAAATATTAAACAAAACTCAGCTTAGGCTGAGTTTTATTTAAAGGGGAGAAAAAAATTGAATTTTAGAAAGCTAAAAATATTTTATGAAACGGCAATACATTTAAATATGACAAGGGTTGCAAAGGATATGTATATAAGTCAGCCATCGATTAGTCAAAGTATAAATGAGTTAGAGGCAGAACTTGGAGCAAAATTATTTGATAGAATTGGGAAGAAATTATTTTTAACTCATGAAGGCGAGGTTTTTTTTAATTATACAAGAAGAATTCTTAATCTATATGATGAGGGATTTAAAACCATCAGAGATTTTAATTTAAATGAAAAGGGAAAAATAGTTATAGGTGCTAGTACAACTATAGGTATATATATACTTCCAGAGATAATAAAGGAGTTTTCAAGCAAATATAAGGATATAGAAATATCATTAATTATTGAAAATACTAAAAACATAGAAAAATTAATTTTAGAAAATAAAGTTGATTTTGCTTATGTAGAAGGTGACGTTCATTCTGAGGAAATAAAAAAAGAAATAATATGGAAGGACGAATTAGTATTTATTTGTGGAGATAAGAATGATCTAAGAAATTATAGAAGTATAGAAGGAAGAACTCTTGAAAATCAAAAATTAATTATGAGAGAAGAAGGTAGTGGAACAAGAGAACATACAGAATTATTTCTTAAAAAAAATAAGATTAAATTTACAACCTTTTTAGAACTTGGTAATACTGAGGCTATAAAGAAAATAGTAGAAGCAAATTTAGGTATAGGGTGTTTATCCTATAGGGTTGTAGAAGATAAGGTTAAAAGTGGCGAATTATTTATGTTTAGATTATTAGAAGGAAAAATTGAAAGGGATTTATACATAATAAGTCATAATGATAAATTCATATCAAATAATATGAAAACTTTTATTGAGTACACAAAGGATTTTTATATAGGTAAAGAGTTATTATAATAATAAAATAATAGTATTTTAATTTTATGGCAATAATATCTATAATAAATTCTAGAGAGAAAAATTATAGAGATTGAGGTGTTAGTTATGAAAAAAATTAAGAACATAGTGCCAGGTTTATTAATATGCTTGATTATTGGAATAATATCAGAAATTCTTGGTAAGAAGTTTTCAACTGTTGGGGCAGCAACTTTTGCAATTTTTATAGGCATATTTGTAGGGAATACTATGTTTAAAGGTAAAAAATATGATGAAGGAACTAAATTTGCAGAAAAAGATCTTTTAAATTATTCAATTGTTTTAATGGGAGCTAATATTAATTTAAGTGAAATTTTAGGACTAGGTTTTAATGGACTTATATTTATAGCTTTACAAATGACATTAACTATAATAGCAGCATATTGGATAGGAAGAAAATTAAAATTTAATGAGAAGTATTGTTTATTAATGGCATCTGGAAATGCTGTTTGTGGATCATCTGCAATAGGGGCAACAGCACCAGTTATTAAAGCAAGTGATTCAGATAAAGTTATATCTATTACAATAGTTAATGTAATTGGTACTATACTTATGATTTTATTACCTGCTATAACTTTAGCATTATATAATAATGAAACATTACATACATCAGCAATGATGGGAGGTATACTACAATCTGTTGGACAAGTGATTGGATCTGCTAAATTTGTATCTGATGATGTAGTCAAATTAGCAACAGTTTTTAAGATTATAAGAATAATATTATTAGTAGCTGTTGTTATAATATTTGAAAAAATAGAATTAGATAAAGAAGAAAAAGAAGAAAAAATTAATAATGAGGTTCAAGTAGAAAATAAAAGAAAATTTAATATTCCATGGTTTATAACAGGATTTTTTATAATTTGTGTTTTATATACTATTGGATTTGTACCACAAGCAGTTTCAAAAATATTTAAATGGATAAGTGGAAATTTTGAAATAATAGCACTTGCAGGTATTGGTATGAGAGTTAAGATTGGAGATTTAGTTAAAGAAGGTCCTTTAGCAATGTTATATGGTGGGGCTGTAGGAGTTTGCCAAATAATATTTGCTATAATACTTATAAGTATTTTTATCTAAATATAACTACTTAGAACTTGATTAAAAAGGATTGTATTATACAATCCTTTTTTTAATGCATATGAAAGTATAAAAAGTTATGCCTTATTATTAACTATTTATACTTTCCTTCCTTCAGTTTGTAAGTGTTAAAATATCATAGCAAGGTGACTTGGAGCTTGCGACGGAACCTGGATATGATACTTTAACACTTTTTTATTTGCAAAAACTAAAGATAATTGTAAAAACATATCTTATAAGGTATAATTTACTTATTAAAATATATTGGGGGGCTATAAATGAATAAAATTAAAATGATAAATCCATTAGTTGAAATGGATGGAGATGAAATGACAAGAGTTTTATGGGGCATTATAAAGGAAGAATTATTATATCCTTTTATTGATTTAAAAACTGAATATTATGATTTAGGTTTAGAGTATAGAGATGAAACTAATGATGAAGTTACTATTTTAGCAGCAGAAGCAATAAAAAAGTATGGAGTAGGAGTTAAGTGTGCTACTATAACTCCTAATGCAGAAAGAGTTAAAGAATATAATTTGAAAGAAATGTGGAAAAGTCCTAATGGAACAATTAGATCTATTTTGGATGGAACGGTATTTAGAGCACCTATACTTATAGATTCTATTAAGCCTTATGTAAGGAATTGGACAAAACCTATAACAATAGCTAGACATGCTTATGGCGATGTTTATAAAGATGTAGAAATGAAAATAAAAGGAAAAGGTAAGGCAGAAATAGTATTCACGGATGAAAATGGAAATGAGAATCGTGAATTAATTCATAATTTTAATGATGATGGAGTAGTTTTAGGAATGCATAACTTAAATAACTCTATTGAGAGCTTTGCAAGAAGTTGCTTTAATTTTGCTATAGATACAAAACAAGATTTATGGTTTGCAACTAAAGATACAATTTCAAAGAAGTATGATCATACATTTAAGGATATTTTTCAAGATATATTTAATAATGAATATAAAGAAAAATTTAAAGAATTAAAAATAGAATATTTTTATACATTAATAGATGATGCAATAGCTAGAGTTATAAAATCAAAAGGCGGATATATTTGGGCATGTAAAAATTATGATGGAGATGTGATGAGTGATATGGTTGCTACAGCCTTTGGTTCTTTAGCAATGATGACATCTGTATTAGTATCTCCAGAAGGCTATTATGAATATGAAGCTGCACATGGAACTGTTCAAAGACATTATTATAATCATTTAAAAGGAAAAGAAACCTCTACTAATTCCATTGCAACTATATTTGCTTGGTCAGGTGCTTTAAGAAAAAGAGGCGAAATGGATAATAATAATGATTTGGTTGAGTTTGCAAATAACTTGGAGAAAGCATCTATACAAACTATAAATGATGGATATATGACGAAGGATTTAGCCTTATTATCAGATATAGATAATGTAAGTGTAATGAATTCTGAGGAATTTATAAAGCAAATAAGAATGAGATTAGAAACAATATATAATAATTAATAAGAAAAGTAGTTGCAATTTTAGCAACTACTTTTTTCAAAAATAAAAGCTTAATATAAATTAAAATGCCCAATTTCCATTTTTAAATACTTCAATTTCCTTGTTATCGTAAGTGTAGCCAACAATGTTTAAATCATTAGTTCCAACCATAAAATCAACATGGATTATAGAATTGTTAGCACCTTTTTGAGATAGTTCATCTTGATTTAAATTATCTCCATTAACTATACATGTAGGATAAGCTTTACCGAAAGCTAAATGGCAAGCTGCATTTTCATCAAATAAAGTATTATAAAAAATCAAATTTGAATTAGAAATAGGAGAGTCAAAAGGAACTAAGGCAACTTCGCCTAAATATCTAGCACCTTCATCACTTTCTAATAAATTCTTTAGTGATTCATAGCCTTCCTTTGCTGAAAAATCTACTACTTTTCCATCTTTAAAAGTTAAAGAAAAATCATTAATTAAATTTCCACCGTAACTTAAAGGCTTAGATGAAGTAACTATACCATTAACTCCATTCTTTTTAGGAAGTGTAAAAACTTCTTCAGTTGGCATGTTAGCATTAAATTCTATACCAGAGTTACACTTTTCAGAACCACCAAGCCAAACATGATCTTCTGGTAATTCAATAGTTAAATTTGTGCCATTAGACTTTGTATAATGTAGCTTTTTAAATTTATTGTTATTTAAAAATTCAAGTTTTTCAGCTATTTTAGAATTATGTTCATCCCAAGCTTTTATAGGATCTTCTTTATCTAGTCTTACAACTTTAAAAATTACATTCCAAAGTTTTTCTACAGCTTCTTCTGGAGTTGAGTCTTTAAAAATCTTTAATGCCCAAGCTTCTGTTGGAACTGAAACAACTGTCCAACGAATTTTGTTTGCCATAGAATATTCATAGTATTCTTTTAAAGCTATTTGTCTACTTTTTTGATATGCAGATATCTTATCCATTGGTATTCCTTTATAAGCATCTGGGTCTGAAGCTGAAATAGATATTACGCAGCAACCTTCTCTTGCATAAGAGTTATAAGATTCAGCAATCCAGTTAGGAACTTCTTTTAATGTATCGATAGAAGCATTTTCAAGCTTAAGACGTTGAAGAGTTTGATCTCCATAGTGAACAATAACTTCCTTAGCACCTTCTTCATAAGCAACTTTAGCAATAGCTCTTGCAAAGTCTATACATTCTATTGGTGAATTTACTAATAAAACTTGATTTTTTTGTAAGTTAACACCTTTTTTTACTGCTAATTTCGCATATTTGTCTAATAATTTTTTCATATCCATTTAATCACCTCTAAAATATAGTTTATATAATTTATTCTTACATAATATAGTAAAATAGTCTAGTTAAATATATAAGTATAAACTTTATTGTCTATAATAATAAATATTGATATATAAGTTTTAGCTAAAATTAATATTATTATCCTATAATGATGTGGATTATTAATCAAAACATATATATAATATAAATTGCAATAAATATAGGAAATAAGAGGTGAAGCTTTATGTTTAGTTTACTAAATACACTAGTAGAAAAAAATAAAAAATATGGTAGAGAAGGAAAGGTTGCATCTTATATTCCTGCATTAAGTGAAGCAAATCCAGATGAACTTGGAATATATGTAGTAGATTCTAGAGGAAAAGAGTATTATTCTGGAGATTATAATGCAAAATTTACTATTCAAAGTATATCAAAAATAGTAAGTCTTATTTTAGCTATAAGAGACAATGGAAGAGAAAATGTATTTAAAAAAGTAGATGTAGAACCAACAGGTATGGGATTTAATTCAATAGTTAATTTAGAAGCAAGTGATAGTGGTAAACCATATAATCCAATGATAAATGCAGGTGCTATAGTTACTACTTCATTAATAGATGGAAAAGATGTAAATGAAAAGTTAGAAAAAATATTAGAATTTATGAGAACTGTAACCAATAATGATGATATATCTGTTAACGAAAGAGTATATTTATCTGAAAAAGAAACTGGTAATAGAAATAGAGCTTTAGCTTATTTTATGAAGAGCACTGGAGTATTAGATGGGGATGTAGAGGAAATATTAGATTTATATTTTAAACAATGCTCAATAGAAGTAACAGCTAGAGATTTGGCTAGGTTTGGTGCAGTACTTGCAAATGATGGAGTTATTCCTTGGACAAATGAAAAATTCATTCCAAAGGATGTATGTAGAATAGTAAAAACTATAATGGTTACTTGCGGAATGTATGATGCATCTGGAGATTTTGCTGTTAAGGTAGGTATTCCTGCAAAATCAGGAGTTGGAGGAGGTATCTTAGCAACAGTTCCTAGAAAGTTTGGTATTGGTATTTATGGTCCATCATTAGATGAAAAGGGAAATAGCATTGCTGGAATAAATATAATTACTGATTTAGCAAATGAATTAGATTTAAGCATATTTTAGTTTTTATATTAATTAAAATGTAATGATTTATTTAGTCAATAATAGTATAATTTATATTAAAAATAGATTTAAGGAAACAAAACCTTAATTTGGAGGAAAAAATGGAAAAATTATTAATCTTAGATTCAAATGCACTTTTAAATAGAGCATTTTATGCAATTCCAGAACTTACAAATTCTGAAGGCATTCATACAAATGCTGTTTATGGATTTGTAAATATGTTATTTAAGATGAAAGAGGAATTAAAACCAGATTATATTGTAGCTACTTTTGATAAAAAAGGTCCTACATTTAGGCATAAGGAATATGAGGAGTATAAAGCAGGAAGAAAAAAAATGCCTCCTGAACTTGCTGAGCAATTTCCTATTATAAAGGAAGTATTAGATTTAATGGGAATAACGAAATATGAATTAGAAGGATTTGAAGCAGATGATATAATAGGATCCTTAGCTAAGTATGCAGAAAAGAATAATATAGAAGTATTTATTTTAACTGGTGATAGAGATGCTCTTCAATTAGCCTCAGATAATATAAATGTAATAATTACTAAAAAAGGAGTAACTGAAACAGCAAAATACAATTTTAAAAGTTTTGTTGATGAGTTTGGAGTTACACCTACTCAATTTATAGATGTAAAAGGACTTATGGGAGATAAATCAGATAATATTCCTGGGGTTCCTGGAGTAGGGGAAAAAACAGCATATAAATTAATTCAAACATATGGTTCTATTGAAGAAGTATTAAATAATATAGATAGTATTAGTGGAAAAAAATTAAAAGAGAACTTAGAAACATATAGAGAACAAGCAATATTTAGTAAAAGATTAGCAACTATAATGACAGATGTTCCTATTGATTTTGATTTAGAAGAAATAAAAAATCAAGATTTATATAATAAAGAAGGCTTAAAAAAGTTTTTATTAAAATTACAAATGAAATCTGTACTAGATAAAATTTTAAAAGATGATAATGAAGAAGATAAAAATGAAGATATAGAAATTAATTACATAAATGATTTAAATTCGTTTTTAGAATTATCAAAGAATTTAACTGATAAAGCTTATATAACATATGAAGTTCAAAATAGTGAAAAGTATTCAGAAATTCAATTGTTATGTATGAATATATATAATAATAAAGAAAATTATTATATTAAATTTAATGAGTTATTTAATAATGATAAAGACTCTTCTTGTTTAGCTTTGAAAAATATTATGGAAAATAAAGAATTAAAGAAAATTATTCATAACGGAAAATCTTTAATTACAATATTAAATAAGTTAAATATTAAAATTGAAAGCTTTGAATTTGATACAGCAATTGCAGCATATTTGATAAATTCAGCACGTAGCTCTTATGATTTATTATCATTAATTAATGAATATTTAGGTGAAGATGTAAAAGGAAATGAAGAAGAGATTAAGTATATAGTAAATAGTAAGCTAGAAGAAGTTTATAATATACTTAGTGAAAAAATTAAAGAAGAAAAAATGGAAGAACTTTATTATGAAGTTGAGCATCCTTTAATATTTGTTTTATCTTCTATGGAATCATTAGGTTTTAATATAAATAAAAATATGCTTGATGATTTAGCAGTAAAATTTAAAGAAGAAATAAAGACAACTGAAAAAGAAATATTTGATTTAGCAGAGGAAGAGTTTAATATTAATTCTCCAAAGCAATTAGGAAAAATTCTATTTGAAAAGCTTGACTTACCTGTTATTAAGAAAACTAAAACAGGTTATTCAACTAATGCAGATGTATTAGAAAAACTACAAGATAAGCATGAAATAATACCTAAGATAACATATTATAGACAAATAACAAAACTTAACTCAACTTATGTGGAAGGACTTAAAAATGTTATAGATGTTGATGGGAAAATACATTCAACCTTCAATCAAACTGTGACAACTACAGGAAGATTATCTAGTACAGAACCTAATCTTCAAAATATCCCTATAAAATATGAGATGGGAAGAGAAATAAGAAAGGTATTTATACCAGATGAAGAGGAAGATGTATTATTATCTTGTGACTATTCTCAAATTGAACTTAGAGTTTTAGCAGAATTATCTAAGGATGAAAATATGATAGATGCATTTAAACATCATAGTGATATTCATAGAAAAACTGCATCAGAAGTGTTTAGAGTTCCTTTAGATGAGGTTACTTCATTAATGAGAAGTAGAGCTAAAGCAGTTAACTTTGGAATAGTATATGGAATTAGCGATTTTAGTCTTTCTCAAGACTTACACATAACTAAGAAAGAAGCTTCTGAATATATGGAAATATATTTTGAAAGATATCCTAAAATAAAAGGATATTTAGATGGTTTGATAAAGGAAGCAAAGGATAATGGGTTTGTTCTTACTATTCTAAATAGAAGAAGATTTATACCAGAAATTAAATCATCTAATAAAATAGTAAAATCTTTAGGGGAAAGATTAGCTATGAATGCTCCTATCCAAGGTAGTGCTGCTGATATTATTAAATTAGCTATGGTAAATGTTTATAATAAGTTAAATGAAAAAGGCTTAGATAGTAAAATCATTTTACAAGTTCACGATGAATTGATATTGAATGTTAAAAAATATGAATTAGAAGAAGTAAAGAATATAGTGAAAAATGAAATGGAAAAGGTATTAAATATGAATGTGCCTTTAGAAGTAGATATAAATATAGGTAGTACATGGTATGAAGCAAAATAGGGAGGCCTAGATAAAATGATAAAAATAGGGTTAACTGGGGGAATTGGATCAGGAAAAAGTACTATATCAAAAATGCTGATTAATGAAGGATTTAAGGTAATAGATGCTGATAATATAGCAAGAGATGTTTTGATAAAATATCCTGAAATAATAGATAAAATAAAGATAGAATTTGGAACAGGATTTTTTGATTGGAGAGGTGAATTTCGAAGAAGAGAATTCGGAAATCATATATTTAGATTTCCAAAGCAAAGAAAAAAATATGAAGATATCATAATGCCTTATATCAAGAGTGAAATATTTAAGTCTTTAGATGAATATGAAAAGAATGGTGAAAGATTAATTATTCTTGATGCTCCAACTTTAATAGAAAATAATCTTCATGAAGATATGGATTATATAATAGTTGTTTGGGTAGATAATAATACACAAATAAGTAGAGTTAAAAATAGAGATAAATTATCTAGAGATGAGGCTATAAATAGGTTAAATGCTCAGTTATCATTAGATAAAAAAGTAGATTATGCTCACATAATTATAGATAATAATGGAGACTTATTAAAGACAAAAGAACAGGTAGATAAGGTAATAGGATTTTTAAATGTAATTAATAAGTAAGGAGATAGGGATGAAGTTTAAGCGTATAGTAACTATTTTAATTGCAATACTTATATTTTATTTAGGATTTATGTTTGCAATAAAAAAATATGTATATCCATACAAATATGCTGAATATATAAATAAATATAGTGATGAGTATGAATTAGATCCATATCTTGTATTAGCGGTAATAAAAACAGAAAGTAATTTTGATAAATCAGCAGTATCTAAAAAAGAGGCTAAAGGGTTAATGCAGATAATGGATACTACAGGAGAGTGGATAGCAAATGAGTTATCAATAAATTATTTTTTACCATCAATGCTTTTTGATCCAGAGCTTAATATAAGAATGGGATGTTGGTATTTAAATAATTTAGAAAATGAATTTGATAATAATTTAGATTTAGTTTTAGCTGCATATAACGGAGGTAGTGGAAATGTTAATAAGTGGTTAAATCATGAAGAGTATTCAGAGGATGGAGAAAATTTAGATTATATTCCTTTTCCAGAAACTAAAAAGTATGTAGATAAAGTTAAAGCCAACTATAATATATATAAATACTTATATAATAAATAAGCATTAAATAAGGCTTAGAAACTAAAATAATTATATTTATAGTTTCTAAGCCTTTATTATGTTTTATTTATAATAAACTAATAAATTTTATTTAAATATTGCAGTAACCCATTCGTTAGTTTGAAACTTTTCTTCTAATTTAAATCCATAGCTTTCAACTATTGTTTTTACCTTATCAAAGCTCCATTCAACTAATCCTGATACCAAAATTTTACCATCAGGAATTAAATGTTCCTTTATAAAATCCATAAATAGCTGAGTTTCTTCACCACCTATATTTATGTAAATCCAATCAAATTTATCATTAATAGTTACTTCTCCATTAAGAGCATTTCCTATTATGGTATCTATATTATAAATACCGTTAAGTGAAGCGTTCAATTCCACTTCATCTCTAACATCTCTAATATCTAATGCTGTAACACTTGATGCACCTATTATGGAAGAAGCAATAGATAAAATACCAGATCCAGTGCCTATATCTAGAACTTTTTTATTATTTAAATCTATCTTAGTTAAAATAATATTTAATAAATCTTGAGTGGTTTCATGTAAACCAGTTCCAAAAGCTCCTTGAGATATAAAGGAAATTTTACTTATATTTTTATCATTAATATTATCATTTGGGGATGCAAGAACCCAATTATCATTGATTTTAATGGTAGGAAAATCATAATCTTCATAATTATAATTAACTTCTTCAATGGAGATACAATTGCTATCTAACAGTGAAGAAACCTTATTTTTAAAATCCTCTAAAAAGTTTTTATCTTCATCATATGCAACTTTAATATCAATAGAATTTACTTCTTTTTCTAAATAGCCGTATCCATATTCATCAGTTGTTATTTCTAAAGGGCTTTCATAAAAAACATTAAATATATCATTAATTTGTAATAGTTCTATTTTTTCATCTAGTGCTTTGAATTCAATATTATAAGTTAATATAAACATAGCGTATCCCCCAAACTAATTAATTGTAACATTATTGAGTATAGATAGATTTTTACTTAATGTCAAGAAAGCTATTGGAATTAAACTAAAATTATTTAAGGATTTTGTATGTAATTTTACCTATTCTATACAGTTATTTCTTTCTCTTTTTCTTTTTTATTGAATAACCAAATGAACCTAAAGGCTTTGCATTTAATCCGAAATATTCACCGTGATTATAGCAAATTAAATTAGCTTTATTAAAACATATTTTTCCATTATCATCAATAATATCTTCATTTACCTTAACATTAATTACATCTAATAAGAATAAGTCATGAGTTCCAAGAGGGGTTATGCTTTTAACTTTACATTCAAGAGCAACTGGAGCTAAATCAATAGAAGGGGTATTAATAGAAACACCATCACTTAATTTATATCCAAAATGTTTAATTTTATCTATTTTTCTTCCAGATGTAACCCCACAGTAGTCTACGAATTTAACCATATCTCTTGAAGGAAGATTTATAACACATTCCATGCTTTCTTTAATATAGTCATAAGATAATCGTTCAGGTCTGACCCCCATAGCTAATATAGGTTCTTTAGTACATACTGTACTGATCCAACCAACAGTAAAAGCATTGACTTTATCTTCATTATTTTTACTAGTAACAATAACAACAGGAGTTGGATTTAACATCACACTTCCCTTAAAATTTTTCTTTTTCATATAAATTACCATCCTTTACACTTTGTTTTATAAAAATACAGGAGCTGTTATAAACAGCTCCTTAATACAGAATGTATATTGTGAAATTTAGAATTATGTTAAGTAACTTTTATTTAAGCAGTACACATTATAATGCTTCTTTTATTATATTGCAACCATAAATTCTTAATAATATCTTCTTCTACTTTTTCTTTTTCTAATGTTAATTAATCTAACAATAAATAATATTAAAACTAAGATTATTATGATGATTAGTAATGATAATAAGTATAATGGTAAATTAGCTTTAATAAGATCTATAGTAGAAACCTTAATTGTTCCAACAACATCCTGTGAGTAACCAGGAGTTGAATAAGTTAATGTAACTTCTTTATTGCCACTTAATTTCCATGCATCTTTTATTTCACCATTATATGATATAGTAGCATTTTTATCATTAAAATCATTTTTATAATATTCTACATTTTCATTAACATATATAGGAGCAGTTATTTGCTTTTCAGATCCAAAAAATCTAAAAGTTTTATAAGTTAAATCTATAGATCCTACTTCATCACCAGCATTTTTATAGATTTCTTTTTCTGCATTATAACTGTAAGTTGCTATTTTTTCTGTATCTTCAAAGACATTAAGGCCTGTTGCACCGTAATCTGATTTTAGTACTACCGTTACTAAATCTCTACCGTCCTTTTCAAAAAATCCTACGAAACAGTGGCCTGCCAATTCTTCAGTTCCAGTTTTTCCACCTATATTACCATATTGACCTAGAATTTTATTTCTAGATTCTATTGTCATTGGTGAACCAGTTAAATCAATGGTAGTATTAATATTTTTAGGTGAAATAATATCCTTTACCCAATCATTGTTAAATGCAGCGATACCAATTTTAGCTAAGTCATAGGCAGTAGTTTGGTTTATTTCAGTACTACTTGGATTTAATGGATCTATTTCAAGTCCAGAAGGATTTACAAAATGAGTGTCTTTAAGACCTAATTCTTTAGCTCTTTCATTCATCATATTTACAAAGTTTTGTACAGTTCCTCCAACGGTTTCGGCCATTAAATAAGCTGTATCATTTGCTGAAAATATTAGTACAGCTTTCATAGTATCTTCAGCTGAAATTTTATCACCAGCATGAATATCTTTATAATTATTTAATGAAGTTTCGGTTACCTTTAGTACTGTATCTGTAAAGGTAAGCATATCAGCTTTTGATTTATTTTCTGCAAATAATAATGCAGTCATTAACTTGGTAGTACTTGCAGGAGAAAGAACTACATCTGCATTTTTAGAATAAATAACCTCTCCTGTATTAATATCCATAGTTATAGCTGCTTCTCCAATAATCTCTGGAGCAGAAATATTAGTTTCTTGTGCACTGACCATATTAGCAAATGGAGCTAACAGTGAAACAGAAAGAGTAAGTGCTAGCGTTTTTAAGAAGTTTTTTACTTTCAAGTTTATCTCCCCATTTCTTTGTAATTTAGTTTATTATATACTTACTTAAACACTGTTTACAGTATAACATTTACTATAAATAATGACAATATTTAAGGTTATAGTTAAGTGGGTTAATTTACATATAATATAAATTTAAATGATTGAACAAAATAGAAGTAAATTAAGGAAGTTAATATTAAAAATAAATAGAAGAAGAAAATAAATAGAAGAAGTAGAAAATATACTTCTTCTATTTATTTTCTAATCTATTTATTATAACTTCTTTGGCTTTAAGTTCTAAAGTGTTATCTAAAGATTTAAGCTCAATATTTCCATACTTTTTCTCTAGAGCAATTTTTAAAAATCTATCAGCTAATTCAGGATTTTTTGAAAGAAGGGATCCATGAAAGTAACTACAATAAGTATTTTTATAAATACAACCTTCATATCCATCTTCTCCGTTATTTCCATAGCCATGAAGGCATTTACCTAAAGGTTTTAAGTTGTTTATATAGGTTCTTCCTGAATGATTTTCAAAACCTACATAAGTTTCATTAAAATCTTCGTTATATATTACCGTATTTCCTATAAAACGATTTTCGCCACTTTCAGTATATATATCTAGTATTCCAAGTCCTTCTATTTTTTCGCCATTTGGAGCTATATAATAATTACCTAGTAATTGATACCCTCCACAAATAGCAATAAGTACTTTTTCATCTTCTATATATTTTTTTAACATAGGTTTTTTAATAGTCTTTAAATCAGCAGATACTATTGATTGTTCAAAATCTTGACCACCGCCAAAAAATAGAATATCAGTGTTTTCTGCATCAAATTCATCATTTAAAGATATGTTTATTAAATTAACTTTAATACCTCGTGCTTCTGCTCTATGTTTTAATATTAATATATTACCAACATCTCCATAAACATTAAGTAAGTCAGGATAAAGATGACAAATATTTAATTCCATTTATAAAACTCCTTTCTTACCAAAGCTTTTTAATATAGCCTTTTGAATATAAATATTTTCTAAAGTTTATCATTGCAGTATAAGTAGCTAAAACATAAACTTTATTGTTAGAGCTATTTTTGATTTTATTTGTTAATGATTCGAAGTCTTCTTCTATAATAAACTTTTCTTCATTTAGTCCAGCAATTTTAAGTCTTACTGCCATATCATAGCACCTCATACCAGAAATTAAAATTTCATCTATATTTAGAGTATGAAGTTTTTCAAAATCAACATCCCAAATCCAAGAAACATCAGTGCCATCAGCATAATTATCATTTAATAAGAATGCAGCAGAAAACTTATCATTATTTAAGCAAAGAGTATCTAAAGCTTGATTATATCCAGCAGGATTTTTTACTAGTATTATTTTGACTTCTTTATCATCGATGTTTAAAGCTTCTTGTCTTCCAAAACTTGAATTTTGATTTTGTAATGAGTTTTTTATTGAATTATCATTCAAATTTAACTCTTTAGCAATTGAAAAGGCGCATAATGCATTATAAATATTATAAATTCCTGATTGACTTACTGTTATTTCTAAGTCATTTATTTTAACAGTAGAACTATCTGGAGTTAACTCTAATACTTCATTTACAGCATATTTTAAGTTAGCTCTTTTAAAACCACAGCCTGTACAGTAGAAGTCACCTAAATGATTATATGTAATATGATTGTACTCATAAGGAGATTTACAGAATTTGCAAAATTTTGCATCTGCATTAATTTCTATATTTTTATTTTCATTTATTTTTGTATTAAAGCCATAAAAAACAGTTTTATTAGGAATATCTAATTTACCTAATAGAGATTCATCACCGTTTAAAACTAAAGTAGTATTTGGAGTAATATTAATACCTTCTAATATTTTAGAAAGAGTAGTATAAACTTCTCCGTATCTATCTAGCTGATCTCTAAAAAGGTTTGTTACAGTAATTATTTCCGGAGAAATAAATTTAGTAATATATTTTAGATTAGCTTCATCTACTTCAATGATTGCATAAGATTCTTTAGGAGCTTTAAAGAACTTATAATTATCAATAAAAGTTGTAACTATTCCTGGAAATAAGTTTGCACCAGTGTTATTAGTAATTACTTCCTTTCCTGATTCCTTAAAAATATTATAAATCATACTTGTAGTAGTTGTTTTACCATTAGTTCCTGTAACTAAAACGACCTTATACCCTTTAGAAACTTTTTTTAAAATATTTTTATCTATTTTTAAAGCCACTTTTCCAGGGAAGGTAGTTCCCCCTTTTAGTATTGTTTTTGTTAGAAAAATTGTGATTTTTGAAGCTATAATGCTTATTGTTGATTTAATACTAATTTTTTTCACCACCTTATATTACTTATAAAATATTATGTACAAAAATATTAATACATAATCAAATATTAATATTTTTATATTTTACTATGAATAGTATATCATAACTTTATACACTTAAAAATAAAGTTGTTATAAGATTTTATTAAGAATTATTAAATGAAGTGTATTTATACAACAGAGCTTTATTATGATTTAATTAATGGAATTGGGAATATTCATACTGATTAAATAGTAATAATTTTTAATAATATTAATTAATGAGAATATTTCCAAAAATATTCTATATTTAAAATATATAATTATATTCACT